>NZ_JBJACT010000016.1:0-142133 GCF_044778005.1 Mesorhizobium sp. IMUNJ 23033
CAGGGATAACCCATGCGATGTCGGAGGCATCATAGCCTGCAAAGCAGATTGGGACCTTGTTCGCCGACCCCATCAGGGCCAGCAGCTTCGAACGGCTGCATGAACAGGCCGGACAGAAGACTGCACCCGACCAATGCGCCAGAACAACGAATTACCTCTTGCAATACGGGAGCCATCCACAGAAGACACCGACGGCGACTACGTTGGAAGTCGCCGGCGCGCCATGTGTGGACGTTCGCCACAATCGCAACAATGTCGCGGCCCCACACGAAGCGGTCATTCCCAGCGACAATGCACCTACAAAGGGCGGAGCGCATCGGAGGCGGCATTTTGAGCTCTTGAGGGCAGCGATGAGAGGCGGAATGGCAGGGTCGACCAAGTCCGATCTCTCTGCTTGCAAGCGGGCCGAGTTCCGTCAGCAATGATCCGCAGGCTGTGCGACGATGTCAAAACAAGCCGACACCGTCACTTGAAACAGTCAAGTGGCCTCTCTCCTCATCAGCCGCTATTTCCTCTAGGATGCTCCGGTATCGCGGGAGCTGGCTATGACCGTGGATCGCGTTCAGCGGAGAATGGCTGCCATCCTTGCAGCTGATGTGGTCGGCTACAGCCGCCTGATAGGCAGGGATGAGGAAGGTACTCTTGCGGCCCTGAGGGCCTATCGACAGATCATTGACCGGCTGATTGTGCACCATGAGGGACGGGTGTTCGGCAGCGCCGGAGACAGTGTCATCGCTGAGTTCGCAAGCCCTGTCGAGGCGCTGCGGTGTGCCACCGAAATCCAGTTGGAGATCGATAGACAGAACGCCGGCTTCCCCGAGCCAGGCCGCCTGCGATTTCGCATTGGGATCAACCTTGGCGATGTCGTTGTAGAGGGTAACAACCTCATGGGCGAGGGCGTGAATGTCGCCGCGCGTCTGGAAGCGTTATCTCACCCGGGCGGGATATGTGTATCCGAAGCGATCTATACACAGGCTCGCGATCGGCTGGCGCTCGATTTCATCGATCTTGGCGATCACAAAGTGAAGAATATCGCTCGACCTGTGCACGTCTATCGCGTACCCCTCGCTTCGGAGGAAGAGGTCAGGTCGCCCTTTCGCGGTCTCGACGTCTTCGAATTTGAAAACGCCCACCTCTTCTTCGGCAGAGCGCGGGCGATTGCCGCTTGCACCGAAAGGCTGGAGCAGCTGGCAGCCAACGGCAAAGCATTTTTGCTCATCTACGGGATGAGCGGCTCCGGCAAGTCTTCACTTCTGCGCGCCGGGCTGATGCCTTCAATCACCCGATCCGGCGCAGTGGTCGGCATCAGTTTGTGGCGCCGTTGCCTGATCCGCCCGTCCGAAGGGCCTGATGCTGTCGCCTCGTTGACCGCGGGACTGCTTTGCGAAGGTGCTTTGCCCGAGTTGGCTCTCGAACTGACGGCGGCTGAACTCACTCAACTCTGTCGAAGTTCTCCCGATCGCGCGCTGACTCTGATCCGCCATGCACTCGGCAAAGCAGCCACCGCGGCTGGCTCGTCCCTCTCACAAATACGATTACTGATCGCCATTGATCAGACAGAGGAGCTGTTCACGACGGAGAAGGAACCGGCGTCGCGCGAAGCGCTTTTGCGGCTCTTGGCGGCGTTCGCCGGCAGCGGACTGGTCTGGGTGATTGCGACGATCCGGTCGGATTTCTTTCACCGCTGCGGCGAAGTCCGAGGCTTCTCGGCGCTGAAGGATGGCCTTGGCAGCTATGAGCTCTTGCCGCCGACGGGCCCTGAGATCGCCCAGATCATTCGCGAGCCAGCTCGTGCTGCCGGGCTCCGCTTCGAGGAGCGCGCCGATCTCGGGCGGCTCGATGACGTGCTGCAGGACGCGGCAGCCGCCGATCCCGGATCGTTGCCGCTTCTCGAATTCGTTCTCGATGCGCTGTACGAGGTGGGCCGGGAGCGCCGGATCCTCACCTTTGCTGCATATCGTGCGCTTGGCGGCCTCGAAGGGGCGATCGCGCGCCGCGCCGATGAAGTCGTCGACGCGCTCCCGCCCGACATCCAGGAGGCATTGCCCGCGGTGCTACGCGCTCTCACCACGGTGCGTCCGGGTGATGAAACGGTTACGGCAAGTCCAGTCCTGCTCAGCAAAGTCGCGGGGACGCCGGCACGATTGACTCTCGTCGACGCGCTGATCGCCACCCGGCTCCTGGTCAGTGATGAGGATGCTGCGGGCCATGTCTTCGTCCGCGTGGCACATGAAGCGCTGCTCAGCCGTTGGCCGCGCGCCAGCGACATTGTCAACGCGAATAGGAGCTTCCTTGAGACGCGGGCTCGGCTTAAGGCTGACGCCCACCGATGGCACTCGGACAACGAGAACCGCGAGCTTCTGTTGCCGTCCGGCAAGCGTCTCGCCGAGGGTGAGGAATTGCTGCTGTCGAGACGCGAGGAAGTCGACGATCAAGTCGTTGAATACATCGAGGCGTCGTCGCGTGCCCAGAAGGAGAGAGAGGAGAAGGACCGGCAAGCAGAGCGGGCACTGATCGAGGCTGCTGAAGCAGCAAAACGCGAACGCTTGGAGCGCGAGGCCGACCGGCTCGCGGGAGAGGCTGAGCGTCGGGATCTTGCGGCAACTGCTGCGATCCAGCTGGCACGACGTACGCGCTATGCGGCCATTGTCGCGACAGTGTTGGCTCTCTTGGCTGGAGCAGGCGCATTCGTTGGGTTCAGAGGACAACAGGAAGCAATGCGGCAGGCGGTGCAGGCGC
Source organism: Mesorhizobium sp. IMUNJ 23033 (assembly GCF_044778005.1). NCBI lineage: Bacteria > Pseudomonadati > Pseudomonadota > Alphaproteobacteria > Hyphomicrobiales > Phyllobacteriaceae > Mesorhizobium > Mesorhizobium sp. IMUNJ 23033. Next base: position 2,740 of record NZ_JBJACT010000016.1, read on the forward strand.
AAATGAGTGCGGACAAGGCCAGGTCGGCCGAGAGCGAGGCTCTCGAAGCGCGCGACCAGGCGCTCCGCAACCAGTCTCTTTCACTTGCGTTTCTTTCGCAACAAACCGCAGCGAGCGGTAACACTGAGGCCGCGATCTTGTTGGCGCTCGAAGCTCTGCCGACGAGCGGATCTGCGTTCGGACGGCCGTATCTCTTTGAAGCGGAGGCCGCGCTTTATAAGTCTTTGTTGGCACACCATCAAACGCGGATCTTCCGCCAGGGTGCCGGTGTGACACATGCAGCTTTCAATCGGACCGGCGACCGCATTGTCACCTCATCCTACGACAAGACGGCACGCATTTGGGACGTCCGGAACGGTACCGAGACGGCAGTTTTGAGGGGTCACCAAGGCGCCGTGGAGAGAGCCGAGTTCAGCCCGGACGGAAGCCGCGTCATTACAGTTGCTAGAGACGGCACTGCGCGCATCTGGAACACCACCTCAGGGGAGCAGCTTTTTGTACTTCAGCCGCTGGGCAATTTTCCTATCGCGACTTTCAGCCCAGACGGCAGCCGGGTGCTGACGGCGGGGGAAGGGATTGATCCGTCACTCTGGGACGCCCAGACCGGAACGAAAGTCCTGACTGTAAAGAGCAATGGAGATTCTTGGGCCGACTTCGTTCCGGATGGCCGCCGCTTCGCAACGGCAAGAGGCAGTCAACGCATCGTTTCTATCTGGAATGTAGAAGATGGCAGGCTGACCCGCGCACTGCAGATCCACACTTGGGCAGACAGCGTCGCATTCAGCCCGGACGGAAGCCGGATGCTCATAAGCACGTGGCAACCAACCAGAAAGGATATTCTTTGGGACGTGTCGAACGAAGTTCAAATAGCAACGTTGGCCGGCCACAAGAGTGACACACAATTGCAAGGCGTGACGTTCAGTCACGACGGACGGGTGATTGCGACAGTATCACTCGATGGTACCGCACGACTCTGGGACGGAGTCTCGGGAAGATCGCGTGATGTGCTCGGCCGGGAGTCCCCGGGGCTCAAACTATTTGACATCGGTCCGGATGAACACGATCAGGAGATGAACAGCGTCTTCAGCCCGGACGATCGCTTCTTGGCTACCGCTTCTATCGATAACACGATTCGTATCTGGGACGTCGAGCGCGCGTCGCTGCTCACCACCATCATCGGCCACGATGCCTTGGTCGAGCACGTGGAATTCAGCCCAATTGACAACAGCGTTCTTCTCACTGCATCGCACGATGGCACCGCTCGGCTCTGGGATATCGACGGGGTTCTGACGACTGCGCTCCACCACGAATATCCGCCGACCTTTGCGGTCTTCAGTCCCGATAAGGTGCACCTTTTGACTGGAGGTGGGGATAGCGCAGCGCACCTGTGGGATGTTGTAAGCGGACGTGAGATAGCCCAGCTTGACACAAAAGAAATTGTCCATAGCGCGACGTTCAGCCCTGATGGCAGTCGCGTTGCAACCGCATCTCTTCCGGGCCGAGTTCTTGTTTGGGACGTTGCGAGCAGACGAGCGATCGCTCAGTTCAACGCGCGTGACGGGCTACTTCAAGTTCAGTTCAGTCCGCGGGGAGACCTGTTGGGCTCGAGTTCGATTCGCGGTGCCGCACAGTTGTGGGACACGGCGACCGGCGTCGAAGTTGCCGCCATCAAGACAAGTGGAGCGTTACCGAACGTTGTCTTCAGCCCGGACGGGAATCTCGTCCTCGCCGCGAGGAGCGACAACGCGGCGCACCTTTTGAGAAGGGACGGCTCAGAATTCAAAATTCTCGTGGGCCATCATAGTCCAATCGCCGCGGCGGCTTTCAGTCCGGACGGCCAACTGGTTGCCACGGGTTCGCTCGACCAAACGGTGCGGATCTGGTCGATCAAGGACGGAAACAGTGTCGCGACGTTGAAGGGCCACAGCGACGAGCTGACAGCAGTAACGTTCAGCCAGGACGGTCAGTCTCTGCTGACTGCCTCACGCGATGGAACCGGTCGAATCTGGAGCGTTCCGGCAGGAACAGAAAGGGTCGCTCTCAGGGGACACAGCGGCGCAGTGGACAGCGCGCAATTCAGTCCTAACGGTTTGTATATCGTGACGGCGTCGTCTCAGGATCGCACGGTCAGGCTCTGGGCGGCGCAGTCGGGGCGCGAGATTGCAGTGCTTGCCAGCCGGGAGGACAAAGCCAACCGACCGGCGCTGGTGCGCGCGGCCTTCAATCCTGATGGAATGAGGATCGCAATCGTGTCCGGTGAAGAAAGCGTCCGAATTATCCGCGTCTTCCACACCCCCCAAGACCTCATCGACTACGCCAAGCACACTGTTCCACGCGAACTGACCGCTTGCGAGCGGCGACGTTTCTTCCTTCCTGAAAAAGGCGACGGCCGGAACTGTCCGAGCTGATATCGCTCCAAAGCGCTCCGCGGGTAACGTCGCGATGCGATGGTCGGCGTCAACCATTCCGACCCTAGAGCGAATGTCAGTTTATGGCGGTCAAACCCAGCCTTTGCTGAATTCGTGAACGCCTATCCGAGGGTCGCGTTTCGCCCCAATTGGGACGTTCCGAGACTTAGGGTGAACGGCAGCAGAGGGTCAGCTAAAAGACTACGCTCGCACCGGGCGCGAAGGTCCGCTATTGAATATCCATGGCCCGAAGCTGCCATTCCGCTTCCGGCCCACTACGGTCACTCAAGGATCGCGTTCAGAACAGCTGCTTCTGGTGCTTGTCTGACTTTCGGACCGCGGCGTGCTCGCGCCACTGACGCACGTCGCCAAGTGCTCAGCAGTGATGATTGGCTCGGCATGCTTTGCTGCAGAAGGAGGAGTGTCTCAGTGTGAATTTTGGCGCCGTTAACCCCTGTCGCTATCCGCCTTCACCTTCCTCACCAATGATTGACCAGCCTAAAAAGTGCGAAGCACAGCGAAAGCCTCTATATCGGCAGCCATGGATGCATCGAGCGAACACCAGCTGAACGCCGCGCTTCTCTCGAACACCCAGCGCCTGTCCTTCGACTATTTCCTCAACGAGGCCAACCCGGCCAATGGCCTGGTCGCCGACCGCAACACGCCAGGATCGCCCGCCAGCATAGCCGCCGTCGGGCTCGCTTTGTCGGCCTATCCCGTCGGTGTCGAGCGCGGTTTCATGACTCGCGCCGCCGCCGCTGCACGCACGCTCGCCACACTTCGCTTCTTCTGGAATGCGCCGCACGGGCCGGAGCCTGACGCCACCGGCTACAACGGCTTCTACTATCATTTCCTCGACATGAAGACCGGCCGCCGCGTCTGGAAGTGTGAGCTGTCCACGGTCGACACGGCGCTCCTGCTCGCCGGCATGCTGGCGGCCGGCGCCTATTTTGATGCGGAGGACGAATCCGAGCTGGAAATCCGTCGGCTCGCCGATGCGCTCTACCGCCGCGCCGACTGGCGCTGGGCGCAGAACGGCGGCTCCACCGTCACCCATGGCTGGCGGCCCGAAAAAGGCTTCCTGCGCTACCGCTGGCAAGGCTACGACGAGGCGGTGATCCTTTATGTGCTAGGCCTCGGCTCGCCGACCCATCCGCTGCCGCCCGAGAGCTATGCGGCCTGGCTGTCCACCTACAAGTGGAAAAAGATCTATGGCCGGGAGCTGGTTTATGCCGGTCCTCTCTTCGTCCACCAGTTCTCGCATATCTGGATCGATTTTCGCGGCATCCGTGATGCTTTCATGCGCAATCACGGCAGCGACTATTTCGAGAACAGCCGCCAGGCGGCCTATCTGCAGCGCGACTATGCCGTCCGCAATCCGAAGGGTTTTAGCGGTTATGGCGAGAATTGCTGGGGCATCACCGCCAGCGACGGCCCAGGCCCGACGAAACGTCATATGACGCTCGGCGGCCGCCGCTTCTTCGGCTACCTGGCGCGCGGCGCGCCTTTCGGTCCCGATGACGGCACGCTGTCGCCATGGGCGGCGATTACTTCACTGCCCTTTGCGCCGGAGATCGTCCTGCCGGCACTGCGCCATTTCCACGAGATCGACCTGCACCAGGGCAACCCTTACGGCTTCACAGCAAGCTTCAATCCGACAATCGCGGCCGCCGACGGGCGGCCCTGCGGCTGGGTATCGCCGGACCATGTCGGCATCAATCAGGGACCGATCGCTCTGATGATCGAGAACTACCGATCGGACTTCCTGTGGCGACTGATGCGCCGCGTGCCGGCCATCGCCGCGGGACTGCGCCGTGCCGGCTTTTCGGGCGGTTGGCTATAGCAAGTCCGCTCCCGGCGGTGTGGACAGGGTCCGCGACCGGACTCTGGACGATTTGAGCAACCGCGATACTCAAGGCGCCAGCACGACCTTGCCGGTCGAGCGGCGATCGTCCAGCAGACGATGCGCTTCGCTGGCCTGGCCGAGCGGAAAGCGTGCGCCTGTCGTCACGAGAAGCGCGCCGCCGGCGGCAAGCTGGAAAAGTTCCGACAGGTTCTCTCGCAGCCCCGCGGGCGAAAGCAGCGGCAGCAACGCGAACCTCCTGAGCGACTGGTTGCGGCCGATCATCGCTTCCAGGTCAGCTGTGCTCAGCGCGTATCTGCCGAGCGCGGCAAACACCAACTCGCCGCAAGGCGCGAGTGCGGCGAGCGCTGCCGCCGTTAGCGAGCCGCCGACGGTATCGTAGACGATGTCGACGCCGGCGCCGCCCGTTGCTTCCCGGACTGCGGCGACCCAATCGGCCTGGCTGTAGTCGACCGCGCCATCGGCCCCGAGCGACACGGCAAGATCAAGCTTGGACTTGCTACCAGCAGCCGCGACGATGCGGCTTGCGCCGCCTCGTTTGGCAAGCTGGACAAGCAGAGAACCAACGCCACCGGCAGCGGCCCCGATCAGTACTGATTTGCCGGCTGGCGGGCTTTGGCGCAACAGATGCAGGGCTGTCAGCCCCTGCACCATCAACGCCGTCGCATCCTCAAAGGAGAGCGTTTCAGGCAAAGGCACCGCCAGGCCCGCATCGATCGTCACATACTCGGCATAGCCGCCGAAGGGGTGGCTTGACGCAAAGAGCGGTGCCGCGACGCGTGCGCCAAGCAGCGTTGCATCGACCCCTTGCCCAATGGTCTCTACAACCCCGGCAGCCTCCACCCCGAGGATCATGGGCAACTGCGGCGTGACCGCGTAGCGATCGGCGCGCATCAGCGCCTCGAAGAAATTCACGCCAGCCGCATGGACGCGGACCAGCACCTCGCCGCCTTGCGGCTCGGGCTTCGGCATGCCGACGACATCAAGAACGTCGGGACCGCCGAAACGGGTGAGTTGAATGGCTCTCATGGCAACCTCGCTATGGCAACGGCTGCTGATTGCCACTATCTGCGAGGCTCGGACTACACACTCATTTCTCCCCTGCTGACCGGAAGGTGACCATGACCGGACCGATCAAGAGACTGCCGATGCTGCCGGCGGAACGCGCCCTGAAAGTGATCTCGGGCCGCTGGAAAGCTGTGATCCTCTATCACCTCTTCGATGGACCTAGGCGGCTGTCGGCGCTGAAATCGCAAGTGCCCACTATCACCCAGAAGGTGCTGATCCAGCAGTTGCGCGAAATGGAAGAGCACGGCCTCGTCAGCCGTGAAATCTTCGCCGAAATCCCCTCGCGCGTCGAATATTCCGCGACGCCGCTTGGCCTCAGCCTCGAGCCCATCCTGCTGGCGCTCTGCGAATGGGGACAGCACCATGCCGACGAGCTGGACGAACAGGATCGCCTGGCCGACTGCATCATCAGGCCAAGGCAGGCGCAGCACGCACCAGCAGCTTCCAGAAATTGAAAAGGGCGGCGCAAGCGCCGCCCCATATCCTTGGGAGGATAGTTCGAAAGGCGATCAGGCCGCCTTGGCTTCCTGGTCGATCGCATCGGCGTTGCGCGCTGCCTTCAGGACCTTGGCCCACCAGGCGACGTCGTTGACGAGCGCGGTGGCGGCCTGGTTCAGGTGTTCCAGCTCCTCGAGCTTCTTCTCACCTTGACGGACGGCGAGGAAATCGCCCCAGGCGATGTGAACCGCCGACTTGACCGGCGCCATCTGCAGTTCGACCGCATGCAGGCGCAGCTGCTCGACGGCGCGCGCGCCGCCGACGCTGCCATAGCCGACGAAGCCGGCGGGCTTCTTGTTCCACTCATTGGCGGCGTAATCGATGGCGTTCTTCAGCACGGCCGTTGGGCCGTGATTGTATTCGGCGGCGGTGAAGATGAAGCCGTCGAACCCGGCGACCTTCTTCTGCCAGCGCTGCGCAACTTCGTTCTGCGACGGCGCCCAGGCGGAGGACGCGACCTCGTCGAAGAACGGCAGCGGGAAATCGCGCAGATCGACGACTTCGACGTCGATGTCGGCATGCGACTTGGCGATCTTGGCGATCCACTGGGTGGGCACGTCGGCGAAACGCGCGGCGCGGGTCGAACCGACGACGATAGCGATTTTGGGCTTGGACATGTTGGGAGGCTCTCCATGCAGGAAATAGTGGTATCGTTTGGATACCTGCGATATATGAGTGACTGTCCACGCCAAGCGCAAGGAGGCACTTTTTTGTTACCAAGGCACCCACACCGCTCCGAGGATTGCCGCGCCATCTCGGAACTCCTGCAGCGTGTCGGCGACAAATGGACCGTGCTCGTCGTCGGCAAGCTCGGCGACGGACCGCTGCGCTTCAACGAATTGCGCAGCGCCGTGGGGGGCATTTCGCAGAAGATGCTGACCACCACTTTGCGCGGGCTGGAGCGCGACGGCTTCGTCACCCGCACCGTGTTTCCGACCATCCCGCCGCGTGTCGACTACGAGCTGACCGAGCTTGGCCACGAGCTGCTTGTCCCAGTCAGCGCGCTCGGCGAATGGGCACGCAGGAACACCGATCGCGTCAGGGCGGCACGCGAAAAGTTCGACAGGATGCACGCCTGAAACCCTTGCATTGCAAGACGTTCTCCACCCTATTCAAGTGATGCACCCTGCTGCTGCAGTCGCGTCTGTCGCTGCGGAATTTTTTTGAACCGGCCGGCTCCTGGATCGATTTCGGACCGATCAATTTCCGTGGACCGGCAGAGGCATGGCTGTCTGATCAGGGCGACTGCATAGGGGGTCCGCAGATGCGTCAGACGGCATTCCGAATGCAGGTCCGGCTCTTGGCCGGCTACCGAATGTAGCGCGGTTTTCCGATGTCCAGTTTGCGCCCGCAATGCCGCCGTGGGCTCGCCTACGGAGATCACACCACGCCGTCGGGCCGGGATCGCAAAAGCGCACCCACAACAGCACCGTTCAGCATGTGTTGACGCATTGTCTTCCGGCCGCGCCGCCCTGCTGTCGCCGCATTCGCAGGCAGCACGCCAGGACTCGCACGGAGGTCGCCATTGGCGACGGCCGGCAGGAGCTTGCCATCGTCGGGAATCTGCGAAATCGCGCCGGTCAGCCTTCCGCAGGAACCGCCTTCGGCTTGCCCTCGCCGTCCAGCGCCACCATGACGAAATCGGCGTGGGTGACCTTCTCCATCAGGTCGGAAAGGTAGCGTTGCGCCCAGGCCTCGACCTTGAGCGTCATCGAAGTGCGGCCGACACGTTCGACATGGGTGTAGATGCACAGCGTGTCGCCGATCTTCATCGGCTTGGCGAACGACATCTCCTTCACCGCCGCCGTCACCACGCGCCCCTTGGCGCGCTCGGCGGCGCGGATGCCGCAGGCAAGGTCCATCTGCGCCATCACCCAGCCGCCGAAGATATCACCGGCAGCATTGGCGTCCGAAGGCATGGCCAGCGTCCTCAGCGTCAGATCGCCAATCGGCCGTCCTTCAGCGTAATGCACCATGCGGAATCCCCTCGATATCGACAGGTCCAATCACGTATCGGCATGCCATCGAGGCGTCAACGCGCTCGAAATGTCGCAAGTGCCAGTCATTGCGAAAAGCACGTCCCGGTAGCGGTCGCTTTTTTCACAAGGAATGCCGGAACGCCCGGCGACTTTGGAACGCCGCCACGTCTAGGCTGCGGCCTGAGATTCCGGAGCCGCCCAACTCATCATGCAGACCTATGACTTCATCATCGTCGGCTCCGGCTCGGCCGGCTCGGTCTTGGCGGAGAAACTGTCGGCTTCGGGCCGCTTCTCGGTGCTGGTGCTCGAGGCCGGCGGCACCGATAGGCGCTTCTACGTGCAGATGCCGCTTGGCTACGGCAAGACCTTCTTCGACCCGGCGGTCAATTGGAACTACAAGGCCGAACCCGACCCGGGCCTCGCCGGCAGTGCCGACCACTGGCCGCGCGGTAAGCTTTTGGGCGGCTCCAGCTCGATCAACGCCATGGTCTATATCAGGGGCGCCCGCGAGGATTTCGACGCCTGGGCGGCGGCGGGCAACCCGGGCTGGGGCTATGACGATCTGCTGCCGGCCTTCAAGGCACTGGAAGACAATGAGGCCGGCGCCGACAAATGGCGCGGCGTCGGCGGCCCGCTGCATATCACCGACTGCACGAACGCAGTCCACCCTCTGACCCGGCGCTATCTCGCCGCTGGCCAGCAGGCCGGCCTGCCACTCAATCCGGATTTCAACGGTGCTGCCCAGGAAGGCGTCGGCATCTATCAGATCACCACAAGGAACGGACGCCGCATGTCGGCCGCCCGCGCCTTCCTGCGCCCGGCAATGAAGCGCAAGAACGTCGGTGTCGAGACGAATGCGCTGGTGACCAGGATCCTGTTTGAGGGCAAGTGCGCCGTCGGCGTCGAATATCAGCAGAACGGCGAGACCAGGACTGCGCGCGCCGGCCGCGAAGTGATCCTGTCGGGCGGTTCGGTCAACTCGCCGCAATTGCTGCAGCTCTCAGGCGTCGGCCCCTCTGCCCTGCTCAAGGGACTGGGCATTCCGATCGTTCACGCCAACGAGAATGTCGGCGCGAACCTGCAGGACCATGTCGGCATCAACTACACTTTCAAGGGCAGGCAGCCGACGCTCAACCAAGTCCTGCGCCCATGGTGGGGCAAGCTCATGGTCGGCATGCAATACATCCTGTTGCGCTCCGGACCGCTGTCGCTGTCTATGAACAATGCCGGCGGCTTCTTCCGCACCGACCCGATCGCTACACGCCCCAACATGCAGCTCTATTTCCAGGCCTTCTCGACCGTCATTCCGAAGAGCGGCGAGCGCCCGATCCTGACGCCCGACCCTTGGCCGGGCTTTTCCATCGGCCTGTCCAACTGCCGTCCGTCGAGCCGCGGCGAGATCATGATCCGTTCGAAGAATCCGCGCGACTATCCGCGGATCACGGCCAACGCCTATTCGACCAATGCCGATGTCGACGAAATGCTGGCGGCGGTGAAATTCGTCCGCAAAATCGCCTCGATGCCGGCGATGGCCGAGATCATCGAGGAAGAGGTTTTGCCCGGTCCATCAATCACTTCGGACGCCGATCTGATCGCCGATTTCCGGAAGCGCTCGGGCACCGTCTATCACCCGGTCTCGACCTGCCGCATGGGGCCGGACGCCGCGCGCGCCGTGGTCGACCCGCGCCTCAAGGTGCATGGGATCGAAGGCTTGCGCGTCATCGACGCCTCGATATTTCCCGACAACATCACCGGCAACACCAACGCCGCCTCCATCCTGACCGGATGGAAGGGCGCCGAACTTGTTCTGGAGGATCAGAAATGAAGATCACCGACGTCAAGACCTGGGTTGTCGGCAACCCACCGCCCGGCATCGGCGGCAAATATTTCATCTTCGTCAAGCTCACCACCGATGGCGGCGTCGTCGGCTATGGCGAGGCCTACAACGCCACCTTCTCCGGCCATGTGACGGCGAAGATGATCGAGGACATGGCCGAGCGCTATCTCGTCGGCCGCGATCCGCACGACATCGAGAATTTCTTCCGGCGCGCCTATTCGTCCGGCTTCACCCAGCGCCCCGACGTGTCCGGCATGGGCTGTTGCTCGGCGCTCGAAATGGCCTGCTGGGACATCATTGGCAAGGAGGCCAACAAGCCGGTCTACAAGCTGCTTGGCGGCCAGGTGCACGAGACGCTGCGCTCCTACACCTACCTCTATCCGCACACCGGCAGCGTCCATTCCGAGGATGCGCGCGGCAAGAACGTCTACAACGATCCGGACCTGGCCGCCGCCTGCGCGCTCGAATATGTCGAGCAGGGCTTCAACGCGGTCAAGCTCGACCCGGCCGGTCCCTACACCGCCTTCGACGGCCACCAGCCGCGCCTCGTCGACATCGATCTCTCCGCCCGCATGATCAAGGCGATCCGCGAGGCGGTCGGCACGCGCGCCGACATCCTGTTCGGGACGCACGGCCAGTTCACCGCCTCGGGCGCGCTGCGGCTCGCCCGCGCCATCGAACCCTACGATCCCCTCTGGTTCGAAGAGCCGGTGCCGCCGGACATGCCCGAGGTGATGGCGCAGGTCGCTCGCGGCACCTCCATCCCGATCGCCACTGGCGAGCGGCTGACGACCAAGTTCGAATTCGCCCGCGTCATCGAGAACCGCGCCGCCACCATCCTGCAGCCCGACCTCGGCCGCTCCGGCGGCATTCTCGAAACCAAGAAGATCGCCGCCATGGCCGAGGCCTACCACATCCAGGTCGCGCCGCACTGCTATTGCGGGCCAATCGTCGGCGCCGCCAACATCCAGCTCGCCGTGACGCTGCCCAACTTCCTCATCCTGGAATCGCTGAAGCAGTGGGACGGTTTTCACGCCACGTTGCTGAAGAAGAAGATCGAATGGCAGGATGGCAACGTCATCCCGTCGAAGGAGCCCGGTCTCGGCGTCGAGCTCGACGAGGCGGTCTGCGAGGCGCATCCCTATGGCGGCAAGGACCTGCATCTGCAGATGATGCAGACGCCGTTGATGCCGTGAACGAAAGCTACGCCTTCATCGGCCTCGGCCATCTCGGCGGCAATCTTGCCGCCAGCCTTCTGCGCAACGGCTTCGCCGTCACCGTCTTCGACCGCGATCCGGCCGCCGTCGAGCGCCTCGTGACCCTCGGCGCCGTTGCCGCCAAGAGCCCCGCAGAGGCCGCCGCTCGCGCCGGCAACGCCATCACATGCCTGCCCTCGCCCAAGGTCAGTGAAGCAGTGCTCTCAGGCCCCGGCGGATTGCTCGAAGGTCTGCCCAAAAACGGCACCTGGATCGAGATGTCGACCAATGGCCGCGACGAGATCGTGCGTCTGGCAGCGCTCGCTTCGGCAAAGGGCGTCGAGACGCTGGAGTGCCCGGTCACCGGCGGCGTGCATCTGGCCGCCGTCGGCAAGATCACTGCGCTGGTCGGCGGCGATCCAGCACTCTACGCGCGCCACCGACCGGCCATCGAGGCGATGTGCGCGAAGTCGTTTCTGATGGGGCCGATCGGCTCGGCGGCAGTCATCAAGGTCATCACCAACATGCTGGCCTTCATCCACCTTGTCGCCGCCGGCGAGGCGTTGATGCTGGCCAAGCAGGGCGGGCTCGACCTCGCCCAGTCCTACCACGCCATCGTTGCTTCCTCCGGCAACAGCTTCGTCCACGAGACCGAAAGCCAGCTCGTCCTGAATGGCTCCTACGACATCGGCTTCACCATGGATCTGGCGCTGAAGGACCTCGGCTTCGCGCTTGCCATGGCCGAACAATCCGGCGTGCCGCTCGACCTCGCCACGCGCGTCAACGCAATTTTCGAGCAGGGCAAGCAAGCCTATGGCGGCAGCGCCTGGTCGACCATGATCGTCAAACTGCTTGAGGATGCGGTCGGCACCAACCTGCGCGCCCCCGGTTTTCCCGCCAAGCTGGAAATCTGAGGCGGCTAAGTTTTACAAGCGATTTCAGAGCATTGAGCGGGTCGCCGGATTCGTGCCCGCAACGGCCTGAATCAATTGCTTAACCGCCTGACTCAATACCTTAAGGTCAGCGCCCCGGGCAGGATCTCGAAGGTGGCGGGTATGCGCCCCGGCGACTCGCCGTCTATGTCGACTAGCGCGCCGTTCTTTTCCACATCGCCGAGCGGTTCGACAACCACTTTCTTGCCGCGCAGGATGGTAATTGCCGGATGGTTACGGTGCCGTCCGCCATAGAGCAAGCGAATGTCCCAGATCAGCTTCAGCTTGCCCGCCGCCCGCAGGATGACGATGTCGAACTGCGCATCGTCCAGTTCGGCATCCGGCGCGATCATCATCCCGCCGCCGAAGAACTTGCCGTTGGCCACCGCCACCAGCGCCATGCGCGCCTCGACCGGAGTGCCATCGTCGACGGTGATCCTGACATCCTGGAACCGATAGCGGACGAACTCCACCACGGTGCGCCAGAAGAACAGCGCCTTGGCCGAGACCCTGCCCTTGCGCTTATCGGCGTTGACCGCGCGGTCGGTAGCGCCCGACATGCCGAGGCTGGCGATGTTAATGAAATGGCGGCTGGCCAGCGCGCCATGATCGTCGATGTAGCAGATGCGCCCGGCATCGACCTTGCGCGGCTTGGCCTCGGCAATCAGCTTGAGCGTCGCATCGACCTCGCGCGGCAGGCCGAGCCCGCGGGCGAAATCGATACCGGTGCCGCAGGGCAGCAGGCCAAGCTCGGTCGTGCGGCCGGTTTCGTCGAACGCCTGCAACAGGCCATCGGCCACTTCGCTGGCGGTGCCGTCGCCGCCAGCCGCGATCACCAGATCGAAGCCGCTGGCGGCGAGGTCGAGCGCCAGCCTTTCGGCATCGCCCTCGGCCTGGGTTTCGCGCAGCTCGAAATCGCCGAAATGCTTTTTCAGCGATGCCGCGACCTCCGCCCAATGCCGCTTCAGCCTGCCGCCGCCGGCTATCGGATTGAGAACCACCCCGACTTTCAAGCAACCTCCCCAAAGGCCATCGGAGACGCTTCAGTGCTTGCGTCTCAACTACTTTGCCGGCATTGAAGCCCGCGCTGCCTTGCGGAGCAAGCGCCGAATGTCCGGCAACGCGCGATCAGGGCAAAACAAGGCCGGGTTTCGCCGATCACGGCGATCCATCGAGAAAATGCCTCGCCGCCGCGCTTGGTCCCCGATAATCCCGCTATCCACAGGCCCGGGGCGGTTTCCCCGGACACTTACCCGGCGTACATTGAACCCATCTCAGGCGGCTACCGATCGCCAAGCCGAAAGGCAAAGCGAAAAGGCGGATTTCCTGAGGCCCGTACGGCCCTGAGCGATAGCAGGCTTGCCTGCTAGAGGGACGGAAGCCGAGACCTACGGGGCCGCGGAAAGCGTGCGAACGCCGACGGCGGACCGATGCTGCCATGAAGGACGGCAAAGACCTTCGATCGCACGCTGGGCGAAGCTCGCAAGGGTGGAGATCGGCGTGGTCCGGAACGGACACTACCCTCGGGTGGTGACTGGCAGGACCGTCAAAATCAAGGCCGGCTTGGCGCGACGACTTTGCGGAAGTTGCTGCCGTGACCGTGTCCTGATCTGACAGGGAGGCGCTGGGAGAAATCCCAGCGCCGACTGTTTTTTGGGCTATCCCCACGCACATTGTTCAGCCACGCGCCGCACCGGGCTAACCGTCGCCATGCGCAAGCTGCACACGGTTCTGTCGGCGCTGATCGAGGTCGGCGCCAGGAGCGCGTCTACGACGACTGACGTTTTTCGGTCACAGCCGGCATCTTAGAAACATTCCGTCACGCACATTTCACAATCGCGGCCAAATCCCGCCTTGTTCCGCAGCGATTGGTGCTGTGGGGAAGGCAACATAAAGGGACAAGACCGTGATCAAGACCGCCCTTGTCGCCATGACCATCGTCGGCTGCGACTGCGACGCCAAGCTTTGCGAATATATCGGCGAGACGCCGGCCAAGTGGGCGACCATCGCCGACTGCGAGGCGGCGATGAAAAGCCAGATGCTGCACCAGAAGAATTTCAACTATCCGCTGGTCTCGGGCATTTGCCGCACCAAGGGTTCGGTACCGTCCTCCGAGTTGGCGGCGATAGCCTCGGGGCTCGAGTTGACGACGCCGAGGCAAGCCGCGAGCGACCCGCTGCCGCCTGAACTCAGTCACAGGCCGAGCATTCCCGTCGGATCGCCGGCGACGGCGATGGAAACGGAAGCCGCAAGGCCCGTCGCCTATGAAGCGGCGGTCGATGGCGGCCGCGCCGTGCTCTACCGCACCAAGGCCGGCTACGCCGTGGTCAAGACCGATCTCAGCCGCGCCGCATCCGCGACCGTCGACGTGGCGAAGCGATCGGCAAACTGGCTAGCGGGGATGATGCCGAGCGGGACTGTAGTCCTTCCTACAGCTTGACCTTGAGGTTCTCCCAGAACTTGTCGATCAGCGGCTTTTCGGTTGCAACGTCCTGATCGCCTATTCGTGTGATGAACAGCAGCCCCTGATCGGCAAGGCCGAAGCCGACGATCTCAAAGTCGGCGCTGTCGGTACGTGTCTTCACGGTGGCCTTGACGCCGGTCAGTTCCTTGCCGTCGGCGAGCTTGCGGGTCGTCGGTTCCTGCGTCAGAGTTCCGCCCGCCTGAACGGATTCCCTCGTCATCTCCTGCAGCATCAGCTGGTTGAGAGACACCGGGTTCATCTTGTCATATTCCTGCACCAAGGCGATCGTGCCGAGGGCCGAAGCCATGAGATATTGGGTGATGCTGTCGCTGAGATCGCTCTTAGTGATCGAAATGTTGCTTGGATGAACGAAGGAAAAAGTGGCGCCGGAGAAGGTGGCGAAGTCATTGCGGTCGATCCGCACCTTGCTCGTCTTGCCGCCGGGCAAGGTCACGTCCACGTCCTCGCCGGGGTCGATGTCGACCACCACGCCATCGATCGTCAGCTTGAAGGCTTTCAGGTCATCGGCGCGGGCCAGCCCGGCGCAAGACACGATCACGGCAAGCGCTGCAGCCGCAAGACTCGTTCGCATGGCTTGTCCTCTTCTCTTCAAAGCGGTTTGGCTAAACGCCTTCATTTTCGTTCAACCACATAGCATCCCCTCGTGACGGATAGCGTGGCCGCCTGGCGAAAACCATAGGCCGTTGCCGAAACGGCGTGCCCTCACCCGTCCTTGGAACACGGACTGCTTGGTCCAGAACCGGTAGCCTGGAGTTGATCCGCGATGCGATCCGCCCGGATTGGTCTGTTCATTGGGCCAGCCGAAACTGGCTTCTTCCCAGGGTTCGACCGATCTGGCATATGGTGCACCGCACAATCCGTGCCTCGTCGAAAGTCGCCATCTTGCATCCCACAATCGAAATTATCGGCGCGTTTGCCGCGCTTATCACCACGCTTGGCTGGATTCCGCAGGTCGCCAAGGTGGCGCGCGAACGCCGGGCCGGCGACATCTCGCTGTTCGCCACCGGCTCGATCGCCACCGGCGTTTTCCTGTGGACGCTCTACGGCCTGTTGATCGGCTCGTGGCCGCTCATCCTGGCCAACGGCGTCACCTTCCTGTTCGTAATCGCCATCCTCGGCATGAAGCTGCGCTTCGGCTAACTAGCCTCTCCATCCTTCGCGCCGATCTTGCGCACCAGTGCCGCCGTCGCCAGCATCGCGCCCATATCCGCAATCATCGGCGCGACATGGGTCTGGTAGTCGAGCGGCACCGAAATATCGGGCAGCTCGAAGAAGTCCTTCGGCTGCGGCAGCAGCAGGAACCCGTCGCTGCCATCGAGCGCCACGCGCGCCGGATCGTCGGGCCAGGTTTCACCGAGCCATTTCAGCGCCTGCGCCAGCCGGCCGCTCACCAGCGGCCGCGCCGCTTCGACATTGTCGGTGCGGAATTCGTAGGCGGCATCGAGTTCCGAAACGCCGGAGGACAGCTCTTCCATCCTGCTGGCGAACATGCCGCGGAAAAAGCCGACGACCACATTGGCCCGGCGCGTCGCCACCAGCGTGCCGGGGAATGGTGTGATCGTCTCGAAGGCGACGATGACGCCTCTGAATGCCGTTGACGAGCCCTTACCGGTCCCTTCGCGCAGCTCTGCCTCATAAAGCTCGAACGCAAATCCCTCGTAGCGGCCGGAAAAGACATCGTCGAATGATTGCCGGTTGAAGGGGCCAACCGTCTCGCGTGGCAGCCGGTCGAAGGAATTCGGGCGAACGCCATGCTGGTAGCGTATGTCCTGGATGAAGCCGAAGATCATCGGCAGCAGCGTCTCGCGGAAGGATTGCTGCAATCTGGTCGCTGGCTTCACCGCCTGGAAGTAAAGCAGCAGCGCCGCAACGAAACTGCCGAAATAAAGGAACACGTGCGGAGTCGAGAACCATTGCTCGTAGGGGTCGGCGACCTTGTTGAAGAGCCAGGCGACAAGCACCATGAAGACCACCGCCAGGCCGATGAACACCGGCACCCGCCAGCGCACCTGCCGGTAGGCCGACGCCCGCCTGGCCTCATAGTCCTCGATATCCTTCCTGATGCCGGCGATCACCGCCTCGCTCGGCATGAAATCCGTTGTTTCCACCGCCACCCCCGCAAGCCTGCCTCTGCCGTCGTATGATAGCCGCTTTTGCCGGAAAGTCGCCAGCCTGCGGCTTTCACACGCCTGCGAATTGCTCGCCAAAAATCGCCTTCAGCCGGGCGTCGACCTTGTCGCGGATGCCACCCTCCAGCGCCTTAACCGGAACCAGCCGCTCATGGTCGCTGGCGCGCAGCCGCATGAACGGATGCATTCGATAGGCGGCGATCTTGCCGCGCATGCCGAGGTCGGCGCTGACATCGACGGTGAAGATGGAGCCGATACGGCCCGGCCATGGCTGGCGGGCAAAGGCGGTACCGAGAAAATCGCCAAGCCCGTAGGCGACAAGCGTGTCGCCGATCCGCTCGACCGGCTGCACGACATGGGCGTGGTGCCCGGCGATCAGCCCGACGCCGTGCCCGGCCAACTGCCTGGCCAGCGCCCGCGTTTCGGCGCGCGGAAAATGCCGGAACTCCCAGTCCCAATGCGGTACCGCGCAGACAAGATCGACGCCCTTGGCCGTAGCAGGCGGCCACAGCGCCGGGTCGCCTTGCATGGACACGCGGCCCGAGAACTTTTCGGCATCGGCATTGCGCCATAGCGTGAAGGCGGCAAAGCCTATGGTCAGCGGCCCGACCGCAAGCCGCTCGACCGGACCTTTGGCGAGCGTGCCGATGCTGCGGATGCCCAGTCGCTTCAACGCAGCGACCGTCTCATCGAAACCCGCGACGCCCTGGTCGAGCACATGGTTGTTGGCCAGCGACAGAACGAGCTTTTCGCGCGCAATGCCGGCAGCCGCCAATGCCTCGGCGAGGAAGCGTTCGGTCATCGCATGATGCGTGCCGAGCCGCGTGCCCATCACCGCGCTCGGCCGCTCGACGATGGGGCTTTCGCAATTGCCGACCACCAGATCGGCGGAGGCAAGCAACGCCTTGATCGCCGGATCGCAGTCCGGTGCACTGCGATTGGCGACGGCCGAAATATCGCCGACGAACGCCAGCTGCACCATGCGCGCCGGCGGCGGTTCGATCAGCATCCCGGCCGCCGGTGCGAAACCGCCTACGTCGCCACTGAGCGACGGCCGGAGGAAACGCGGCAGCCAGGACAATTTGTAGGAGAGCGGATAGTTCGACACGCGGCGCCCAGTTGTTTGCCTTGTGTAGACTGTCTGCCCGATCGGTTGAAGCGCGTCTGTCGGCAGTCGGCTCCCGCGCCGTCGCATCGTTGCGGTTGAAGACCGGCAGGCGCGGCGATCCGAATGCGTGTATGTTGCGGCAGGATCGCAACGGGAGGGACCCCAATGAAGCGATTGTCGAGCCTGATGGCCTCCGCCGTCATCCTGCTGCTGCCGCTTGTTTCCGCCAGCGCCGCCGCCCCCGATCCGGCAGCCCTGTTCGAGGCCAAGACCGTGGCCGACCGCAATGGCGCGCTCGCCGCGCTCGAAGCTGCCGCCCCCAGTGATCCCGCGTCGGCCTATGCCGCCGGCGCCGGCGAATTCTTCACCGCGCTGGAGATCCTGGCAGGCGGCCTGCACCGCCACGGTTTCGACAGCCCGCAATCCTTCATGCTGCCGCTGATGCGGCTCCCCGTGCCCGACAATCCCAACCCGGAGCCCCTGACCTACGAAGAATTCCGCGCCATCCTGACCGCCTTCCGCGACCGGCTGGAGAAATCCGCCGCCACGCTGGGCTCGGTGCCTGCCGATGCGGATATCGGCATGGCCATCGACCTCGGCCGCCTCGGCATCGATCTCAACGAGGATGGCCAGATCGCGCCGGACGAAAGCGCCGTCGCTATCATGGCGGCCCTGTCGCGCGGCAGTGTGCAAGACACCGCCGCTCCCGCCCTCACCTTCCGCTTCGATCGTGCCGACGGCTACTGGCTGCAGGGCTATGCCGAGTTCCTGATGGCGCAGGCCGATTTCTGGCTGGCGCATGATTTCAGGAGCATGTTCGACGGCTCGTTCCACATGCTGTTTCCGCGCGCCAAACTGCCGCTGCAAGACACGCTCGTTCCGCTCGACGGCGGCATGAACGGCAGCATCTTTTCGTCCGAATGGCGCTTTGCCGATTTCATTTCGCTGGTGCATCTCATCAACTGGCAGGTGGTCGAGCCGGAGCGGCGGCAAGCGGCGCGCCGCCATTTGCTCGAGATGATCCGGCTGTCGCGCGAGGACTGGAAGGCGATCCGCGCCGAGACCGACAATGACCGAGAATGGCTGCCCGGCCCGCAGCAGAAGGGCGCCAACCCGCTCACCGGCCTCGAGGTCGGCGAGGAACAGGTTCAAGCCTGGTTGGCAGCGCTGACCATAGCCGAGGACCTGCTCGAAGGCCGTTTGCTGCTGCCGCACTTCCGCATCGCCGACAAGGGCATCAACATGAAGCGCTTCTTCGACGAGCCGAAACCCTTCGACCTCGTACTGTCGATCACCGGCCCGGCCATCGCGCCCTATCTCGAAAGCGGCAAGATCCTGACCGGCGAGGAGTTCGACCAGATCCAGCGTCAGTTCGGCGGCGCCGGCTTTTTGACTTTCGCGCTTTGGTTCAACTGAGCGGGTACATCTCGGCACGCCACCGCTCCTGACAGCCTTCTGTCAGCAGCTTGACCTGGCCTTGCAGCCCTCCTCACTCCGCTCTTTCCATTTTGGCCGAGTCCTCCCATATTCGGGTCATGGCCAAACTTCCCGACAAGAAAACGCCCTCGGCGGCGCAAGACGACCGTGGCGCGCCGAAGCGGCGCAGCCCGTTGACCGATTTCCTCGATGCCTCGGAGCCGCTGCACAAGGGCGGCTTTGCCGAGGCGCCGCAGACCGAATTCTCCGGTACGCCGCTGACCGGCTCGATCGCCGACTGGGCCGAACAGATCGAGCGCGAGGCCGAGCAGCAGCCGAAACCGAAAGCCGCAAAGAAAATCCCCGAGCGCTCCGCCTCTCCTGGCCGGACGGCGCGTGGCACCTCGATGGGTGGCGCGGCGACGGCCAGGGAGCGCACCGCGGCCGGTCTCAACCCGGTTGCCGGGCTCGACATCTCGCTGGAAGAAGCCGAGACGATGACGTCCAGCGGCGTCACCGCCACGGTGGCCGCGCTCTCCGCGCTCATTGAATCCGGCAATCCCCTCCACAAGGACGGCGTGCTGTGGACGCCGCACCGCCCTGCCCGCCCGGAAAAATCCGAAGGCGGCATCACCATCAAGATGGTATCGGATTTCGAGCCGGCAGGCGATCAGCCGACGGCGATCAAGGATCTCGTCGAGGGCGTCGACGGCAACGACCGCACCCAGGTACTGCTCGGCGTCACCGGCTCCGGCAAGACCTTCACCATGGCCAAGGTGATCGAGGAGACGCAACGCCCCGCCTTGATCCTGGCGCCCAACAAGACGCTGGCCGCGCAGCTCTATTCCGAGTTCAAGAAATTCTTCCCGGAAAACGCCGTCGAGTATTTCGTCTCCTACTACGACTATTACCAGCCGGAAGCCTACGTGCCGCGCACCGACACCTTCATCGAGAAGGAATCCTCGATCAACGAGCAGATCGACCGCATGCGCCACTCGGCGACGCGCTCGCTGCTCGAGCGCGACGACGTCATCATCGTCGCCTCGGTCTCCTGCATCTACGGTATCGGTTCGGTCGAGACCTACACGGCGATGACCTTCCAGATGCAGATCGGCGACCGGCTCGACCAGCGCGCCTTGCTCGCCGATCTCGTCGCCCAGCAATACAAGCGCCAGGACGTCAATTTCGTCCGCGGCTCGTTCCGCGTGCGCGGCGACACGATCGAGATCTTTCCGGCCCACTTGGAAGACCGCGCCTGGCGCATCTCGATGTTCGGCGACGAGATCGAGTCGATCACCGAGTTCGACCCGCTGACCGGCCAGAAGACCGGCGAGCTGAAGAGCGTCAAGATCTACGCCAACTCGCACTACGTGACGCCGCGCCCGACCTTGAATCAAGCCATCAAGTCGATCAAGGAAGAACTGAAGCACCGGCTGCAAGAGCTTGAAAAGGCTGGCCGCCTGCTGGAAGCGCAGCGGCTGGAGCAGCGTACCCGCTTCGACCTCGAGATGCTGGAAGCGACCGGCTCCTGCGCCGGCATCGAGAATTATTCGCGCTATCTGACCGGCCGCCAGCCAGGCGATCCGCCGCCGACTCTGTTCGAATACATTCCCGACAATGCGCTGGTCTTCATCGACGAAAGCCACGTCACCGTGCCGCAGATCGGCGGCATGTATCGCGGCGACTTTCGCCGCAAGGCGACGCTGGCCGAGTATGGATTCCGGCTGCCCTCCTGCATGGACAACCGGCCGCTGCGCTTCGAAGAATGGGATGCCATGCGCCCGCTTTCCGTCGCCGTTTCGGCAACGCCCGGCGGCTGGGAACTGGAGCAATCCGGCGGCGTCTTCGCCGAGCAGGTCATTCGCCCGACCGGCTTGATTGACCCGCCGGTTGAGGTGCGTCCCGCCAAGACCCAGGTCGACGACGTCGTCGGCGAGATCCGCGACACCACCAGGGCCGGCTACCGCACGCTGGTTACCGTGCTGACCAAGCGCATGGCCGAGGACCTGACCGAATACCTGCACGAACAGGGCATCCGCGTCCGCTACATGCATTCCGACATCGACACGCTGGAGCGCATCGAGATCCTGCGCGACCTGCGCCTCGGCGCCTTCGACGTGCTGGTCGGCATCAACCTTTTGCGCGAGGGCCTTGACATTCCCGAATGCGGTTTCGTCGCCATCCTCGATGCCGACAAGGAAGGTTTTCTGCGTTCGGAAACCTCGCTGATCCAGACCATCGGCCGCGCCGCCAGAAACGTCGACGGCAAGGTCATCCTCTATGCCGACCAGGTCACCGGCTCGATGGAGCGGGCAATGGCCGAGACCAACCGCCGCCGCGAAAAGCAGATGGAGTGGAACGCGGCCAACGGCATCACGCCGGAATCGGTCAAGTCGCGCATCTCCGACATCCTGGACTCGGTCTACGAGAAGGACCATGTCCGCGCCGACATCTCGCAGTTCACCGACAGCGCCGGCGCCATGATGGGCAACAATCTCAAGGCCCATCTCGACGCCATGGAGAAACAGATGCGCGACGCCGCCACCAACCTCGACTTCGAGAAGGCAGCCCGCATCCGCGACGAGATCAAGCGGCTGCGCGAGATGGAACTGTCGATCTCCGACGATCCGCTGGCCAAATATGCCGACATGGAAAGCCCGGTTTCGGGCCGCGAAAAGGGCAAGCACAACAAGGGCGTGGCCAAACATCGTACATCAGAGGAACAGGAGCGTTTCCGCAAGCTCGACGAGGCACGTGCCGCCGAAGAGGCGGCCAAGGCTGCCCGGTCCAACCTCTTCCGCAAGCCTAATCTCGACGAGATGGGCGCCGATGGCACCGTACCGGTGAAGAAGCCACTGTTCGCCAAGCCGTCGATTGACGACATGGGCCCGGGCACCGACATGCCGACGCCGGCGGGCGCAGTTTCGCGCTCACTGTTCAAGAAGCAGTCGGCGGCCGAGGCGCACGGCTCCGACTTCGGCATTCCCGGCGAGCCGGTCAAACCGCTGTTCAATAAGAACTCGCTTGACGAGATGACGGTGCGTCGGACGGAAAAGCCGGTCGAAGGAAAGGTGCCGGCAAAGCCCCAGCCGATCTCCCCCCAAGTGGGGGAGATGTCCGGCAGGACAGAGGGGGGCGCGAAGGAACGCGGCGACAAACCAACTGTTCGTCAGCGCGCCGGCATTGGTTCTTACGAGGACCCAGGCGACGCCCGGCGCGAGAAGCGCCGGCCGGGCAAGACCGGCAGGCCGGGGCGGTAGTTTCAGGTCTCCGCGCCACGAAATCGTTCGAAACGCTGGCGGGACGGCGACCCCTCTGTCCTGCCGGACATCTCCCCCACACGGGGGGAGATTGCCAGGTTCAACGCCCGCTCCCTCCTGCATCGCCCCCTTGCCATCTGCCCTGCCCTTGGTGTAGCCATTCGCCACACTCAACGTCCAGAAAGGAGGGCTGCGTGTTTATCGATCACCACCGTCAGCGCGGCCCTGTCTGTGCCCTGCGAGCAAGCTTGCAGGGCTGACCAGGACGGTCCGGGTTTTTCCCGCTTCGATTTTTGGTCTGCCCTTCGTGGTGCTGCAATGCTTGGCCTGATGGCCTGCGGGCGCACCGTCAAAGTGCATTGAGCCGGTACTATCCGGCAGACCAGAGAAATCGATATGGCCCTGATCAGCCTCAAATCCCTCGGCGTCACCATGAGTGCGCCGCTCTTCTCCAACCTCGACCTCACCATCGGCACAGGCGACCGGCTCGGCATCGTTGCCGCCAATGGCCGCGGCAAGTCGACCTTGCTCAAATGCCTGACCGGCGCGATGGAACCGACCTTTGGCGACATCACCCGCACGCGTGGCCTGCGCATCGGCCATGTCGAACAATCCATCCCGGACGCTCTCCTCGATTACAGCTTTCATCAGGCCGTGGCCGACGCCTTGCCCGCCGAGCAGGCTGAGAGCGAACTGTGGCGCGTCGACGTGGTGCTGGATTCGCTCGACGTGCCCGAGCCAATGCGCGAGCGACCGATGTCGGCCTTGAGCGGTGGCTGGCAGAGGCTGGCGCTGATCGCTCGCGTCTGGGTCACCGACCCGGACGTGCTGCTGCTCGACGAGCCGACCAACCATCTCGACCTCGCGAAAATCAGCCAGCTGGAAACCTGGCTGAACGCGCTGCCACGCGAAGTGCCTGTCGTCATCGCCAGCCATGACCGTGCCTTCCTCGACGCCATCACCAACCGCACGCTGTTCCTACGGCCCGAACAGTCGCCGGTGTTTTCCCTGCCCTATTCACGGGCACGCGACGCGCTGGATGACGTTGACGCCTCGACGGAGCGTAAATTCCAGCGCGACATCAAGGTGGCTCAGCAATTGCGCCGGCAGGTGGCAAAGCTGAACAATATCGGCATCAATTCGGGCAGCGACCTGCTGACGGTCAAGACCAAGCAACTCAACCAGCGGGCGGAGCGCCTGGAGGAGGCGGCAGCACCCGCGCATCGCGAGAAATCGGCCGGCGCGATCAGGCTCGCCAATCGCGGGACGCACGCAAAAGTGCTGATCACGCTCGAAGATGCGGCGATCGAAACACCCGACGGCACGTTGCTGTTCAGGACTGGCAAGCGCCATATCTGCCAAGGCGACCGCATTGTCCTGCTCGGCCGCAATGGCGTCGGCAAGTCCCGTTTCGTCACCCTGATCCGCAATGCCATTGCCGAACCCGAAACCGTGCAGAGCGTGAAGGTGACGCCGTCGACGGTGCTCGGCTACAGCGACCAGGCGCTGTCGGGCATGAGCGCTAACGACACGCCGCTGGCGATGGTCTCGCGAAAATACGATGTCGGCGAGCAACGCGCCCGCTCGCTGCTCGCCGGCGCCGGTGTCGCCATCGACATGCAGGAGCGCAGGATCGGCATGCTGTCCGGCGGCCAGAAGGCGCGGCTGATGATGCTGGCGCTTCGGCTTGCCAATCCCAACTTCTATCTGCTCGACGAGCCGACCAACCATCTCGACATCGATGGCCAGGAAGCACTGGAAGCGGAACTGCTGGCTCATCAGGCAAGCTGCATGCTTGCCTCGCACGACCGCTCCTTCATCCGCGCCATCGGCAACCGCTTCTGGCTGATCGAGAAGCGCCGGCTGACGGAGGTCGACAGCCCCGAGGATTTCTTTCGTTCGGTGGCCGAGACAGTCAGCTGACGACAGGCCCAGGGGCCGGCCTGTCGTGGGCAGGCCAAAATTTTCGACGATCTGTAGGATCGCATTTGCCTGCCACGTCCTTGGGATGCCGACACGATGATGCCGGCTTCAATCGAGGAGAAAGCATCATGTCCATTCTGTCATCCATAGGCCGCATGGCGGCCCGCTACGCGGCGAACCGCGCCCGTTACCGCAGCGAGCGCGCGCTCCTTTCACTGCCGATCGAATTGCGCAAGGATATCGGCTGGCCGGAAATCATCGTCGACCCGCAAAACGGCCCTCGGATTTGCAGGGCTCCCTGAGCGAGCGAGATGAAAGCGGCTGCCCGGCCCATTGCGGCAGGCGTGCCATTGACAGGCTCCAGGGCCACTTCAACCGCCGACGGCCGGCGCCTCGGTCGCGGCACTGAAAAAATCCCGTCGGCCATGTAGGATCGCCGCCACTTCATTCGTCCTACGGTTCGCAAGGCCAATCAAATGCAAAGAGGAGCAAAAGATGAACGATCAGCCGCAAACCCAGCCTGCCGCGAAAGTCCTCGGCGGATTGACGCCCTACCTTCAGCTGGACGGCGCCTTCAAGGCCGCCGAATTCTACCAGAAGGCCTTCGGCGCCGAGCAGGTCTTCTTCTATCCGCCGGATGAGCAGGGCCGCACCATGCACATCCACCTTCACATCAACGGCTCGACGCTGATGATTTCCGATTTCTATCCCGAGCACGGCATGTCCTCGGTCAAACCGCAGGGCTACACCATGCAGCTCCATCTCGGCAGCGACGAAATCGAAGCCTGGTGGCAGCGCGCCGTCGATGCCGGCTGCGAAGTTGTCATGCCGTTGCAAGTGATGTTCTGGGGCGATCGCTGGGGCAATATGCGCGATCCCTTCGGCGTCGAATGGGCGATGAACGCGCCCGTGAAAGCCTGAGGCTTCTTCACCGGTAGCACCCGTCCGGCGGCGATTTTGCCGCCGGCCTCGAAGCACCAATCAAGGAGACCCCCATGTCCTATGTCGATGGTTTCTTGCTTGCCGTACCCAAGGCAAGACTCGACGACTACAAGAAGCTGGCCAACACCGCCGGTGTCGTCTGGAAGGAGCATGGCGCGCTTGCCTATGTCGAATGCGCCGGCGACGACGTGCCCTATGGCGAACTTACTTCGTTCCCGCGCGCCGTGCAGGCTACGGACGACGAAATCGTCATCTTCGCATGGGTCGTCTATGAATCCAGGCAGAGCCGCGACGCAGTGATGGCAAAGGTGATGGCTGATGAGCGACTGAAGGGTGACTGGTCCACTATGCCCTTCGACGTCAAGCGCATGATCTTCGGTGGCTTCCAGCCCTTCATAGAGCTGTAGGCGTCTCAATTAGGGTGGGTCGAGATCGAAGCACCCTAATTGAGTTTGTCCAGCAGCGGCTTCAGCCTGTCGCCATAGCGCTTCCACAGGTCGACTGACCCCTGGTACATCGGCTGGCGCACCTGCGCTGCAGAGGCCGTGCGCACGGGACGGTCGGTCTCGTGGAACGACAGCACCGCATCGTCCCAAGGCAGGCCGAGATGGGCGATCAGCGCCCGCGTCTGGCCTTCCTGGTCGGCGACGAAATCCTCGTAGCGCACATCATGCACGACGCCCGGCAGCACGGTGCGCCAATGCGCCATGATGTCGGTGTAGAGATTGTGGAAGTCGGCAAGCTCGCCAAGGTCGTAGCCATAGCGATGGCTGTCGCCGCGGAAATGCACCTTGTAGATCGACAGGCAGGTCGCCGCAGCATCTCGCGCGCAATGGATGATCTTCGCCTTGGGCAGCATCAGATGGATGAAGCCGACCAGCAGGAAGTTGCCTGGCATCTTGTCGGTGACGTGCCGGAAGCCGGGATAGCGGGCGTGCAGCATATCGAGATAGGCTTGGCCCGCCTCGGCGAAGGCCTTGTCGGGCATGTCGGCGATCCCCCATGGAAAGCCGCCTTGCATGCTCATCGGAAACTGCTTGCCGACCGCCGTCTTCAGGATGCTGAGCTCGCCGGCGCCATAGACCTGGGGGTGGCTGGCGATGATCTGCTCGACCAGCGTGGTGCCTGAGCGCGGCATGCCGACGACGAAGATCGGCGTATCGCCGGCGATTTCGCTTGGCTTATGCTTGTCGAAGAAGGCCTTGTCGAAGACCGCCTTCATCGCTTCGAATTCGTCGCGCGTCCTCGCCGCATCGTAGGCGATGCCTTGGCGTCGGATGGCGTTGCCTTCGGCGAAATAATCGAAGGCGCGGCCATAATCCTTCAGATCGTCATTCGCCTTGCCGAGGCCGAACGAAAGCTGCATGCGCGCCAGGCTGCCTGCCGGCGCCTTGGTATGCTGGGCCTCCATGCCGGCAAGCTCGGCGTCGCGCTCCTGCTGACGCTTGACCTGCGTCAGCAGCAGCCAGGCCTTCGCCATGCCGGGATCGATCGCCAGCGCCTGCCGGGCGAGATCGGCAGACTCGCCAAGCTTGCCTTTTTCCATCATGCCGACGCCCAGCCCATACAGAAGTTCGGCATCCTTCGGCCGGAACGTCAGCGCCTCGCGGAAGACGGCGAGCGCCCCGTCCAGCCGGCCCGCTTCCTGCAGCGTTTCGGCAAGCCCGATGCGGGCACGGACATGGAACGGGTTGCGGCCGATTGTGCCGCGATAGATCTCCTCCGCGCCCTCGAACTGGCCGAGCTGCTTCAGCGCCGAGCCGAGATTGTCGCGCGCCGCAAGCTGGTCCGGCCGGATGTCCACTGCGCCACGGAAGAAATCGACGGCAGCAGCGACACGGCCAAGGTCGCGCATGACCGTGCCGAAATTGTTGAGGAAGTCGGCATTCTTCGGCTGCAGGGTCACCGACTGCTCGATGAGATCGAGCCCTTCCTCGCTTCGCCCGATCTGATGCAGCAAAAGCCCGAGGAAATGCAGCGCGGCGGCATGGTTCGGCTTCTGCGCCAGCACCTGCCGATAGAGCGTCTCGGCCTCTTGCCGGCGCCCGGTCTGGTGCAGTTGCAGCGCCTGCTGCACATACCGGTCGAGCACCGTGGGCGGCTGCCCTCCGGAACCCGATCTGGCGCCCGCCCCCGCCGCTCTTCTCTGATCTCTGTTAATGGGAAACCTGCCGTGTTTGTCCGCCAGCCGGACCTAAGCCATACGGCCGTCAGTTTCAAGACGCACGGACATTGCCGCGCGGGTCATGACACCTGGCGGGCACGTCGCGCCCATCTCCCGCCAAACGGAGAGATGGGGACGCCTGTTTGTGGACGCTTGCAGGATGGCGAGATCCTGCGTCGTTCAGCACGGGCCGTCGCCGACGATGCGATAGTCCGCCGCGCGAGCCTCGCATTCGTTCGGGAAGGTACGCAGTTCGCCACGGCGGCGGGCACAGACCGGAGCGTATTCGCGGGTGCAGAATGTCTGCTCGTCACCACCGCCGCCGCCGCCGTCGCGGCATGGGCCATCTCGCACGATGCGGTATCCGGCCCGATCGGCAAGGCAGGCATTGGCGAAGGTCTGGCGGTCGCCGCCACGACGGGCGCAGACCGGCTCATATTCCCTGGTGCAGAATTGCGGCTCCGGCCTTGGTGGGCGCGGGCGCGGACCAGGCCCCTCGTCCACCACCACGGTGCAGGCCGCCAGAAGTGCCGACAGGAACAGGAGAGCAAAACCGTGTCGCGAGAACAATGTCGCAAGAAATTTCATGAATATCTCCCGGCGCATGCCCCCGAACCGGAGGTTCGGAAAGCATCATGTGCAAAATCAGAGTCCCAAAGCCCCCGTCACGACGCAAAACACGCCTGCCGATCCTCGTCATTCCCCTGCCAAATGCAACCCCCGTTTGTCGGAAGTCGCGAACGCATGGAGCGTCGTTCGTGGAGCCCCAGGCACCATGGCGCTCGCGCTGGACCATGCGCGAACAAGCTCTGGCCGATGACCGGACCGGAGGCCAGGTCTATCGAAGCCTTGCGTTGCGATGCGCCCATCGGGGTGCCTCGCGGCCCCTATCTTGCAACCATCACGTTTCCGTGCGATAAATTTTGTGTTCGGGCATTTGCGACCCGGAGAGCGGAACGTTTTGGACGACCTTTCCCCGATACTGTGAATCTCTGACGGCCCCGTTTTCGGCGGGGGGTTTGACTATGCGCCAATGCATGACTGCCGAAGCAACCACCGGGACTTGCCCACGGCGCCAGGCGGCGGGCAAACCACAAGACTGACACGGGTGAAGGAGTTTCCCCAATGGCCCAGACCGGCACCGTTAAATTCTTCAACGCGACCAAAGGCTTCGGCTTCATCACGCCCGATGGCGGCGCCAAGGACGTGTTCGTCCACATTTCGGCGATCGAGGCTTCGGGCCTGCGCACGCTGGTCGACGGCCAGAAGGTCACTTTCGACGTCGAGCCCGACCGCATGGGCAAGGGCCCGAAGGCGGTCAATCTCCGCGCTGCCTGATCCGTCTGACCGCGTTCGTCCACGCGGACCAGCGAAGCAAGCTGCAAGGTCATGAACCGGCTTCCAGGCCGGGATTGAGTTTTTGAAGGCGCGACGGTCACCCGTCGCGCCTTTTCCATGCCGCTAAATGCTTGCCGGCGCGTGCAAAAACTTTCTCTTGCCGATAGCGCTAAAATAAAGGACAAATTTCCATTCGGGCATTTGCCGGCCCGAGACTGGAGTTTATGGGATCAAAGGGAGCTTCCCATGCCGCAGACCGGCACCGTCAAATTCTTCAATCATGCCAAAGGCTTCGGCTTCATCACGCCGGACGATGGCGCGAAGGATGTCTTCGTCCATATTTCGGCCGTGCAGGCGTCGGGTCTTCCCGGTCTGGAGGATGGGCAGAAAGTGACATTCGACACCGAGCCGGACAAGCGCGGCAAGGGTCCGAAGGCCGTCAATCTGTCGATCGGCTAAGCCGGCTCAGGACAGATCGGACGGAGGCTGATGAGGCGGGTCCAGTCCCGCCCGACATGTGGTTTGACGCGTGCGTTTTGATCCATCCGGCGAATTTTCGTTCAGCCCCCGTTCAGCCACGGTCTTCTACTAATCTTCGCTAAAACCGGTCCGCATCCCCTGAAATTACCCGGGCCGGCACGAAGGAGACCGAAATGAACCGAATTCTCAAGACCGCCATCCTGTCCGCGGGCATCGCCGCGACCACTTTGGCCACCTTGCCTGCGGCCAATGCCGATGACTGGCGCTGGCGCCGTCATCACCATAACCATGGCGACGCCCTCGCCGCCGGCGTTGTCGGCCTTGCGGCCGGCGCCCTGATCGCGGGCGCGCTGAGCAATCCGCAGCCCCGCTACAGCTACTACGACGACGATTATGACTATCGTTATGTGCGGCCGGCGCCGGTTCGTCGCTACTATGTGGAGCAGCCGCGTGTCGTCTATGCCGACCGCTACGCGGAACCGTGGACCCGCGCCTGGTACGAATACTGCTC
This sequence comes from Mesorhizobium sp. IMUNJ 23033, assembly GCF_044778005.1. Classification (NCBI taxonomy): domain Bacteria; kingdom Pseudomonadati; phylum Pseudomonadota; class Alphaproteobacteria; order Hyphomicrobiales; family Phyllobacteriaceae; genus Mesorhizobium; species Mesorhizobium sp. IMUNJ 23033. Next base: position 32,278 of record NZ_JBJACT010000016.1, read on the forward strand.
GGACCGTTACCGGACCTTCAATGCCCGCACGGGCACCTTCATCGGCAATGACGGCGATCAGCATTTCTGCGTCGCCAACTGAGGCGGATTTTCTGTTTCGTACCAAAGCGCCGCCCATGGGGTGGCGCTTTTTTGTTCAACGGCGATGGTATCTGCCGTCAGGTCAGGAACGGATTGGTCCGCCGCTCCTCGCCGAAGCGGCCACCCGGACCATGGCCGCAGATGAAGCCGATGTCGTCGCCGAGCGGCAGAAGCTTCTCCTTGATCGAGGCGATCAGCGCCGCATGGTCGCCGCCGGGCAGATCGGTGCGCCCGACCGAGCCGCGAAACAACACGTCGCCGACATGGGCGAACTTGGCCGCCCGGTTGTAGTAGACGACGTGCCCCGGCGCATGACCCGGACAGTGTAGGACTTCGAACGAATGCGCTCCGAATGACACGGTCTCGCCTTCGGTGAGGAAACGGTCGGGAATGCAATTGCGCACGGCATCGGTGATGCCGAAGCGCTTTGCCTGGTTCTCCAGATTGGCGAGCAGCGGCCGGTCGGCCTCATGTGGGCCGATGATGTCGACGCCGAGCGCCTCCTTCAGCTCCATCGCACCGCCGGCGTGATCGATATGGCCGTGCGTGATCCAGATCGCAGCAGCGGTGATCGCATTGTCCTGCAAAACCGCCAACACCTTGTCGATGTCGCCGCCCGGGTCGACGACGACACCTTGTTTGTCGTCCATGTCGAACAGGATCGTGCAGTTCTGCTGGAAGGGCGTCACCGGCACGATACCGGCATTGAGCTGACCCATGTCTGTCCTTTCGCTGCATTGGAGCGCGGCGTCCTCTCGGACGCGCAACAAGCTCCAGCTTTGTGAAACCGGCTCTGATGTAGAGCCACATGCGAACCGCGTCCACCGCCGGCGGCCATCTCGATTGGCCGAAAAACAAATGGGCGGCCGAAGCCGCCCATGCGAAAAGCCTGATGTCTCGATGCTTACTTCTTCATCGCATTCATGACCGCGCCGATGATGCCGGTCAGGATGGCGCCGCCGCCAGCGCCGCCGACGATGTTCTCCAGGTTCAACGCGCTGCCCAATCCACCCGCTGCCGCCGCCGTTGCCGGATCGACCGTACCGCCGCCCAGCAGGCTGCCGAGGATGGCCGCGCCGCCGACACCGCCAATGGCGCCGCCCAGGATTTTGGGAAGCTGACCCAACGCCGCTTGCTTGAGCGCCGCGCCCACCGCCTGACCACCGATGATACCCGTAATCACCTGAACAATGATCGGAAGAAGCGTGTTCATGTCCATATTTCCAGTCCCTCCATGACTGCCAGCCTCCCGGGCCGACGCCATCATGAGACGCTGAATTGGGTGAAAGTCAAATGCAGAGATGCTGAAATAAAAGGGGCGGCTCGAAAACCGCCCCTGCTTGACAAAAAAGCTGTGACTTTCGTTATTCTGCAGCAATCGCATGCTTTGGTTGCACTGCAGCAGAATAGTCATTCATCAATGACTTGGCGATCTCGCCGACCTCGAATCGGTAGGGTCCGATCTCCGCCACGGGCGTTACTTCAGCCGCCGTCCCGGTGAGGAAGCACTGCTCGAAGCCTTCGAGTTCTTCCGGCATGATGACGCGCTCGATCACCTCGATCCCACGATCCTTGGCAAGGCCGATGACCGTGCGCCGGGTGATGCCGTCGAGGAAGCAATCGGGCTTCGGCGTGTGGATCTTGCCGTCCTTGACGAAGAAGATGTTGGCGCCGGTTGCTTCGGCGACCTGGCCGCGCCAGTCGAGCATCATGGCGTCGGCATAGCCCTTGGCCTCGGCTGCATGCTTGGACATGGTGCAGATCATGTACAGGCCGGAGGCCTTCGATTTCGACGGCGCGGTGCGCGGGTCGGGGCGGCGCCATTCCGCCATGTCGAGGCGGATGCCCTTCAGCTTCTGCGCCGGGTCGAAATAGCTCGGCCACTGCCAGATGGCGATGGCGCAGTTGATGCGGTTGTTCTGCGCCGAGACGCCCATCTGCTCGCTGCCGCGCCAGGCGATCGGGCGCACATAGGCGTCCTGGAATCCTTGCTTCTTCAAGAGCGTGCGGCACGCGTCGTCGAGTTCGGCGACCGAATAGGGTATCTTGAAGCCGAGCAGACGCGCCGATTCATGCAGGCGCTCGGTATGTTCGGTAAGCTTGAAGATCTCGCCGCCATAGGCGCGCTCGCCCTCGAAAACGGCGCTGGCATAATGCAGGCCATGGGTCAGCACATGGACCTTGGCGTCGGCCCACTTGACGAACTCGCCGTTCATCCAGATGAAGCCGTCCAGCTGGTCAAAAGGAACGGATGCCATGATAACCTCCCGCGGGTGCCACCCCGCATATCGTTGTATCGTTGTATGTTTCGTGTCAGCCGCACCGGGCGACCGGGTTCTCAAAGCGTAAGCGGATATTTAAGCTCTGGCAAACTCAGGAAGTTCCGGAAAAACGGCATCCTCTTGCCTTTTCGTTCGCAATCCGCCGAAAAGCTTGTCAAAAATTACCATTGCCGGGAAATTGCGTCAATAGTACTGACATAATTCCCCTTCGCATGGAGACGAGATGACGGATCGAAGCCCCGCAGCCGGAAAACCGATCAGGACGGCGATCACCGACGAGGACGGTATTGACTTCGCTATCATCGAACTGTTTTTCTTTGCCTATCGCGACTTTACCTCCGATCCTGATCAGATCCTGGCCGACTATGGCTTTGGCCGCGCCCATCACCGCGTCCTGCACTTCGTCAACCGCAGGCCGGGCCTGACGGTGGCCGAGCTTCTCGACGTGCTGAAGATCACCAAGCAGAGCCTGGCGCGCGTGCTCAAGCAGCTGATCGACACCGACCACATCGTCCAGTTGCAGGGCCCTCGCGACCGCCGCCAGCGCGAACTCTACCCGACGGCCAAGGGCCGCGCGCTGGCGCTGGCGCTGGCGCGGCCACAGTCACGCCGCATCCGTGCTGCATTGGAGGATTCCGGAACCAACGAACGCGCCTCGATCGAACGCTTCCTGGAAGCGATGGTCAATCCGGAATTAAGAGCGCAGATTGACATTGTGCCTGCGAAAATATCGGGGAAGAGCCATGGAGACCATTGAGAGGGTTGATCATCCGACTGCACCGGACGATGACGCACCGCATCTGCTTGTGGTCGATGACGACACCCGTATCCGCAACCTGCTGAAGCAGTACCTGTCCGAGAACGGCTTTCGCGTCACCGTCGCCGGAAACTCCGGCGAGGCCAGGCGAAAGCTTGCCGGTCTCGATTTCGACCTGCTTGTGCTCGACGTCATGATGCCGGGCGAAACCGGCGTCGATCTCACCAAGGCGCTGCGGGCGGAAAAAAACGTGCCGATCCTCATGCTCACCGCGCTGTCCGAGACCGACAGCCGCATCACCGGGCTCGAGGCCGGCGCCGACGATTATCTGCCGAAGCCGTTCGACCCGCGCGAGCTGATCCTGCGCATCAACAACATCCTGCGCCGCGGCGGCCCGGCGACGACGCCCAAGGTCGAGCAACTGGTGTTCGGCCCCTATACGTTCCAGATCGCCAGGCGCGAATTGAAGCGTGGCGGCGAGGCGCTGAAACTGACCGACCGCGAGCAGGAGATCCTGGCGATCTTCGCGGCGCGGGCCGGCGAGACGATCCCGCGCCATGAACTGGTCGGCGACGATTCGGAAGTCGGCGAGCGCACCATCGACGTCCAGATCAACCGCCTGCGCCGCAAGATCGAGCGCGACCCGTCCAACCCGGTCTGGCTGCAGACGGTGCGCGGTATTGGGTATCGGCTCAGCGTGGAATAGAGTGCCGCCAGCGGCCCGAATGGCTGCGGACGAGTGAAAAGGGCGAATGGCGACTACGCAGCTGGACAGGCCGGGAAATGGCGGCTTGAGTGATCGCTTGATGCGAAAACTGAAAGCCATGCCGCGCGCCTGGAACAGGTTCTGGCGCCTGGTTGCGCTGTACATGCCGAAGCGGCTCTATGCCCGCTCGCTGATCATCGTCATTGCGCCGATGATCCTCCTGCAATCGGTGGTCGCCTTCGTCTTCATGGAGCGCCACTGGCAGACCGTGACGCAGCGCCTGTCGCAGGCGACCGTGCGCGACATCGCCGCCATCATCGACATGATGGAGACCTATCCGCACGATGCCGACTACGCCAACATCATCCGCATCGCCCAGGACAGGATGCAGCTGAAGGTCGACCTGCTGCCGCCAGATCCGCTGCCGCCCCCTGGCCCGAAACCGTTCTTCTCGATCCTCGACGAGATCCTCTCGGCCGAGATCACAAGGCAGATCAACCGTCCGTACTGGATCGACACCGTCGGCAATTCCAACATCGTCGAGGTGCGCATCCAGCTCGAGGGCAAGGTGCTGCGTGTCTTCGTGCGTCGCAGCCAGGCCTACGCCTCGAACACCCACATTTTCCTGATCTGGATGGTCGGCACCTCGCTGGTGCTGCTGATGATCGCCATTCCCTTCCTGCGCAACCAGATCCGGCCGATCCTGACACTCGCCGAGGCCGCGGAAAGCTTCGGCAAGGGCCGGCCGATGCCGCGCGACTTCCGCCCCCGTGGCGCCGAAGAAGTCCGCCGCGCCGGCTTTGCCTTCATCCAGATGCGCGAGCGCATCGAACGCCAGATCGAGCAACGCACCGCCATGCTGACCGGCGTCAGCCACGATCTCAGGACCATCCTCACCCGCTTCAAGCTGCAACTGGCGCTGGCCGGCGGCAAGACTGAAACCAAGGCAGCCCTCGACCAGGACATCGACGACATGCAGTCGATGCTCGAAGGCTATCTCGCCTTTGCCCGCGGCGAGGCCTCGGAAGACCCCGGCCGTTTCGATCTCGATGCCTATTTCCAGAAGCTCGGCGAGGAGGCCGCGCTGCGCAAATGCAAGCTGTCGACCACGCTTGTCGGCGATCCCGACGTGCATGTACGGCCCAATGCCTTTGCCCGCTTGCTGTCCAACGTCATTGGCAATGCCTTCCGCTACGCCAAAACCGTCGAGATCAATGCCAACCATGGCCGCGGCTCGCTGGTCGTCACCATCGACGACAATGGGCCGGGCATTCCGCCGGGCAAGCGCGAGGACGTGTTCAAGCCTTTCGTGCGGCTTGACCAGGCGCGCAACCTCGACGCCAGCGGCACCGGCCTCGGTCTTTCCATCGCCCGCGACATCGCCCGCAGCCATGGCGGCGACATCACGCTGGAAGACAGTCCGCTCGGCGGTCTGCGCGCCATCATAACGGTTCCCGCATGATCTGCAGGCAAGGGGGCTTCATCCGCCCGTCATGAAACCATGCTGAAGAGCGCGCATGAAGCGCGCGATTTCATTTGATTCGGCTCTGACGCCTCACTTCGACGCCGTGCCCGCCCGGGTGCGCTGGAGCGAAGTGAGGGCTGCCGCATGGTCGCCGTTCCGGCATCGTGTCAAGGCAAAAGACGACCTTTCCAGCAAAGGGCCACCATGCGCATATTGATGGTCACCGACGCCTGGCGCCCGCAAGTCAACGGCGTCGTCCACACGCTGGAGCGGCTCACCGAAACGTTGAAATCCTTCGACGTCGAGGTCGGCTTCCTGACGCCGAACATCTTCCGCACCTTGCCGCTGCCGACCTATCCCGACATAAGGCTGGCGCTGACGACTCCCGGCCATGTCGCGCGCCTGATCGAGGCCCGCAAGGCCGACCACATCCACATCGTCACCGAAGGTCCGCTGGGCATCATGGCCCGCCGCTATTGCCGCAATGCCGGCCGTCCCTTCACCACCAGCTATCACACGCGCTTTCCCGAATATCTCAGCGCGCGCTTGCCTGTCCCGGAAAGCTGGACCTATCGCTGGCTGCGCGATTTCCACAATTCAGGACAAGGCACCCTGGTCGCCACCCAGTCGCTTGCCGATGATCTGGCGGCACGCGGCTTCAACAAGCTGAGGCCCTGGACGCGCGGCGTCGACACCGATCATTTCCGGCCGGAAAAGCGCAAGGATCTGGGCTTTCCCGGTCCGGTGTTCCTCTGCGTCGGCCGCGTCGCGATCGAAAAGAACCTGACCGCCTTCCTCGACCTCGAACTGCCCGGCAGCAAGGTCGTCGTCGGCGAGGGGCCGGAACTGGCCAAGCTCAAGGCGCGCTATCCGAACGCGCATTTCCTCGGCCACCGCCCGAATGACGAACTGGCCGAGATCTATGCCTCGGCCGATGTCTTCGTCTTTCCGAGCCGCACCGACACGTTCGGCAACGTCATCATCGAAGCTTTAGCCAGCGGCACGCCGGTCGCCGCCTATCCGGTTACCGGGCCAATCGACATCGTCGGCGACGGCGTCGGCGGCGCGGTGTCGAACGACCTGCGCGAGGCGTCACTCGCCGCCCTCAATGTCGACCGCGCCGAAGCGCGCGAACGCGCCATGCGTTACAGTTGGAAGGCCTGCGCGGAAATGTTTCTCGATACGGTCGAGGAAGCACTGGGGACGACGCGGAAGCTGGCCGCCTAAAACAACCTGCCGCCGTCCGGCACCTTGCGCTCGATCGCACCGAGTACCACGGCTCCCTCTTCGTCGGGAAAGCCGAGCGTCAGGACTTCCGACATGAACGGGCCGATCTGGCGCGGTGGGAAATTGACCACCGCGAACACCTGCCGGCCGATCAGCGTTTCCGGCGTATAGTATTTGGTAATCTGCGCCGAGGATTTCTTCACCCCGATCGCCGGACCGAAATCGATCTTCAGCTTGAACGCCGGCTTGCGTGCTTCGGGAAACGGCTCGGCCTCGATGATCGTGCCGGCGCGGATGTCGACACGGTCGAAATCGGCAAAACTGATCTCGGGCTTGCGTGCGTTGCTCGAACTCATTCGGCTCAGGCGTTTCCGTAGGTCTCGAACAACACGCCAGCGAGCGCGTCCTTGGCCGAGGTTCCCGACCAGACGACGAACTGGAACGCCTGGAAATAGCATTCGCAGGCTTCCAGCGCCGACGACAAAAGCACTTCGACCTGCTGGCTCGACGGCTCGACTCCGCCGGCCAGCAGCAGCGACTGGCGGAACATGATCGCGCCTTCCTGCTCCCAGAGGTCGAAATGGCCGAACAGCATCTGCTCGTTGATCAGCGACAACAGCCGCATCACTTCGAGCGCGCGTGCCTCCGGCACCTTGATATCGAAGGCGCAGGCCAGATGCAGCGCCTCGAAATCCTCCATCCAGGAGAATGAAACATGATAGTCGGTCCAGCTGCCGGCTACCGAAATCGAAATCTCGTCGTCGCCTGCCCGCTCGAACGACCAGTCATTGTTATGCGCCACCTGTTCGATGACGTCCACCGGGTGGATTTCGCGGGAAAATTCGAGTTCGAGAAGTTCCATGGAATGCTTCCTGTCGTTCTGGGAGCGCCACCACACGCTCCGCGGGAGAGGCACACACAACGAACAATCTTGTCTAGAACTCGGACGGCCAGGACTGTCTCAAACGCAAAGACCCCAGACCGGACCCCACCGCCCGGCGCATGACCCTGCTCCGAATCATGCAACAAATTCAGTCTATTGATCGGGAGTCGCGTGAACAGCCCAATTTTTCGCACTGCGTCATTCGCATGTGGAAAGGCGCTGTCACAAAGATTCATGCAATGCCGGTAAGCGATTCACGGCAAAGCGCTTTTTCGGATTGTGCTTTGTGGAAAAGTTTAAGATTATTTTTTTGATCTGGGCTTTGCCGCCGCCGCCGGTGCGGCATGTCCGGTCAATTCGGCAAGCTTCGCCTCCAGTGCTTCGATGCGCGCAGCAAGGCGGGTGTTCTCTTCCCGCGCCTTTGCAGCCATCTCGCGCGCGGCTTCGAATTCCTCGCGTTGCACCACGTCCATCGAGTTCAGGATGCGCTCGGCCTGCCCCTTGAAGGCGGTCTCCACTTCGCGTCGAACCCCTTGAGCGGCGCCGGCGGCGTCCGTCATCAGCTTGGCGAATTCATCGAGAATGCGGTTCGGTCCGGTCGACATGGCAAATCCTCGCTTGCTTGGTTTGACGTAGTGGCGCCGCGCGTGGAATGCAAGGACGTTGAAGCTGGTGCGGCATTGCACCTCGATAGGCTGGCCTGTACGTGATGGCGCCACGTCGCCTATTGTAGTTCTTTCAAGTCGACTTGCGTCAAGCAACGAGTCGCTCTCAATCAGGGTTCAACCAATGGCAACGCCTCCGCGCCGACCGACAAATCCGATGGCAGCCGCAGAGGCCGCCTTCAAGCCGATCAAAAAGCCGACGCCGCCAATTCGCGAGCCCGCGGCTGCACCGAACGTCAGGGAGCTTGTTTCGATCAGGATCGATCGAGCCGTGCTCGACCATTTTCAGGAAGATGGTCCCGGGTGGCAGGACAGGATCAATGACGCCCTCAGGCAAATGGTCGCCGGCAAGCCGCAGGGTTGAGTCCGCCATCGGCGACGACTAGGGCAACCTCCACCTTGCCTTGACCCTGCCAAAACCCTGCCGCATGGTCCGCGCCCAAACGTGACCACACCCTTGGAGACCCTGTTGAGCGAATATTTCCTGCTGCCGCTGGCCTCCCTGCCCTTTCCCAACATCAACCCGGTCATCGTCCAGATCGGGCCGCTGGCGGTGCATTGGTATGGCGTCGGCTATATCGTCGGCATTCTCTTCGCCTGGTGGTACGCTAAGCGGCTGGCCACCAATGCCAGATTGTGGCCGGACGGCGTCTTGCCGATGAAGCCCGAAGATCTCGACGATTTCATTGTCTGGGCAGCCATCGGCGTGGTGCTTGGCGGCCGTACCGGCTATGTGCTGTTTTACGACCTGGCGCGCTACATCGCCCACCCGCTCGACATCTTTGCGGTTTGGCAAGGCGGCATGTCGTTCCATGGCGGCCTGCTCGGCGTCATCCTCGCCATGACCCTGTTTTCGCTCAAGCGCGGCATCCGCACCTGGTCGCTGTTCGACGTCGTGGCGGCCGGCGTGCCGGTCGGCCTCGGCCTGGTGCGCGTCGCAAACTTCATCAACTCCGAACTCTGGGGCCGGCCGACAGACGTGCCGTGGGCGGTCGAATTTCCCAATGGCGGGCCGTTTTCGCGCCATCCTAGTCAGCTCTACGAAGCGCTGCTCGAAGGCCTGGTGCTGTTCCTCGTTCTGCGCATCCTCACCCATTCCAGGCTCAAACTGAAGACGCCGCGCTTCGTCGGTGGCGCTTTCATCTGCGGTTACGGCCTGTCGCGCATCTTCGTCGAATTCTTCCGCGAACCCGACCAGCAGCTCGGCTATCTCTTGGGCACCAACTGGCTGACCATGGGCATGATCCTTTCCACGCCCATGGTGTTGGCTGGCATCTGGGCGATGGTAACCGCAAAGCCGGTCACGCAGCCGCAGCCGGCATGACGCGGCTGAAGGCCCGCATCGTCGACCTGATCGGCGCGCTGGGGCCGATCCCCGTCAACGAATACATGGCGCTTTGCCTGTTCGACCCTGCGGACGGCTACTACACGACACGCGAACCTTTCGGTGCGGGCGGCGACTTCGTCACCGCGCCGGAAATCAGCCAGATGTTCGGCGAACTGGTCGCTGTCTGGCTCTACCAGGCCTGGCAGGCGACCGGCCGGCCAATGCCGGTCACCATCGCTGAAATCGGCCCCGGCCGCGGCACGCTGATGAAGGACATGCTGCGGGCCTTTTCGCGACTCGATGCGGCACTCGTAGCCGACGCCTCCTTCGCCATGATCGAAACCAGCCCGCGCCTGACCGGCATCCAGAAACAGACACTTTCAGGCCAATCGGTGAGGCTGGGTTGGCACGAAACCATCGATACGCTGCCGAAGGCGCCCCTGCTCATCGTCGGCAATGAACTGTTCGATGCCGTTCCCATCCGGCAATTCATCCGCGCCGGCGCAGGCTGGCGCGAACGGATGGTTGGCCTCGACGAGGCGGATGTTTTGCGCTTCTTCGCCGGCGCCGGCTCCATCGACCCGTCCTTGCTGCCGGGTGACGCCGCCGATGCGCCGGAAGGATCTGTTGTCGAGGTGGCGCCGGCCCGCATCGCGCTGATGGCGGCCATCGCCGAAAGAATCGCCGGACAGGGCGGCGCCGGCCTGTTCATCGACTATGGCCATCTCAGACCCGGCGTCGGCGACACGCTGCAGGCCTTGCGCAAGCATGATCACGACAATGTGCTGGCCAATCCGGGCGAGGCTGACCTCACCGCCCATGTCGACTTCGCCGCCCTTGCCGCGACGGTTCGGGCGCACGGCCTCGATGCGCAGATGACGACGCAGGGCGACTTCCTGCTCGGCATGGGCCTTGTCGAGCGCGCCGGCCAGCTTGGCGCCAACGCCGATGAGCAGGCGCGGCAGGCGATTTCCGACGCCGTCGAACGCCTGGCCGGACCGGACGCGATGGGCGGGCTGTTCAAAGTGTTGAAAATTCAGCCGAAAACGAGCGCTTGCTGACCAGGATACGGCTCATAGCCGGCATCTGGGTCATGCCACCTGTCCGAACTTCGCCTTGACGAAATCGCCCGCGCGGACAACAAACCCATCCATGCTGAATCAGACCAAACCGGATCCCGTTCGGTCGCCCTTGCTGGACGAGGCGAAAGCGCAAGGCATCCGCCACGGCTATTTCACCCGCATTGGCGGTGTCTCTAGCGGCATCTACCGCGGCCTCAACATCGGCACGGGTTCGAACGACGACCAGGCGCTGGTGCGTGAAAACCGCCGTCGCGTCGCCGACTGGATGGGCGTGCCGGCGAACCATCTGTTGACCGCGCATCAAATCCACTCGCCCGATGTCGTCATCGCCAGGGAGCCCTTCCCCGGCGAGCGGCCCAAGGCCGATGCCGTCGTCACCGACCGGCCGGGCATCGCCGTCGGCGCCTCGACGGCGGACTGCGGACCGATCCTGTTCGCCGACGCCGAGGCAAGAATTATCGGCGCCGCGCATGCCGGCTGGAAAGGCGCCTTCACCGGCGTGCTCGAAAACACGATTTCCGCGATGGAGGGCTTAGGGGCTCGCCGCGAACGCATCGTCGCTGTCCTCGGCCCCTCCATCGGTCCGGAAAACTACGAGGTCGGGCCGGAATTCGTCGCCCGCTTCGTCGACGCAGACGTCGGCAATGCGCGCTATTTCGCACCTTCGGCAAAGACTGGCCATGCGATGTTCGACCTCAACCTCTACACGGTCGACCGGCTGGGCAAGGCCGGCGTGCAGGCCGAGGGGCTCGGCCGCTGCACTTACGCCGAGGAAGACCTTTTCTACTCCTACCGGCGCACCACGCACCGCAAGGAAGCGGATTACGGACGACAGGTTTCAGCAATTGTCTTGGAGAATGAGTGATGGCGTTGCATTTCGAACGCTCGGAATTTGACGCCCGGCGTGACCGGCTGATGATCGAGCTCGCCGAGAAGAAGCTCGACGCCGTGCTCCTGTTCGCGCAGGAGAGCATGTACTGGCTCACCGGCTACGACACGTTCGGTTTCTGCTTCTTCCAGTGCCTGGTGGTGAAGGCCGACGGCTCGATGGTGTTGCTCACCCGCTCGGCCGACCTGCGCCAGGCGCGCCACACCTCGATCATAGACAACATCGTGCTATGGACCGACCGCGACGGCGCCAATCCGGCGATCGACCTGCGCAACCTGCTCAACGAACTCGACCTGCTCGGCGCCCGCATCGGCGTCGAATACGATACTCATGGCCTGACCGCCTACAATGGCCGGCGCCTCGACGAGCAGCTGCAGACCTTCGGCCAGATCGCCGATGCCTCGGGCATCGTCAGCCGGTTGCGCCTGTTCAAGAGCCCGGCCGAAATCGCCAAGGCGGAAAAGGCCGCGAACCTGTCTGACGACGCGCTCGATGCGGCCCTGCCGCTGATCAAGCAGGGCGGCGACGAGGCGCTAATCCTCGCCGCCATGCAAGGCGCGATCTTTGCCGGCGGTGGTGATTATCCGGCCAATGAGTTCATCATCGGCTCGGGTATCGACGCCCTGCTCTGCCGCTACAAGTCCGGGCGCCGCAAGCTGACCAAGAACGACCAGCTGACGCTCGAATGGGCCGGCGTCTTCCACCACTACCATGCCCCGATGATGCGCACAGTGCTGACCGGCAAGGTGTCGAAGCGCCATCAGGAGCTGTTCGATGCCGCGCATGCCGCACTTCTGGCGGTGGAGAAGGCAATGACGCCCGGCAACAGCTTCGGCGACGTCTTCGACGCGCACGCCCGCACGCTCGAGGCGCACAATCTGACCAAGCACCGGTTGAACGCCTGCGGCTACTCCGTCGGCGCGCGCTTCACCCCGTCCTGGATGGACATGCCGATGTTCTACCAGGGCAATCCCGAGCCGATCGCGCCCAACATGACGCTGTTTTCCCACATCATCATCATGGACTCCGAAACCGAGACGGCGATGACGCTTGGCCGCACCTACCTAACCACCGAATCCCAGCCAAAGCCGCTCTCCCGCCATGATCTCGACTTGATCGTGCAGTGAATCCATAATGAGAGGGAGGCGCGTTCATCAGGTTAAACGTCGCCAAGGAGTTGTCAGGCAAATGAGACGATCGCATGTGACGACCGTGTCATTGCTTTTGGCGTTGGCGCTGTCTGCCTGCACCAATGCCAAGGACGTGCTCGAACCCTCGGCCATCACCCCACCGACGACATCGGCGCAGACGCTGCCAGGCACATCGGGGCCGGCCACATCGGGCAGCACCACGGCCGCCGCCCCTGCCCCGGCACCACCTTCGTCAACTCCGGCTGCTCCGGCTGGATCGTCGCCTGTCTCGCCGGCCCAGAGCGCCGCCCTGTCGAAGACGCGGCTACAGGTCGCACCAATCGTCGGCGCCTCCGTCGAGGCCGCGACGCCGCTGACGGCGGAGCTTCAGGCGCGCGCCAGGCAGCGCGGCATCACACTCGCCGGCAGCACCGACCAGACCGCCACGCATGTGTTGAAGGGCTACTTCTCGACAATGTCGGAAGGCAGCGACACCACCGTCATCTATGTCTGGGACGTCTATGATCCCGCCGGCAACCGGCTGCATCGCATCAACGGCCAGCAGAAGGCGCCCTCGATCAAGGGTGGCGAAGGCTGGGCGGCGGTGGCTCCGGCGACCATGCAGGGGATCGCCGACCAGACGATCGACCAGTTTGCCGCGTGGCTCGGCGGACAAGCCGGGTGAGCTGTTGCAGGCTTTCCTCGGGGGCAGGTCTTTCTTGAGATTAGCCGGCGGATTCCCGATCACGAGACTTGCAATACCGGCACGGGCCGCTAAAAGCCCGCTTAAGAGGCTCATGAGAGTCTGTCGGGTCTCTCCATCCTTCGCCAGGAACGGTGCATGAAGCTCTTCGCGGGCAATTCCAACAGGGTGCTGGCCGAAGCGGTCGCTCGCTATCTCAACATCCCGCTGGGCAAGGCCAGCGTCAGGCGCTTCGCCGATCAGGAAATCTTCGTCGAGATCCAGGAGAACGTGCGCGGCGAGGATGTCTTCATCCTGCAGTCGACCTCCTTCCCGACCAACGATCATTTGATGGAACTACTCATCATGATCGACGCCTTCATGCGCTCCTCGGCCAAGCGCATCACGGCGGTCATCCCCTATTTCGGCTACGCCAGGCAGGACCGCCGCGCCTCCGGCCGCACGCCGATCTCGGCCAAGCTGGTCGCCAACATGATCACCCGCGCCGGCGTCGACCGCGTGCTGACGCTCGATCTTCATGCCGGCCAGATCCAGGGCTTCTTCGATATCCCGACCGACAATCTGTTCTCGGTGCCGGTGATGGCCCGCGACGTGAAGGCGAAATACAAGCAGCTCGCCAATGTCGTCGTCGTGTCGCCCGATATCGGCGGCGTGGTGCGGGCCCGCGCGCTGGCCAAGCGTTTCGACGCCCAGCTCGCCATCGTCGACAAGCGCCGCGAACGTCCCGGCGAATCCGAGGTCATGAACATCATCGGCGCGGTCGCCGGCAAGGATTGCCTGTTGATCGACGACATCGTCGATTCCGGCGGCACGCTGTGCAATGCAGCCGATGCGCTGCTTGCCAATGGCGCCACCAGCGTCACCGCCTACATCACCCACGGCGTCTTGTCCGGCGGCGCCGTCGCCCGCATCAGCGGCTCGAAACTGCAGGAACTGGTGATCACCGATTCCATCCAGCCGACGCAAGGCGTGCTCGACGCTCCCAACATCCGCGTCATCTCGATCGCCGACCTGATGGGCGAAGCGATCTCGCGCACGGCGACCGAGGAATCGGTATCGAGCCTGTTCGACTAAACCGTCGCACTCTCCGGCCTGGCGGGACCGCTTAGCCGCTTCATACCTTCGCCGGCATCGCGCGCGCCGCGCATGTAGCCGCGCGGCGAGGCGCCCAGCATGCGCTTGAACATGGTGATGAAGGCCGGCACGCTGTCATAGCCGAGATCGAGCGCCACCCTGGTGATCGGCTCGCCGTCGGCGAGCCGCGGCAACGCCGCGAACAGGCAGGCCTGCTGGCGCCAGGTCGACAGCGACAGCCCGGTTTGGCGATGGAAGGCGCGGGTAAAGGAGCGCCGGCTCATGCCGACGATGTCGGCCCATTCGTCGATCGTCGCGTGTGGCGAGGGTGCCGCGACGAAACGCCGGCACAGTGCGGCCAGCTTCGGGTCCGACGGAAAAGGCAAGCCGAGCGGCCGTTCCGGCAGGTTGGGGATCTCGTGCAGCAACAGGCCCATGATCAGCCCGCCGCGCCCTTCCAGCTCAGCACCTTGCGGCAGCTTTTCGGATTCCACGATCAGGCTGTGCATCAGATCGGTGATGCCGACGACGCGCAGTCCATCCGGCAGCCCGGCTATCGCGTCGGGCATGACATAGACCGAGCGCATCGAGACATCGCCCAGCATCTCGACGGAATGCTCGATGCCGGCCGGGATCCACATGGCATGGTCGGGCGGCACCATCCAGCGCCCATGCCTGGTCGTCACCAGCACGACGCCGACCAGCGCATGCAAGAGCTGGCTGCGGCTGTGGGAATGCTGCGGCACGTGGTAGCCGTCGGGATACTCGGTCGGCAGCGCCACCGCCGGCCCGACGGCCTGCTCCAGCCACTGCCAGCGGCTCTGGTGCAGGCGCCCCAATTCGGCGGCGTCGCCCCTGAATATCTCCCTGCCATGCGGCATCGGCTATGGCCCACTTGCGAAACTATTGGACCAAACCACGAAAGAAGTCGCCGATCAACCGGATTATAAGGCAACCGACCTATGGGGCCGCCTTTGCGGGTGAGCCCGCTGGAAGACCACGGAGCATGCCTTGACCGACACGACAGCCACCGCCGTCGCCACACCTGCGACGGCCAGCCACACTTCGGCGCAAGCGACGGCCTTCACCGTCATCCTTGCGGTAAGCTTCTGCCACTGCATCAACGACATCATGCAGTCGCTGCTGTCGGCCATCTATCCGTTGCTGAAGGAGAATTACGGTCTCGATTTCTGGCAGATCGGCCTTTTGACCTTCACCTTCCAGGTGACGGCATCCTTGCTGCAGCCGATGATCGGCGCGGTCACCGACAAGCGGCCGATGCCCTATTCGCTGCCCTACGGCATGGCCTCGTCGCTGATCGGCCTGATCGTGCTCGCCCATGCCGGCCACTACTGGCTGCTGCTGATTGGCGCCTCGCTGATCGGCATCGGCTCGGCCATCTTCCATCCGGAATCCTCCCGCATCGCCCGCTTCGCCTCTGGCGGCCGCTTCGGCCTTGCGCAATCGCTGTTCCAGGTCGGCGGCAATTTCGGCCAGGCAATGGGGCCGCTGCTCGCCGCTTTCATCGTCGTGCCGTTCGGCCAGACCAGCATTTCCTGGTTCGCCGTCGGCTCGCTGATCGGCATCATCGTTCTGTGGCGGGTCGGCGGCTGGTACAGCCGGCTGCGCGCCACGCTCGCCAACCGCAAGGCGGCAAGCTTCGTCTCGCCCTTCCCGCGCCGCAAGGTGATGGGGGCGCTGGCGGTGCTGACCCTGCTGGTGCTGACCAAGAACGCTTACATCGCCTCGATCTCCAGCTACTACACCTTCTACGCCATCCATAAATTCGGTGTTTCGGTGCAGATGTCGCAGGTCATGCTGTTCCTGTTCCTCGGCGCCTCGGCGCTGGGCATCCTGCTCGGCGGCCCGTTTGGCGACCGCTACGGACAGAAGGCGATGATCTGGTTCTCGATCGTTGGCGTGCTGCCCTTCACGCTGGCTTTGCCCTATGCCAATTTCGAATGGACGATGGTGCTCACCGTGCTGATCGGCCTGATCCTGTCCTCGGCCTTTTCCAACATCGTCGTCTTCGCGCAGGAGCTGGTGCCGGGCCGGGTCGGCATGATCGCCGGCATCTTCTTCGGCTTCGCCTTCGGCATGGGCGGCATCGCCGCAGCCGTGCTCGGCGTCGTCGCCGACATGAAGGGCATCGACTTCGTCTACCAGATCTGTTCCTACCTGCCGCTGCTCGGCCTGCTGACCGTGTTTTTGCCCAACACGAAGGAAGCGAGAAGGGTCTAGACGGAGGCCGCGAGCAATTCCAGGAAAAGTGCGCAGCAACACGCTTGCATGATGCGCCGCTGCATAGCACGTGTCTGGAAGCTCGATCGGCCCGGGAGCACGGCAGAAATATTTGCAGAGCGCTAGTCCGCTATAGCGCCGAAGGCTCGAGCTTTCGACGGATCGTGGTTGCCGTCGTCGGCGACTGCAGGAAAGCCGTCCTGAGTGCCCGGGAGATTTTCGAACGGCCCGCTTTTCCGCGTCAAAGACCGATCTACAAGCCAGTAGCCGGCAGCTGCGCGATGGTGTGTAAGGTCACCAGTGTCGCCACGAACGTCGACCTATCTCAAAATGCAGGCATGCGCACGTTTGACGTCTGGGACCGAGTTCGAAGATGATCTTGGAACACCCGTCTGAGTTCCCGATAATTCGCGAACCCCAAGTGACGAGCAAGCCGGGAAACCGTCGAGGTTCCCACTTGGCAGCGGCAAGCGACAACAGATGTACTATCGAAAGCGGCAATCTCGGGCTTCTCAAGAATTTGTCGCGCCACATCGCCCTTGGCAAGACCAGCTCGCGTTTGGCGATAGCTACTTTGATTTCATCGAGAGTTCGAGGTTTGTTCATCGTTCTAGCTCTTGAAGAATGCGAAGAAGACGTTCGACACCATGACTGTCATGTTGCAAATTCGGCTAAGTCGCTTGAGCTTTGAAATCGGATTGCGATCATCGGACTACATGGAGCCGGATCCTCCAACGGCCGCTTGATTTGTGAGATCATCCCATTCGTTCCGATGCGTAGGAGCCCGGCGACGCAGGAAAAACAACCGTCTTGTTTCCGTTCAAGAAAACCCGTCCGTAAATGTGCGCATGGATGGCGCGGGCTAAGACCTGCGCCTCGACATCGCGACCGAGGCTGACATAGTCCTCAGCTGATTGCGCATGCGTCACACGGATCGTGTCCTGCTCGATAATTGGGCCTTCGTCCAAATCGCCAGTCACGTAGTGGGATGTTGCACCAATCAGTTTTACGCCGCGCTCGTAGGCCTGTTTGTAGGGGTTGGCACCCTTGAAAGACGGCAGAAATGAATGGTGGATATTGATGATGCGCCCTGACATCGTCCGGCATATCTCGTCGGACAACACCTGCATGTAGCGTGCCAGCACGATCAGCTCGGCCCCGGTCTCCTCCACAATGCGCATCTGCTGCGCTTCAGCTTTGACCTTGTTCTCCTTCGTCACCGTGATCCCGTAAAACGGGATGTCGTGGTTCACCACAACCTTCTGATAATCCATATGATTGGAAATCACGGCGACGATGTCGATCGGAAGCGCGCCGATCTGCCAGCGGTACAGGAGATCGTTGAGGCAGTGTCCGAAGCGTGAGACCATGATGATCACCTTGCGCTTCACCGCTTCGTCGAAAAACTCGGCCTCCATGCCAAAACGCGTGGCGATCGCACCGAAACCTGCACGTAGTTGCTCGAGGTCACAGCCGCCCTCGGAGCGGAAGCTTATCCGCATGAAGAAGTTGCCGGTGTCGGCGTCATCGAATTGTGCGCTATCGGCAATGTTGCAGGTCTGATCTGCAAGGAAGGTCGAGATCGCTGCAACAATTCCCCTGGTTGAGCGGCATTTGACTCTGAGGGCGAAGCTGGACATGAATTTCTTCCGTTGGTCTTTCGAAATGCTTCGTGAGCCAAAACGATGGGCATGTCGCAAAGTTTGGCGGCGCACACACAATAACCGCCCGCCCTGTGACCAGGCCGTTTCTGGTTTCCGTCAATTGCAACACTATGCGGCCAGGCGCTTGGCGCCTGCTCGCAAGGACCGTCAGCCAAGCACGCTGGCGAGTCTCACAGGAGCCCCGGTCTTCGCCGACACCGATGCTGCCTCTGCCATCGCCAGCGCGGCAATGCCATCGTCCAGGGTGACGGGAACCGCCTTACCGCCATTAACTGCCTCGACAAAACCGGCCCATTCGGCGGCATAGGCCGGCATGTAGCGCTCCAGGAAGAAGTAGGTCGGCTTGGCCCCCGTCACGCCGGTGGTGGTGGACTTCACCACCGAGTTTTCCAGCATGTTCCGCGCCTGCAGTAGCCCTTGCGAACCCAGCAGTTCCAACCGCTGGTCATAGCCATAAACCGCGCGCCGGCTGTTCTTGATGACAGCAATCCGGCCATCATCGTAGGTGAGCGTGACCACAGCAGTGTCGACATCGCCCGCTGCGCCGATTTCAGGATCGACGATCGAGGATCCGACGGCGGTCACCGCCATGGGTGCGGCACCCATGATGAAATTCGCCATGTCGAAGTCGTGGATCATCATGTCGCGGAACAGTCCACCCGAGACCTTGATGTAGGCAACGGGCGGCGGCGCGGGGTCGAAGGATGTGATTGACAGGAGTTCGGTCTTGCCGATCTCGCCTCTGTCGGCAGCAGCCTTCAGCGCCGCGAAATTTGGGTCGAAGCGGCGGTTGAAGCCGATCATTACCGGACGCTTCGTGGCGGCAACTGCCTTGCGGCATTCCAGCGCGCGCGCAAGACTGAGGTCCACCGGCTTCTCGCAAAGAACAGCTTTGCCAGCAGCTGTCGCCCGCTCGATCAAATCAGAATGAGTGTCTGTCGAGGTGGCAATCAAAACCGCATCGATGGCGGGATCATTTAGGACGGCTTCTGTAGTTCGTACCTCAGCCCGGTATTGGGCAGCGAGCTTTTCGGCGGCCGCCGTATTGATGTCCGACACGGCGACGAGTTTGCTGCCAGGGTGCGACGCGATCGCCGTCGCATGAACGCCGGCAATCCGCCCGGCCCCGAGAAGTCCAACATTAAGCATCAGTTTCCAAAGCTCCGTACGACATTGAATTGATAGGGGTCAGCTTTCGCTGCTCTGAGACGATCCACATCCGCAGGCGTTCGTGTTCTTTCTTGCGCCGTACATCGTGGTGGCCCATCCGCCGAGGTCTAGGATCCGGCTTCGGCTTGATTGACGAAGCGAGCGAATTCCTCGTCGGCGATCGGAACGTTGTGTTCCGGCGCCGGATAGGCGCCAGAATTGACGTCGGCGATGAACTCCTTGAAGGCCGCAACCCGCTCGTTCTGGAGCCGCTCGTATTCGATTGCAAAATTGCGATAGGTACGCGCATGCCGTGGCTTGTGACCCTGGGTATGGCCCAATACGTCTTCGGCGAAGAGATACTGGGCGTCAGCACCCGGCCCGGCTCCCATGCCGAGCATGATCATCGAAGTGTTCTTCGAAATGAATGCACCGACTTTGTCAGGGACAACTTCGAGCTCGGCTCCGAAGCAGCCGATGGCCTCAAGCCGCTTCACCTGCTGCCAGACTTTCAGGGCTTCCTGCCCGGTCTTGCCCACCGCGCGAAAGCCTGTCCAGGTGATGTAGGAAGGAATGAGGCCGACATGCGCGACGATTGGCACGTGGTTGTCGCATAATGTCTTTTGGATGTCATAAGAGGCAGCGCAATAGAAGCAGTCACCTCCCATCGCTGCGAAATGGAAAGCTGCCCGCAGATAATCCTCGGCAGTTGCGAGAGGCCGGCCCTCAAAGGTTCCCCAACCGCCATAAGGCAGCCCGACCTGGACGAAGCATCTGCCGGCCGCCTCGCGCATCTCGGGCGAGAAGAAGCGGCCCTCGATCGACAGCATGTCGACACCGGCCGCGTCCGCTGCCGCCGCCTCTTCGAGCGTGGTGACGTAGAGCATGGAAATCTTTTGTCCGCGGCTCTTCATGGCGCGAATGTCTGCGACGGTGGGCCGGGTGTTTTTCGTGACCATTCTTGTTCCCTCAGACAGTGAAAGCGTCGCGGAAGGCCTGCAGTGCCGCCTCGGGATCGCCGGAGGCGAACGCCTCCATGCCGACCGGCCCGCGGTAGCCCATGTCCTTCAGCGCACGGGCGATGCCCTTGTAGTTGATCTCGCCGGTGCCGGGCTCCATTCGACCAGGCACGTTGGCCACCTGGACCTCGCCGATCCACGGCAGGCAGGCGCGGCAGAGCTCGATCAAATTCCCCTCGCCGATTTGCGCATGGTAGAGATCGAGGTTGAGGCGCAGCCCCGGCCGGTTCACGCTGGAAACCAGCGCAAGCGTGTCCTCGGCGCGCGCGAACGGCACGCCGGGATGATCGACCGGCAGGTTCAAATTCTCCAGCGTGAAGGTCACGCCCTCCGCCTCGGCGAGGTCCGCAATGCGGTTCAGCGTGTCGCGCGCCTTGAGCCACATCGCACCGGTGACGGTCCCGCAAGGCGTGACCGGCAGGCCGCCCTCGCCCAGTCCCGTCCCGTGTAGATTGAGCCGCGCCACGCCGAGGCGCTTGCCGACGTCCGCCGTCTCCTTCGCCGTCTTCAAAAGTTCGGCGGCACCCTCGTCATCGGCAAGCCGGCCCCGCAGATAGCCGTTCATGATCGAGAAGGTGGCGCCGGATTTCTCCAGCATTGCGAGGTCATGCTCGGGCCAGTTCCAGAGGCCGACCTGAAAACCCATTTCGGTCAGGCGCTTGACGCGGAATTCCATCGGCCGGTCGCGCCACAGCATCTCGGCGCAGGCCGCAAGGGTGAAGGTATCGGACATGTCAGACCTCGATGTACACGCGGCCGTCTTCGACCTTTGTCTTGTAGGCTTTGAGATTCACGCAGACCGGTGCGCGCACCGCTTCGCCGGTCCGGTAATCGAAGACGCCGTTGTGCTTCGGGCATTCGATCCTGTATTCCATGACCAGCCCGTCGCTCAGATGCACCTTCTCATGCGTGCACAGGCCGTCGGTACAGAAGAACGCATCGTCGGGACTCCGATAGATGGCGAATGTCCGGCCTTCGTGATCGAAGCGGATGACGTCCTCTTCATCGATATCATCCGTCGCACATGCATCAATCCACTTTGCCATTGTCTTCCTGCAGCCTGGTCCTCGGTTGGTCGAAAAGTCGGCCGGCGGAACACATGTCCGCCGGCCGCCCCGGGAGGGAAGATGCCCGTGTGGAAGGCATCCTCACTGGGTTACGCATGTGCTCCGTCGCGCGGCGCATCGTTGGTCGCGGAGAAGCTCTCGATCTCGGCTTCGAGCTCGGCCATCTGCTCGCCGCCGGCCATCAGGTCGGTGATCGCCTCGCGGCTCTTCTCACCCTTGCGGAAATCGGCGGCCTTGGAGCCTCTGATAAGGACGGCGAAGTGGTCTCCGACGGTCAGCGCATGGACGACATTGTGGGTGATGAAGATGACCGCGATGCCCTTGCGGCGCGCCTGCAGGACGATGCGCAGGACGTGCGCCGCCTCCTTGACGCCGAGCGCGGCCGTCGGCTCGTCGAGGATCAGCACGCTGGCGCCGAAATGGACGGCACGGGCGATCGCCAGCGCCTGACGCTCGCCCCCGGACAGTCCGCCGACGAGGCGGTCGCCGTCGTCGATGCGGGTGATGCCGAGCTGGCGCATCTCGGTGACGGCGATCTCGTTGGCCCGCTTGCGGTCGTAGATGGTGAGCGGCCCCCATCGCCGCGTCGGCTCGGCGCCGACGAAGAAGGAGCGGCCGATGCTCATCAGCGGGAACGTCCCGCCGAATTGGTGGACCGTCGCGATGCCATGATCGCTGGCGTCGCGCGGGCTGCCGAACTCAACGGCCTTGCCGTCCATTTCCAACCTGCCCGATGTCGGCTTGTGGACGCCGGAGAGGATCTTGATCAGCGTGGATTTTCCCGCGCCATTGTCGCCGAGCAGGCACAGCACCTCGCCTCTGTTGACCTCGAGGGAAATGTCATGGAGCACGTCGATGGGACCGAACGACTTGTTGATCCCAGTCAGTCTGAGCAAGGGCGTTGTCATCAGCGGGCCCTCGTCTTGGTGCGCGGCGCGTAGGTCAGCGCCATGGTGCGGAAGGTGTTGTTCATCAGCACGGCGGCGAGCAGCAGGACGCCGATGATCAGGCTCGCCCAGTTGGCGTCGAAGCCGGTGTAGAAGATACCCTGGTTGACGATTGCGAAGGTCAGCGTGCCCAACACGATGCCGACCACCGAACCATATCCGCCGGTGAGCAGCACGCCGCCGATGACCACCGCAATGATCGAGTTGAAGATGAAGGACTGCCCGGCGGCCACCTGGGCGCTGTTGTAGAGGATCGCCTGCGACATGCCGACGAAGGCTGCGCACAGGCTGCTGCTCATGAACAGTGCGATGGTGACGCGGTCCGTCGGGATGCCGGCATTGCGGGCGCTGACGGCGTCGCCGCCCATGGCCAGGATCCAGTTGCCGAAGCGGGAGAAATTCAGGATGAAGCCGACGATCAGGACGATCGCGATCCACCAGAACAGGGTCACCTGGAACTTGCCGCCGAGATAGTCGCCGAACACAAGCTTGGCGATCGGTCCGCCCTTTAGCGCGACACTCGTGCTGCCGGACAGGATGATCGAAAGCCCGAGCGTCAGGCCGGCCAGCGCGAACAGCGTTGCCAGGGTGACGACGAAGGACGGCACCTTGGTGCGGATCACCAAGACCCCGTTAATGAAGCCGACGGCCAGCCCAAGGCCAAGCGCGGCGAGGATGCCGACGATGATCGGCAGGTCGTAGTGGCCCGAGAGGATGGCGATGGTCATCGAACTGGCGGGGACCATCGACCCGACGGAGAGATCGAGATGTCCGGCGATCATCAGTAGGCCCACCGGGAGTGCGATGATGCCGAGTTCAGAGGCGACGTTGAGCCAGCTGGCGGCACCGCCGGCCGACATGAAATTGGCGCCGCCAAAGATCGAGAAGAACACCAGCACGGCGATCATGCCGATCAGCGAGCCGACCTCGGGGCGCCGCACCAGGCTGCCGATCGAGGGCATCGAAGAATGCGGGGGCGCAGTCGCTGTCACAGCGGGTTGGTCATGGGCTTGGGATGTCATCGAAGTGGTCCCTGGCTTGAACAATGGGAAGCCTGGCGCGGCCCTCGTCGGGGGCGCCGGCTGGCGATGTCCGGCCCTCGGATGGGCCGGACACTCGGTTTGCGCAACTTATCGGGCGCCGGCCGCGGCACCAGCCAACGTCGCGTCGACGTTGGCGGCGTCGACGATCCCCGGTCCGGTCAGCACAGGCTTCGTCGGCAGATCGAGCCCATAGTTGACGAAGCCGTTCAGCAGCGACACCGCAAGATAGCCCTGCAGGTAAGGCTGCTGGTCGATCGAGAACATCTGCTGGCCGTCCTTGATACGCTGCAGGCCGGTTTCGTCCATGTCGAACGAAGCGAGCTTGACCTTGTCGCCGACATTGGCCTGGCTGATGGCATTGGCCGCGCTGTTGGCGTCGCCAGCGCTGATGGTGATGAGACCGTCGAGGGTGTTGTCTTTCAGCACGGCGGCCTTGATCGCCTCGGCGACCGCTGTCGGGTTGCCGAAGCTGGATGAGGGCAGCGGCAACTGGGTGGATTTGCCGCCGCTCTTGGCGATGGCGTCGGCGATGCCCTTGCAGCGGTCTTCCGTATTGGTGGAGCCCGGCAATGTGTTGACGCAAAGCACGTTCTTGGCGCCATGGCTGCCGAAATATTCGCCGCCGCCGAGACCGGCCGCGTATTCCTCGTTGCCGACATAGTTCATGGCGCCGAGCCGCTTGGCTGCATCCATGCCGCCGGAATTGTAGATGATGAGCGGCACGCCTGCGGCAACGACTTCCTTGAAGGCGTCATCCATGGCCTCGGGCACCCAGTCCGGGCCGACGATGGCGCTCGGCTTCTGGCTGAGCGCGGTGCGGATCAGCTTGGCGGCATCCGGGCCGAGATTGTCGTAATTCTGCGGGCCGAGCCAGGTCACCGAGCCGCCGGTCAGTTCGGCAACCTTGCCGGCGTCGTCGGCGCCCTTCTTGACCTTCGACCAGAACGGGTCGTCCGCCTTGCCGCCGATGACGAAGATCTTCGCCCCATCGGCCATTGCGGCTGTGGCACCTGTCGCCATCACGGCCGCTGTCATCATTGCCGTCAAGAGTCTTGTTGCACGCTTCATGTCGTCTCCTCCCAGTTGCCGTCGTCAGACGGGTTTTGAAAAACTTTGTCGCTTCACGCGCCTCTCTCCCGATTGCGCGCCGTGATCGATGCTTCGCCCGGCTCACGCCCCGGCGTTCATGCGCTCCCTCTTCTTCTGGAAGCGGGCGTCCATCATGGCATCGCCCTCTTTGGTGCCGTCGTGCCAGGTGCCGAACCATCTATCGAGCGGGATCAGCCCGTCGCCGCCGTAGTTCACCTCGAAATATTTGTGGTGCAGGTAGTGCGTGTAGGCGTGGCTGTTGATGGCCGTGTCTTCGGTCACCTCCAGCTTGTCGAAGCCGAGATGGCCGTTGACGGCGCCGAAACCCGCAACATGCAGTTGGAACAGCGCGACGATCGGGTTGGACGGGATGACCAGGTGCCAGAAGGCGACCGCGTGGTACAGAAACCCCTCCACCGGATGCATCGACAGCGACGACCAGGGCGACGGGTTGATCGAATTGTGGTGGACCGAGTGGATCCAGCGATAAAGCGGGCCCCAGTGGATCAGGCGGTGGATGAAGAAGAAGTGCACCTCGTGGATGGCCGGCGCGACCAGCACCAGCGCCGCGAGATAGACCGGGTGGTCCTGCCAGCCGACCCACGGCACGTAGCCCTTGGCAAAGCACCACAGGAAGATGACTTCGACCACCGTCCACAACGGGATGGTTATGAAGAACGAGCGCAGGAAGTTGTCGAGGTTCTGGCTCTGGAACCAGAACACGTCGGACGGCGCATCGCCGGGGAATTTGTGGTTGTATTTGAACCGAGTCTGCTGGGCGCGCTTGATGTAGTAGCGCAGCTCGAAGATGCCGTAGAAGACCAGGATCGCGGCTGCGTTGACGGCATAGAGCCACAGAGCCCAGCGCCAGTCGATGGTCTTCATCGTCTCGACGCTGGGGACGACATAGGACCAGTAGATCAGCGCAGTGGCCATGTGGAAGGCATTCCACGGCCAGATATAGCCGGGCAGCCATGCCAGGACCTTCGGCAGCTTCGGTGGCCAGCTCCACAACGGCACGGCCTCGATGCGCCCGTTTGGCTTCCAGTCGCCGCGCTTGTCGCGTACGCCGTATTTGAGATCGTCCATGCAAATCCTCCACCCGCAACGCCTTGGGATGGCTCGCACGCGCACGCTGCCTCACACCGCCATAGGGCGGAGGGTCAGAACCTGTCTGCGCTGTGCTGCTGCTATCCTTGGGCTGGCGGTGCTTGCGCCTTCTTTGTTTCTGCCCGAGATAAACATCTTGATCCAAAATGAATCAAGAATAGAATGTCTATTCCAAAATGATTGTATCATTCGTCTCAGAATTGCCTGATGAATGATACGTTTGTATCAATTGCTACAGGCTGATGACACGAAATGGACCAAACCAAGCGGCCGACGATAAAAGATGTCGCCGCCGAGGCGAATGTTTCGGTGGCCACCGTCAACCGGGTGCTGAGCGGCTCGGGTGCCGTCCGCCAGGGCACGCGCGAGCGCGTCAGGCTGGCGGCGGAGCAGATCGGCTTCTACGGCATGGGTGCGCTGCGCAGCCGCATAGCGGCCGCCCGGCCGCGCTACCGGTTCGGCTTCCTGCTGCACCAGCCCAGCCGCGCCTTCTACCGCAACATTGCCGAGGCGCTGCGTGCGGCGGTGCCAACTATGCCCGACTGCGAAATAGAGCTGCGCACAGTTTTCCTTGACGATCTGTCGCCACAGAACGTCGCCTCGCGCATGCTGGCTTTGGGCGCCGAATGCGACGCGGTCGGCGTCGTCGCGGCGGTCCATCCACTCGTCACCCAGGCGGTCGACACGCTCAATGCCCGCAACGTGCCGGTGTTTGCGCTGATCTCGCAGATCTCGGCGACCGGGCACGTTCGCTATATCGGGCTGGACAACTGGAAGGTCGGGCGCACCGCGGCCTGGGTGTTCGAGCATGTATGTCGAGCGCCTGGCAAGCTCGGCATCCTCGTCGGCAATCATCGCTACCGCTGCCAGGAAATGAACGAGAGCGGCTTTCGCTCCTATTTCCGCGAGCACGCCCCCGGCTTCACGCTGCTCGAGCCGCTGCTGACCTTCGAATCCAGCGCCATCGCGCAGGAGATGACCGAAAAACTGCTGAACGAAAATCCGGACCTGTCCGGCCTCTATGTCGCCGGCGGCGGCATCACCGGCGCCATCGCCGCGCTGCGCTCCACCGGCCGGGCCGGCAGCCTCGTCGTCGTCGGCTACGAGCTGATGGAGTCGACCCGCCCGGCGCTGCTCGACGGCACGCTGACCTTCATCATCTCGCATCCGCTCGCCCGCATAGCGCAGGAAGCGCTGGCCGGCATGATCCGAGCCGTTTCCGCCCCGAACGAGGGCGGCAATTTCACCAACATCCTCCCTTTCGAGATCTACACGCGCGAAAACATCTAGGCGGATCCATCGCCTGCGAGCGCGTAACGTCCCCGGAATGACCTGCAGGTTGCACGAACGTGTTTGGACACGATATGGAAAGTCGGCTCAACGCCCATGCCCTGCCACGGCTTGCACCCTTTCTCGCCTTCCGCTATAGAGCCGCCACCCGCGTAGACACCCTTGGAGGCAACGCGGCGGAAGGCTGCCTTCCCCTTGTGATCCCGAACAAAGGTCCGCGTATGCGGCTTCCGGCTTTCGGACATCCAGGCCTGGCGGCTTTCGACGTTTACAGCCCAAGCACTTTGCCGGCCGTGAACGCTCCATAACACGCGAAAGGAAATGCCATGAGCCACGATACTTACGAGCTCAAGGCCGAAGCGCGCGAACAGGTCGGTAAGGGGTCCGCCCGTGCAGTTCGCCGCAACGGTAAAGTGCCTGCAGTAATTTACGGTGACAAGCAGCCTCCCCTGGCGATCGCGCTCACCTACAAGGACATCTACTACAAGATTCATGGCGGCGGGTTTTTGACCACGATCGCCACGATCGATGTCGACGGCAAGAAGATCCAGGTCCTGCCCAAGGACTTCCAGCTCGACCCGGTCAAGGATTTCCCTGTCCATGTCGACTTCCTGCGCATCGGCAAGGACACCGAAGTCAATGTCGACGTGCCTGTCCACTTCATCAACGAGGACAAGTCGCCCGGCATCAAGCGCGGCGGCGTGCTCAACATCGTGCGTCACGAAGTCGAGTTCCACTGCCCGGCCAATGCGATCCCGGAATTCATCACCGTCGATCTCACCGGCGCCGACATCGGCGACTCGATTCACATTTCGGCGGTTACGCTGCCGGCCGGCGTCAAGCCGGCGATCTCCGACCGCGACTTCACCATCGCGACCATTGCCGGCTCCTCGGCGATGAAGCCGGAGGTCGAGGAGACGACCGAGGCGGCTGCCCCCGAAGCGGCTCCGGCCGCCGAAGAGAAGTAATCCCTTTCCGCTCGGAGAACGACGATGCTTGTCTTTGCAGGCCTCGGCAATCCGGGCGCGAAATACACCAACAACCGGCACAATGTCGGCTTCATGGCGGCGGACGCAATCGCCCGCCGCCATTCCTTTTCGCCTTGGTCGAAGAAGTTCCAGGGCCTGATCGCCGAAGGCACGATCGACGGCGAAAAGATCATCCTGATCAAGCCGCAGACCTTCATGAACCTGTCCGGCCAGTCGGTCGGCGAAGCGCTGCGCTTCTACAAGCTCGAACCTTCCGCTCTCACCGTCTTCTATGACGAGATCGATCTTGCCGCCGGCAAGGTTAGGGTCAAGGTAGGCGGCGGCGCCGGCGGTCACAACGGCATCCGCTCGCTGGACGACCATGTCGGCAAGGGTTTTCGTCGCGTCCGCATTGGCGTCGGCCATCCCGGCGTCAGAGAGATGGTGCACGGCCATGTGCTTGGCGACTTCGCCAAGGCCGACCGCGAGTGGCTTCAAGTTCTGCTCGACACGATCGCCGATGACGCCGGATTGCTGGTCAAGGGCGACGACAATTCTTTCATGAACCGGGTGACGCTTGCCTTGCGCGACAGACTGACGCCGACCGGCGACGACGACCGCCCGCCGCCCAAGGCCCCGAAGGCCCAGAGCCACATTCGCCAGGCACGGCCGCAGCAGGCGCCGGCCAAGCTGCCCGAAACCGGCCCGATGGCCGCCATGCTGAAGAAGCTGTTCGGTGGCAAGGGCTGAACCGGGACGCGATCGCGGCCGTAGGGCTTGACGATCCTTGGCGCTATCGCCCATAGCCCTGATCAAATTTCGCTTTCCCGATAGGACCGGACAAAATGGGTTTCAAATGCGGCATCGTTGGCTTGCCCAACGTCGGCAAGTCGACGCTTTTCAACGCGTTGACCAGGACGGCGGCGGCGCAGGCCGCCAACTATCCGTTCTGCACCATCGAACCGAACACCGGCGAGGTGGCAGTGCCCGACCCCCGCCTGCAAAAGATCGCCGCGATCGGCAAGTCGAAGGAGATCATCCCGACACGCATCTCCTTCGTCGACATCGCCGGCCTGGTGCGTGGCGCCTCCAAGGGCGAAGGGCTGGGCAACCAGTTCCTCGCCAACATCCGCGAGGTCGACGCCATCGTCCATGTGCTGCGCTGCTTCGAGGATGACGACATCACCCATGTCGAAGGTCGCATCGATCCGGTCGCCGACGCCGAGACCGTCGAGACCGAGCTCATGCTCGCCGACCTGGAGAGCCTCGAACGCCGCATCGCGCAGTTCCGCAAGCGCGCGTCCGGCAAGGACAAGGAAGCGATGACGGTGCTGCCGACCATGGAAGCGGCACTCGAGTTGCTGCAAGCAGGCAAGCCGACCCGCATCCTGCTCAACGGCATCTCGCCGGAAGACCTGCGCATCCTGCAGGGGCTGAACCTGTTGACCTCGCATCCCGTGCTCTATGTCTGCAACGTCGCCGAGGCCGATGCGGCCACCGGCAACGAGCACGCCAGCGCGGTGGAAAAGGTGGCCGCGGCGCAGGGCGCCAGCACGGTCGTCATCTCGGCCGCGATCGAGGCCGAGGTCGCCCAACTCAGCGACGAGGAGGAGATGGAATTCCTGGCCTCGCTGGGGCTCGACGAGCCAGGCCTCAACAAGGTCATCCGCGCCGGCTACGAGCTTTTGCAGCTGATCACCTATTTCACCGTCGGACCGAAGGAAGCGCGCGCCTGGACTGTGCACAAGGGCGCGAGGGCGCCGCAGGCGGCCGGCGTCATCCACACCGATTTCGAGCGCGGCTTCATCCGCGCCCAGACCATCGCCTACAACGACTTCGTCGCACTTGGCGGCGAAGTGGCGGCCAAGGAAGCCGGCAAGGCGCGCGACGAAGGCAAGGAATACGTCGTCCAGGACGGCGACATCATGCTGTTCAAGTTCAACACCTGACCTTGCGGGCAGCCCGCCCTCGCGGCGGGCGCTCCTGGGGAAGGCGAATTTCGGATTGCCACACGAGCAAAGGGAGACCCGGCGATGATCAAAGCCTTCGTCGTGGACAATGATCGCCTGCGCATTACCGAAAACCTCGACGACAATGTCGTCTGGGCTGACCTCTTGAGCCCGACAAAGGAAGAAGAGGCCGCCATCGAGAGTTGGCTCGGCGTCGCCATTCCGACCCGCGAGGAGATGGAGGAGATCGAGATTTCGAGCCGCCTCTATGTCGAGGACGGCGCCTATTTCATGACTGCCACGCTGCCGGCCCAGACCGAGATCGACGATCCCCTGATGTCGCCGGTCACCTTCGTGCTTGCCGGCACGAGACTGATCACCGTGCGCTATCACGAGCCGAAGGCGTTCAAGACCTTTCCGCAGCGCGCCGAGAAGGTGGCGACCGGCTGCACCAGCGGCGACACCATCCTGATCGGCCTGCTGGAGGCGATCGTCGACCGGCTCGCCGATATTCTGGAGCGCGCCGGCCGCGACGTCGAGGCGATCTCGCGCGACATCTTCCAGGCGACCTCGACCAAGGTTTCCAAGCGCAACCGCGACTTCCAGGAACTCTTGAAAGCCATCGGCCGCAAGGAAGATCTTACCTCCTCGATCCGCGACAGCCTGATCTCGCTGCAGCGCCTGGCTGGCTTCTTCGCCCATGCCTCGACCCGCACCAAGATGAGCAAGGACACAAAGGCGCGCATCAAGACGCTGTCGCGCGACGTGCTGTCGCTCGCCGACCATGCCACCTTCCTGTCGCAGAAGATCTCCTTCCTGCTCGACGCCACGCTCGGCATGATCTCGATCGAGCAGAACGCCATCATCAAGATCTTCTCGGTCGCCGCCGTCATCTTCCTGCCGCCGACTTTGGTCGCCTCGATCTACGGCATGAATTTCGACATCATCCCCGAACTCAAATGGCAGCTCGGCTATCCCTTCGCCATTGCCATGATGGTGCTGTCGGCGATCCTGCCCTTCTGGTATTTCCGCCGCCGCGGCTGGCTTTAGGCGCCCCAGGCCCACGCGCCGTCGATGCTGGCGCACCAGAAATTGCTTGACCAAAACCCGTGCGGCCTTCATCCGGGAAACCCCGATCCGTCCTGATCGGTGTTCCGCAACCGGATTTAGACGATGACCGGAAAGACTTGGACATGACCGGAAAGACCTGGGCCTATGAGGATTTTGTCGAGGGCGCCTCGCTCGACCTCGGCGTGAAGCAGGTGAGCGCCGCCGAGATCATCGAATTCGCCAGTAAATTCGACGCCCAGCCGATGCATCTCGACGAGGAGGCCGGCAAGGCCAGCATTCTGGGCGGTCTGTCGGCTTCCGGCTGGCACACCTGCGCGATGTTCATGCGCATGCTGTGCGATGCCTTCCTGCTCGACTCGACCTCGCAGGGCTCGCCGGGCATCGAACACGTCAAATGGAAGAAGCCGGTTCTGGCCGGCGATACGTTGAGTGGCACGCTCACCGTACTCGCCAAGCGCCAGTCCAGGTCGCGGCCTCAGCTTGGCCTGATCACCATGCGCAGCGAACTGTTCAACCAGCGCGGCGAAAGCGTCTTCGAACTCGAAAACACTGGCATGTTCCTCGCGCGTGATGCCGCAAAAGGCCTGTCATGACCCTCGATGAGTTCTTCCTGATCGGCGTCACCGTCACGCTCGGTTCGCACACATTCGAACCGGACGACATCAAGGCATTCGCCCGCAAATACGATCCGCAGGTCTTCCATGTCGACGAGGAGGCGGCAAAGACGAGCGTGCTCGGCGGTCTCTGCGCCTCCGGCTGGCACACCGCCGCCACCTGGATGAAGTACAACCTCGAAAAGCGCATGGAGACGGAAGGCGTCCGCTGGACAGGTCCAGGCCCGCAGCCGGAATTCGGCCCCTCCCCGGGCTTCAGGAACCTGAAATGGCTGAAGCCCGTCTATGCCGGCGAGACCGTGACATTCATGCGCACCGCGCTCGCCCATCGCCCGCTCGCCGCGCGCCCCGGCTGGCATTTGCTGACGCTGCTCTGCGAGGCCTCCGATTCGACCGGCGACAAGGTCATCGAATTCGACAGCGCGGTGCTGGTGAAGGTCGAGTAGTTCGCCCGTTTCAATGCCCCTCGAAGCCGATCAGCGTCCTCACCGGCACGCCGAGCGACTCCAGCTTCTTGCGGCCGCCGAGATCCGGCAGGTCGATGACGAAGCAGGCGGCAAGGATGTCAGCGCCGATCTGCCTGAGCAGCTTGACCGCCGCCTCCGCCGTGCCGCCGGTGGCGATCAAATCGTCGACCAGGATCACCTTTTCGCCCTCGGCAACGCCGTCCTTGTGCATCTCCATCTCGTCTAGCCCATATTCCAGGCTGTAGGCGACGCGTACCGTCTCGTAAGGCAGCTTGCCCTTCTTGCGGATCGGCACGAAGCCCGCCGAAAGCTGGTGGGCGACGGCACCGCCGAGGATGAAGCCGCGCGCCTCGATGCCGGCGATCTTGTCGATCTTCAGCCCGGCATAGGGATGCACCAATTCGTCGATGGCGCGGCGAAAGGCGCGCGCATTGCCGAGCAGCGTGGTGATGTCGCGAAACAATATGCCAGGCTTGGGATAGTCGGGAATGGTGCGGATCGCCGAGAGCAGCGTCTCTTCGAGGGAGGATTTCATGGTTCGCACTCCACACTGGCGTATTCGATGTCTTGCCGCGAAGAGCGAGACCCGTTGGCTTCTTCGGGCGTCCGCCCGTTTCGCGCGAGATTACCTGAAACGCAGATTTTCGCGCGTCAATTGTTCGATCGTGGTGCAGCCCATCAGCTTCATGCCGCGCTCGATCTCGACCCGCATCTGTTCGAGCGCGCGTTCGACGCCCGCCTGCCCGGCCGCCGCCAGCGGGAACAGATAATAGCGGCCGACGCCGACGGCCTTGGCGCCGAGCGACAGCGCCTTCAGCACATGCGTGCCGCGCTGCACGCCGCCATCCATGATGACGTCGATCCGGTCGCCGACGGCATCGACGATCTCGGCAAGCTGGTCGAAAGCCGCCCGCGAGCCGTCCAACTGCCGGCCGCCATGGTTCGACAGGACAATGCCGCTGCAGCCGATCTCGACGGCGCGCCTGGCATCCTCCACCGACATGACGCCCTTGAGGCAGAACGGACCCTGCCACAGCCGGACCATCTCGGCGACGTCGTCCCAATTCATCGACGGATCGAGCATCTCGGTGAAGTAGCGGCTGATCGACATGGTGCCGCTGCCCATGTCGACATGCTCGTCTAGCTGCGGCAGCTTGAACCCCTCATGCGTGAAATAGTTGATTGCCCAGGCCGGCTTGACGGCGAACTGCAGCATTCCGGACAGATTGAGCTTGAAGGGAATGGCAAAGCCCGTGCGCTTGTCGCGTTCGCGGTTTCCCCCGGTGATGCTGTCGACGGTCAGCATCATCACCTCGACGCCGATGTCCCTGGCGCGCTGCATCATCGCCCGGTTCAGGCCGCGATCCCGGTGGAAGTAGAACTGGTAGACCTGCGGCCCGCTACTGATCTTGCGCGCCTCCTCGAGGCTGACGGTACCGAGCGAGGAGACGCCGAACATCGTGCCGTATTTGGCTGCGGCCTTGGCGACCGCACGCTCGCCCTGATGGTGGAACAGCCGCTGCAAGGCGGTCGGCGAACAATAGACAGGCATTGCCAGCTTCTGGCCCATGACCGTCACCGACATGTCGATCTCGCTCACCCCACGCAAGACGTTGGGAACCAGGTCGCATCTCTCGAAGCTTTCGGTGTTGCGGCGATAGGTGACCTCGTCGTCGGCCGCACCGTCAATGTAGTTGAAGATCGGCCCCGGCAGCCGCTGCTGCGCCATGCGCCGGAAATCGGAAAAATTGTGACAGTCGCGTAGCCGCATTATCGATTTCCAAACATCATGCCGTCGACGATCTCCTCGTCACAGACGCCGCGTGGCATAGCAATCACATGGCGCCGTGCCAACGGGCTTGTTCAAGCGGCCGGCAATCGACCATGCCGCCGGCCCGGGCCTCATCCAAGCAAAAAGGGCGCCTTCCGGCGCCCTGCATGATCGACTTGCTTCAAAGCGGCTTAGGCCCTTATCAACCAGGCCTTAGTGTGCCACGCCTTCCCACACCTTGCGCTTGGTCAGATAGACCAGGGCGCCGAACAGCAGCAGGAACACCAGCACGCGGAAGCCGGTCTTCTTGCGGTCTTCCAGATGCGGCTCGGCCGCCCACATCAGGAACGCCGACACGTCGCGCGAATACTGGTCGACCGTCTGCGGCGTGCCGTCATCATAGGTCACCTGGCCGTCCGACAGCGGCTTGGGCATCTTCAGCGACACGCCGGACAGGAAGTATGGATTGTAGTGCGTGCCCTCGGGTATCACCATGCCGGCCGGCGGCGTCTCGTCGTAGCCGGTCAGCAGCGAATGGATATAGTCGGGGCCGCCCTGCGCATACTGCGTGAAGATGTCGAAGACGAAGCGCGGGAAGCCGCGCTCGACGCCGCGCGCCTTGGCCAGCAGCGACATGTCGGGCGGAGCGGCGCCGCCATTGGAGGCAGCAGCAGCCTGCTCGTTGGCGAACGGCGCCGGGAAGTAGTCGGACGGCTTGCCGGGACGGTCGAACATGTCACCGGCGTCGTTGGGGCCGTCATGGATGGTGTATTCGGCGGCAAGCGTCTTCACCTGCGCTTCCGAATAGCCGAGCCCTTCCAGCGTGCGGAACGCCACCAGGTTCATCG
The DNA here is from genome assembly GCF_044778005.1 of Mesorhizobium sp. IMUNJ 23033. NCBI lineage: Bacteria > Pseudomonadati > Pseudomonadota > Alphaproteobacteria > Hyphomicrobiales > Phyllobacteriaceae > Mesorhizobium > Mesorhizobium sp. IMUNJ 23033. The sequence continues at coordinate 66,856 of NZ_JBJACT010000016.1, forward strand.
AGTGGCAGGCCGCGCAGACTTCCTTGTAGACCTTCAGGCCGCGCTGCAGCTGCGCCTTGTCGTAGGTGCCGAACGGCCCGGCGAAGCTCCAGTCCATCTCCTTCGGCTCATCGATCGGGAAGTGCGTCGGCGCGGCCGCGTTGTGTGCCTCCTCGGCGGCGGTCGCCGCGGTGCCAACAACCACAAGGCCAAGCAGCGCCAGCGAGGTGAGAATCTTCTTCATGCCAAATCCCCTTAGATTCTCTGCCGCTCAGCCCTTGGTTTCCGGCGCGGCCGTAGCCCCCGCAGGATGATGTCCGCCAGCCTTGTTCTTCTCGAGCACCGCCTCGGTGATCGAATTCGGCAGCCTGCGCGGCGTCTCGATCAGCCCGAGCACCGGCAGCGCAACCAGGAAGAAGGCGAAGTAGAACAGCGTCGCCATCTGCGCCATGAAGACATAGGTGCCTTCGGCCGGCTGCGAGCCGAGCCAGCCGAGCAGGACGGCGTCGGCCACGAACAGCCAGAAGAACAATTTGTACCAGGGCCGGTAGACCGCCGAGCGCACCTTGGAGGTGTCGAGCCACGGCACCAGGAACAGCATGACGATGGCGCCGAACATGCACAGCACGCCGCCAAGCTTGGAGTTGATCGGACCGATGTTGAAGGTGATGGCGCGCAGGATCGCGTAGAACGGCAGGAAGTACCATTCCGGCACGATGTGGGCTGGCGTCTTCAGCGGATTGGCGACCGAATAGTTGTCGGGATGGCCGAGAAAGTTCGGCAGGTAGAAGACAAAATAGGCGAAGAAGAACAGGAACACGATCATGCCGAACGCGTCCTTGATGGTCGCGTAAGGCGTGAAGGCGACGGTATCGGTCTTCGACTTGACCTCGATGCCGGTCGGGTTCGACTGGCCGACGACGTGCAGCGCCCAAACGTGCAGCACGACGACGCCCGCGATCATGAACGGCAACAGATAATGCAGCGCGAAGAAGCGGTTGAGCGTCGGATTGTCGACGGCAAACCCGCCGAGCAACAGCTCCTGGATCCAGTTGCCGACCAGCGGGATGGCGCTGAAGAAGCCGGTGATGACGGTGGCGCCCCAGAAGCTCATCTGTCCCCACGGCAGCACGTAGCCCATGAAGCCGGTCGCCATCATCAGGAGGTAGATGATGCAGCCGAGGATCCACAAAAGCTCGCGCGGCGCCTTGTAGGAGCCGTAGTAGAGGCCGCGGAAGATATGGATGTAGACGGCGACGAAGAAGAACGAGGCGCCGTTGGAATGCAGATAGCGCAACAGCCATCCCGAATTCACGTCGCGCATGATCTTTTCGACCGAGTCGAAGGCGAGGTTGGTGTCGGCCGTATAGTGCATGGCCAGCACGATACCGGTAAGGATCTGCGAGACCAGCATGATCGACAGGATGCCGCCGAAGGTCCAGGCATAGTTGAGGTTGCGCGGCACCGGATAGGCGACGAAGCTGTCATAGATCAGCCGCGGCAGCGGCATGCGGGCGTCCAACCAGCGTTCGATACCGGTCTTGGGCGTATAGGTCGAGTGTCCCTCGCTCATCGAAATATCCCCTGCCTCAACCGATAAGGATCTTGGTATCGGAAATGAACTTGAATACCGGCACCGCCATGTTCTCCGGTGCCGGACCTTGGCGGATACGGCCGGCGGTGTCGTACACCGAACCGTGGCACGGGCAGAACCAGCCGCCGAAATCGCCTTCCTGGCCGAGCGGGATGCAGCCCAGATGGGTGCAGACCTGCACCATCACCATCCAGGCTTCCTTGCCGGGCGTGGTCCGGTTGGCATCAGTCGCCGGGGCATCAGCCGGCAGGTTGGCGTTGCGGGCGATCGGATCCTTGAGCTCGGCGAGGTTGACGGCCTCGCCGTCCTTCATCTCCTGCTCGGTGCGGTTGCGCACCACGACCGGCTTGCCGCGCCATTTGACGATCAGCGACATGCCCGGCGTCAGCGAAGCGACATCGACCTCGACCGAGGCCAGCGCCAACGTCGAGGCATCGGGGCGCATCTGGTCGATGAACGGCCATGCGACGGCGCCCGCGCCAACCACAGCGGCCATGCCGGTGGCGACGTAGAGAAAATCACGACGGTTGGGATCCTGGGTGTCGGTTGCGCTCACGGGTGCCTGATCCTTTCGCCTCGTCCGTGCCGGTGGTCGAGCCTCGTTCCCCGCTCATTCACGCCAACCCGACAGCGCATGGCGAACAGGCTAGCGAATTCCTCCGGCATTTGGACTTCGGTTTATGCGTGAAGCCCGTTTTTGTCCAGCGGCGTGGAGGCACAAGGGCAGATTGTCGCGGGGACATGATCCGGCGTCGGGCGACGCTGTGCCGGAGTATCCGCGAAGACCGGGAAACAGCAGGAAAAGCAACGGCAAACCGACGCCTCGCCTTTGCCTCGACAGGCGATGCCAGCCTGGCCTATCCTGCTCCCATGGCGCACGTCATCGACCGCGACACCTGGGCCGAGGCGCCCGACTGCTGGCAAGGCGAGCTGCAGTGCGGCGCCTTTGGCTCCAACAGCTGCCTGATCTTCAACTATTTGCCTGACGTCGGCGGCGGCCCACGTCTGCACAGCCATCCCTACGCAGAGATCTTCATCATCCGTCAGGGCACCGGGCTGTTCACGGTCGGCGACCGGCAAATCGAGGCGTCCGCCGGCCAGATCGTCATCGTGCCGCCGGACACGCCGCACAAATTCACCAATCTCGGCCCGGGCGCGCTCGAGACCACCGATATCCACGAGAACGGCAGCTTCATCACCAAATGGCTGGAGTAGACCATGATCCCGAGCCGAAGGTCAGCGTAGCAAAAAGTGGAGGCCGGTTTTCGGAAAAGATCATGGTCAAACAAAAAGATAGCGCTATTTGGCGCCGAGCCTGACCAACACGGCCCTTGGGATATCGTACTCGCGGATCACCGCGTCGTGCTTGCGCAGGCCGCAGAGTTCGCGCTGGATGAAGTAGCCGTGCACGGCTTCGGCCGCTTCCTTGAGGAGCCTGGGCCGCTGCTCCTTGTCGTCTCCATTCTCACGCAGTTTGGCCAGCGTCTCCTCGACGCGCTGCCCGGCGCGTCCGAGCGCCGCTGCCTTCTCGGCCAGGATTTCATGGCCGAGCGCGTCGAAGGCGGCTTCCCCGGCCGAACTGCCGGTGGACGGCGGGCGCAACGACATCTCAGTCTCCTTTCCTGCCGGCCGCGGACTTTGTCTCGAACGTCATACGATGGGTGACGAATTCTTCGCCCTTGACCGGCCCGAAGCCGAGTCCCTCATAGAAAGCGAAGGCTTCCTGCGGCGCCCTTGTGTTCAGCGCGGCGAAATGTCGACGTGCCCTGTCGACAACCGTCTCGACCAGCATTCTGCCGACACCGTTGCGGCGATGCAGCGCGCTGACGAACAGGTGACGGACCCGGCCTTGCTCCCTGCCGTCGAAATAGGGGTCGATGTTCAGCCCACACACACCAACGACTTCGCGGCCATGCCAGACGCCAAACAGCGCCTCGCCATGTTTCAGGAACCTGTTGCGGCGGCTTGCCCAGCCATCGGCCAGGCGCACCAGCATCCAGTATCCCTCGAGGCGGCTCTCTTCCATCAATGCGCGGAAGGCTGGCGTCGTCGGCCGCAGCCGCTTCAGCACATAGCCGGTTACCATTGATCCGCCCATGCCCTACTCCGCCGGACGCGTCTCTTCCAGCACGCTTTCCTCGTTGAACAGGAAGCCGCCGGACTGGCGCTTCCACAGCCGCGCATAGAGCCCGTCGAGCGCCACCAGTTCGTCATGCGTACCTTGTTCGACGATGCGGCCGCCGTCGAGCACCACCAGCCGGTCGAGGGCCGCGATCGTCGACAGCCGGTGCGCGATGGCAATGACGGTCTTGTTCGCCATCAGCCGCGCCAGATTTTCCTGGATCGCCGCCTCGATGTCGGAATCGAGCGCCGAGGTCGCCTCGTCGAGGATCAGGATCGGCGCGTCCTTGAGGAAGACGCGCGCGATCGCGACGCGCTGGCGCTGGCCGCCGGACAGCTTCACGCCGCGCTCGCCGACAAAGGCCTCGTAGCCCTTACGGTCTCTGTTGTCGCGCAGGCCGAGGATGAAGTCGTGCGCCTCGGCCTTCGTGGCCGCCGCGACCACTTGCGCCTCGGTCGCATCCGGCATACCGAGCTTGATGTTGTCGCGCAGCGAGCGATGAAAAAGTGCCGTGTCCTGGCTGACGACGCCGATGTTGGCGCGCAGCGAGTTCTGCGTCACGCCCGATATGTCCTGCCCGTCGATCAGGATCTTGCCGCCCTCGAGGCCGTAGAGGCGCAGGATCAGATTGGCCAGGGTCGTCTTGCCGGCGCCGGACGGCCCGACCAGCCCGACCTTCTCGCCCGGCCGCACCACGAGGTCGATGCCGTCGAGCACGCCGAACCCCTTGCCATAGTGGAAGGTGACGTTCTTCACCTCGATGCGGCCGCCGCCCACGACCAGCTCGCCGGCATCCGGCGCATCGGTCAGGCCGAGCGGCTGCGAAATCAGCGCCTTGGAATTCTCCAGCACGCCGAGATTCCTCAGGATGCTGTTGAGCTGCATCATCAGCCGGCCAAGCAGCATGTTGAGCCTGAGCACCAGCGACAGCGTGAAGGCGACCGCGCCGACGGTGATCGAGCCTTCCACCCAGAGATAGATGGCAAAGCCGGCGATCGCCGTTATCATGATGCCCGACAGCGTCGTCAGCGCCATGCGCACGCCGGTCAGCCTGCGCGTGAATGGCCGCAGCGCATCGAGATAGATGTCGAAGCCGTTCCGGATATAGCGGTCGTCGCCATCGGCCGAGAACAGCTTCAGCGTCTGCACGTTGGAATAGGAATCGACGATGCGGCCGGTGATCATCGAGCCCGCCTCGGCGGTTGCCTCTGCATGCTTGCGAATCGCCGGCAGGTAGAACTTGGCGATGAAGCCGAAGGCGGTGATCCAGATCACCACCAGCACCGCCAGCCTGAGATCGAGCCCCGCGACCAGCGCCAGCGTCGTCACCGTGTAGACGATCATGAACCAGACGACCTCGATGAAGCTCTCCATCAGGTCGCCGGTCGCCTGCCCGGCCTGCCAGACCTTTGTGGCGATGCGGCCGGCGAAATCGTTCTGGAAGAAGGCGTAGGACTGGCGCGAGACGTGGCGATGCCCCTGCCAGCGCACCAGATTGTAGAAGCCCGGCGTGATCGTCTGCTCGTTGACCAGCGCCGACAGGCCGACGACGAGGGTGCGGATGACCAGCACCACCGCGGCCATGAAGACGAGTTCGGGGCCGGCGGCGGTCCACAAAGCGTGCCAACTGCGCTCGCCAGGAAGCTGGTCGAGAATATCGACCAGCCGCCCGACGAAATAGAACAGTCCGGCCTCGACCAGCGGCGCGATGCCGCCGATGACCAGCATGGCGAAGAAGGCGAACTTCGCCTGCCCGACATAGTGCCAGAGGAAGCCGCCGACGCTGGCAGGTGGCCTGAGACTCGCCGGCTCCCGGAACGGATAGACCCAGTTCTCGAACCAGCGATAGACGGCAGTCATCATTCGGCGGCTTCACCCTTGGCGCCAATGTCGTTGGCGATAGCGTCGTTGGCGGCCTCGGCCGGGCTCTCGTCGAGCAGGAAGCCACCCGACTGGCGCTGCCAGAGCTGCGCGTAGAGTCCGCCCTTGGCGACCAGTTCCTCGTGCGAACCTTCCTCGATGACACGGCCCATGTCCATGACGACGAGCCTGTCCATCGCCGCGATGGTCGACAGCCGGTGCGCGATGGCAATCACGGTCTTGCCTTGCATAAGCCTGTAGAGGTTCTCCTGGATGGCCGCCTCGGCCTCCGAATCGAGCGCCGACGTCGCTTCGTCGAGAATGAGGATCGGCGCGTCCTTCAGCATCACGCGGGCAATGGCGATGCGTTGCCGCTGGCCGCCGGACAGTTTGACGCCGCGGTCGCCGACATGGGCGTCGAACCCCTTACGGCCGCTGGCATCGATGAGCCCGCCGATGAAGTCGAGCGCCTCGGCCCGCCCCGCCGCCTCGAGCAGCATCTCGTTGGTGGCGTCGGGCCGGCCGTAGAGAATGTTCTCGCGCACCGAACGGTGCAGCAGCGAGGTGTCCTGCGTCACCATGCCGATCTGCGCACGCAGCGAATCCTGCGTCACCGAAGCTATCTCCTGGCCATCGATCAGGATCCGGCCTGCTTCGAGGTCGTAGAAACGCAGCAGCAAGTTAACCAGCGTCGACTTGCCGGCGCCGGAACGGCCGACGATGCCGACCTTTTCGCCCGGCTTCACCGTCAGCGACAGGTTCTCGATGACGCCCTTCTGCTTGCCATAGTGGAAGCGGATGTCCTCGAAGCGGATCTCACCCTTGGAAACGGTGATGTCTTTCGCACCCGGCCCGTCTTCGACCAGCCGCGGCAGCGAGATCGATGCGATGCCGTCCTGCACCGTGCCGACGTTCTCGAACAGGCTCGACATTTCCCACATGATCCATTGCGACATGCCCCACATCCTGAGCACGAGGCCGATGACCACGGCGACGGCGCCGATCGTCACCGCCTGGCCGAGCCACAGCCACAGCGACAGCGCGGTGACGGAGAACAACAGCAGCCCGTTCAGGATGTAGAGCAGGCCATAGAGTACCGTCACCAGCCGCATCGACCGGTAGACCGTATCGAGAAAGCCGGCCATGCCTTCCTTGGCGAAGGAGGCCTCGCGGCGCGCGTGGCTGAACAGCTTGACCGTCTGGATGTTGCTGTAGCTGTCGACGACACGGCCGGTCATGGTCGAGCGTGCATTGGCCTGCTCCTCGCCGACCTTGCCGAGCCGCGGGATGAAAAAGCGCAGCAGCCCGATATAGCCGATGAGCCAGACGACCAGCGGCGTGGCGAGCCGCCAATCGGCCGAACCGACGATGAACAGCACACCGAGGAAATAGACGATGATGTAGTTGAGCACGTCGATCAGCTTGATGACGCATTCGCGCACGGCGAGCGCCGTCTGCATCAGCTTGGTCGCGATGCGTCCGGCGAACTCGTCCTGGTAGAAGGCCATCGACTGCTTCAGCAGATAGCGATGCACCTGCCAGCGGATGCGCATCGGGTAGTTGCCCATCAGCGTCTGCTGGTTGAGCAGAGAATGCAGCCAGACCGTGCCCGGCAGTGCGAACAGCACGATGAAGGCCATGCCGGCGAGCTTCCAGCCTTCGGTCTGCAGGAAGGTTTCGCGGTTCTGCCCCGACAGCCAGTCGACGATGTGGCCGAGGAAGCCGAACATCCACACCTCGGCAAAGGCAATCGCCGCCACCAGGATCGCGTCCAGGACGATGTAGGGCCAGGCGCCGCGTGTATAATGCATGCAGAAGCCGACCAGCGTCTTCGGCGGCTCGACCGGTTCCGCCGCCGGGAACGGATCGAGCCTTTTCTCAAACCAGCTAAACATCATCATGCTCATAAATCTCTTTTCCGCTCACGCGGCACGGGAACGGACGAAATCCCTGGAGCGCGTAGCGTCCCAGGAGCGCGTGGCGTCCCCGGAGCGCGTAGCGTCTCCGGACTGCGTGGCGCCTGGGACCAGCGATACGGAATCATCCGCGTCGCTGGTCCTGCTTCGCGCAATATAGGGGCTCGCGTGCTTTTCGCCGACAGGCTCGCTTGACGATCCTGACGGCACGGTGCCGCCAGCCCGGTCCTTCGCCCCCGGCCGGATCATCCTGATGATCCGGCGCACCAGCGACGGCCGGCTGGGGTCGGGAACGGCGCGCGAGAAGTCGACATCCGGCAGCATGCCGCGATGCGGACGCCGGCGCGTCTCGGCGTGGACCGCCGACGAATAGGTTTCGCCGATCAGCAGCGCCCAGGTCGCCATCTTGCGTTCGTGCAGGCTTCTTGAACCGGGTATTTTGTAGGGATCGAACATCGGTCCGTCCTCCATGTGCAAATGCGATAAAAAGGGTGAAGCAAGCTCGACCGCCGGCATTCGGCCAAAGGCACGGATGGCGTCGGCGCGCATTGCGTCAGTCAGGGCACGACGGCAAGCGTCGGCCCGGATACGTTCAGATGGGGCGTCGAGCCCCTTTGGCAGTTTGAAAAACATCGCAAGATTCCTTCGAGAGCCGAAAACTGGGTTCGGCGGGAATCGGTGCGATCAGAGTCTTTAGAGAGTCAGGAGAATCGTCGTACCGAAACCGCCGTCGGGCGTACAAGGCCCCAAGAGGGGCGCTGGATGTGCATGGTCATCATGAATTACCCCTCCATCGGTTCGGGTTGACAATGAGCGGCGTATACCCGACTTCGCAGAAAATGGCCACCCGCCAGTCCAGGAATTTCCGAAACCGCGAAATCCCTGTGGCCGATCTGCCACTTATTAGAAGGATGCGGAAATGAACGACCGTCTCCGCATCGCGCTCTACCAGCCTGACATCGCCGGCAATACCGGAACAATCCTGCGCTTTGCCGCGTGCCTCGGTCTCGGCGTCGACATCATCGAACCGGCCGGCTTCCCGCTCTCCGACAGGACGCTGAAACGGGCCGGAATGGACTACCTCGAAATGGCGGCGCTGACCCGGCATGTTGACTGGCACGCCTTCGAGCAATGGCGCAGCGGCGGCGCGCGGCGTCTGGTGCTGCTGTCGACCAAGGCCGCGACCGCCTACACCGACTTTGCCTTTGCCAATGGCGATGTCCTTTTGTTCGGCCGCGAGTCCGCAGGCGTGCCGGATCCGGTCCACCAAGCGGCGGATGCGCGACTGGTGATCCCGATGCAGCCGGGCGCGCGCAGCATCAATGTCGCGCTTTCCGTCGCCATGGTCGCGGGCGAAGCGATCCGGCAGCTGCGATAGAATCTCCAGTCCGGCGGCAACGCCGCCCCTGTCGCTGACCTCAGCTGCTTGAGTCATTCTCACCCAGGCGCACATCGCCTTCTCCTGATTTGCCTTGTCTGGATCTCTTCGCTACAAGCTCAACTTAACTTGAGGTCAAGCGGAAAGTGCGAGATGGCTCCGGTAACGGAATTGACGGTCGGCCAGGTGGCGATGCGCAGCGGCGTCGCGGTGTCGGCGCTGCATTTCTACGAGGCGCGCGGGCTGATCCGCAGCCACCGCACGTCAGGCAACCAGCGGCGCTACGGCCGCGACGTGCTGCGGCGGGTGGCGATCATCCGGGTCGCCCAGGAGGTCGGCATCTCGCTGGCCGAGATCGCGGCCGCCCTTCAGTCCCTGCCCGAGGGCCGCACGCCGACGCGCGAGGATTGGAATCTGCTTTCAACGGCCTGGCGCGACAGCCTCGATCAAAAGATCAGTCAGCTGAAGAAGCTGCGCGACGGGCTCACAGACTGTATCGGCTGCGGCTGCATGTCGATCGACAAATGCCCGCTCAGGAACAAGGGCGACAAGCTGTCGAAGCAGGGCGCGGGCGCGCGGCGCCTGTTGGTGGAGCGCTAGTCCGCCGCCGGCAATCTGCGGATCGTGAATTCGATGACATCCCCCGGCCGTTCGAACCAGCTTTCGATCTCGGTCCAATAGGCCTGTTTGGGAAAACGTTCGAACCACTCCTTGGCCTTGAGGCGCGCATCGGAGCGCGGCAAGACGAAGGTCTCGCGCAGGAAACCGTCGCGCGGCATGCGCTCGCGCTCGGCGCGCGAACGATCGAGCCTTTTCTTCAACCCATCCAGCTTCGGTCTTGCCGGGGTGCGCACGAAACAACTCCTTGCACCTTAATGACACTTGACCCTTGCCCTTAAGAGATTAGGGATCGCGCCCGGAAAAGACGAGTCATTTGTCGGCTGCGACGGGAGACAGCATTTTGGAACGACCTGAAATACCCGTGGGGCTGCCGGACGACATCGAACAGAAGAAGATGAAGGCCAAGCTTTGGTTCGAGACGCTGCGCGAGCGCATCTGCGCCGCCTTCGAGCAGATCGAGCAGGATGTTCAGGGACCGCTCGCCTCATGGTCGCCCGGCCATTTCGAGAAGACGCCGTGGGAGCGCGACGAAGGCAAGGGCGGCGGCGGCACCATGTCGATGATGTATGGCCGCGTCTTCGAGAAGGTCGGCGTCCACACTTCGACCGTCTATGGCGAGTTCTCGCCCGAATTCCGCAAGCAGATGCCGGGCGCCGAGGAAGACCCGCGCTTCTGGGCAAGCGGCATCTCGCTGATCGCCCACCCATGGAACCCCAACGTGCCAGCCGTGCACATGAACACCCGCATGGTCGTCACCTCGCGCCAGTGGTTCGGCGGCGGCGCCGACCTGACGCCGGTGCTCGACCGCCGCCGCGTCCAGGACGACCCCGATACTTTGGCCTTTCACCGCGCCATGCAGTTCGCCTGCGAGAAGAACGCCGGTGTCGCCGATCATGCGAAATTCAAGGCCTGGTGCGACGAATACTTCTTCCTGCCGCACCGCAACGAGCCGCGCGGTACCGGCGGCATCTTTTTCGACTGGCTGCATTCGGACGACGACAAAGGTGGCTGGGACGCCGATTTCAACTTCGTCCAGGATGTCGGGCGTTCTTTCCTCGTCGTCTACGGACATCTGGTTCGGGCCAATTTCAACGAGAACTGGACCGATGGCGACCGCGACGAACAGCTGATCCGGCGCGGCCGATACGTCGAATTCAACCTTCTTCACGATCGCGGCACCATCTTCGGCCTCAAGACGGGCGGCAATGTCGCCTCGATCCTGTCCAGCCTGCCGCCGGAGGTAAGATGGCCGTAAAAAATCGGTGAGCGGGGCGTGAGCCGCAATGACGTCCCATTCGCCGAATTCTGGCAGGGAATGTGGCACCACAGATTTCTTTTTCGTCTAATATCCATTTGAAAAAACTGGGTTATTTGTCGTCTCGGGTCGGGAAGCGCCGGCGGTTCGCCCGCGAAACCGCGACTCGACGCAACCGGACGGCCCAAGACGACGCGGATCATCTTCTCGACAAGGATGTCCGCTTTTCCCAGGAGTACTTTGCAATGCGCAAAATCATTGTGTCGGCCGCCGCGGCCGCCCTTCTCGCCTCCGGCTCGGTTGCCTTTGCCGCCGTCAAGCACACCACCGGGACGGTCAAGGCCTTTGACGCAACGGCCATGAGCCTGGTTCTCGAGGATGGATCATCTTTTACGCTTCCCAAGACCTTCAAGGATCCTGGCCTGAAGGCCGGCGAAAAGGTCCGCGTTTCCTGGGACATGAGCGGCAAGAACAAAGTTGCCGAGGCAGTCAAGATCGTGAAGTGATGGCCCGCTCGTCGGAACAAGACCAGCTTTTGTCTGGTCTTGCTCCGGGGTAGCGTAAGAGGGCGGAGCAGCGATGCTCCGCCTTTTTGTTCCTGGCCGGCAACCAAAACCAGGCATTTGTGTTATGGTTGCTCCCCCGAGCGTGTCCTGAACCGAAGGTCGGCCCAGCAAGATCGGAACCGGTTTCGGAAGGATCATGCAACGATCAAAGTGCTGGAGCGCCCGTGTCTCAGCTGCCGCCCGCTCCAGGGAGGAAAAAGGAGAATCCCATGAAGGAATTCCACTGCGGCTCGCTCGTCCCCGGTTGTGACTGGCATACGCGGGCCGACGAGGAGGCCGAGATCATGCGCCGTGCCGTTGAGCACATGCGCGAGACCCACGGCGAGACGGTGATCCGCGAGACGATGGTCGAAGCGATCCGCTCGCGCATCGAGAAAGCCCGCGACGCGGCCTGATCTCAGCTGATCTCAGCTGGCTTTCAAGGCTTCCGCGGCGCGCTCGAGCAGCGCGCCGCGATCAAGCGCAAAACCGGACTCGATCCACTCCCTTTCCAGGTTTCTCAGGATGGCGCCGAGCTTCGGCCCCGGCGCAGCGCCAAGCTCGGTCAGATCGATTCCCTTGACCGGGAAGTCGGGCCTTTGCCACTTCAGCGCGAAACCAAGCAGGCGCGAAAGGCCGCCGGCATCGAGCAGCGCTGCATTGTCCTCGACCGCCCGCGCCCGCGCCGAGGCCAGCGCAAGCCGCAGCCGGTCGACAAAGCCCTGGCGATCGCCACGATAGAGCTTTTTCGCCAGATCGCCTTCGGTTGTCTTGGGTTCGACAGCGGCCGTCAGCGCCCAGTGGCGCAGGCGATCCGCCTCGCCGGTCGAGAATTTCAGCCTCTCGGCAAGCGTTTTCATCCGCGCCGCATCCGGTGGCACCATCGCTTCCAGCCTGAGCAGCGGGTCCGACGTCCAACCCAGCTCCTTTTCGGTCCTGGTCAGTCCGTGGATGGCGTCGATGCCCCATTTCTCGCTCTCCGGCAGGACGCTGGTGAGAACGCCGGCCTGGCGCATCCAAAGAAGCGCCCGTGACGGATCGGGCGCCGACAGAAGCTTCTTCAACTCGGACCAGACGCGCTCGGCCGAAAGCTGGCCGAGCCCCTCCTTGAGCCGCGCGCAGGCCTTCAGCCCCTCGGCGTCGGGTCGGCCATCACCATACCAGGCGAAGAACCGGAAGAAGCGCAGGATGCGCAAATAGTCCTCGCGGATGCGCCCCTCCGCATCGCCGATGAAACGCAGCCGGCGCGCTTCGATGTCGGCGATGCCGCCGACCAGGTCGACCACGGTGCCGTCGGCTTCGGCGTAAAGCGCGTTGATGGTGAAGTCGCGCCGCTCGGCATCAAGTTTCCAGTCGCGCCCGAACGACACCTTTGCCCGCCGCCCGTCGGTTTCGATGTCGGCGCGCAGCGTGGTGACCTCATAGGCCTTGCCGCCGGCGATCGCGGTGATGGTGCCGTGCTCGATGCCGGTCGGCACCGTCTTGAACCCCGCCGCCCCAGCGCGCCGGATGGTTTCCTCAGGCACGCAAGTCGTGGCGATGTCGATGTCGGCGACGGGCTGGCCGATCAGCGCGTTGCGCACCGCGCCGCCGGCAATGCGCGCCTCTTCGCCGCCGCCCGAAAGCGCGGCGAGCAGTCGCTGCAGCTGCTTTTCGCCGAGCCAGTCGGCCCTGCCCGCAAGCGACACCGGAGCACTCACGCATAGAGCCTTTCATAAAGCGTGCGGATGATGCCGGCGGTGACGCCCCAGATACGCCGGTCGCCATAGGGCATGTCGTAGAAGAACCATTCGAGATCATTCCACATGCGGCTGTCCCGCTTGTGATTGGCCGGGTCCATCAGGAAGCGCAGTGGCACCTCGAAGGCGGCATCGACCTCCTCGGAATTCAGCGTCAGCTGGAAACCCGGCCGCACGATGCCCAGGACCGGCGCGATGCGGTAGCCGCTGCCCGCGACATAGTCGGGCATGCGGCCGATGATCTCGATGCGATCCTCGCCAAGCCCGATCTCCTCGAAGGTTTCGCGCAGCGCAGCCGCCTCCGGGCTGGGATCGGTTGCATCGATCGTGCCGCCGGGGAATGCCACCTGCCCTGAATGGCTGCGCAGCTTCTCGGCCCGTTTTGTCAGCAAGACCGTCGCATCGCCTCGATGATCGACCACCGGAATCAACACCGCGGCGTCGCGCAGCGGCTTGGCTTGCGTCAGGCGCGGATGGCCGGGATTGAAGCGATGATCGCCAAAATCGTCGCTGGCATGCGCATCCGGCTGCGCGGCGAAGCGCGCGCGAAAATCAGCGGTGGAAAACGGCGCCGGCGTCACCTGGTCCATCACGCGCTCAGCCGCTTCAATTTTTCCGCCGGCATGATCGGATAGACCGCGCCCTTCGAGCGGACGGCAAACATCGTCCTGCCGCCGATGCCGATTTCCTCGCCATGTTCGACCAGCTCGTACATCACCGGCCGCGCCACCAGCGCTTCCAGCCGCCCGCGCACCAGAACGTAAGGCTTCAGGCCGCCGGTGGCGTTCTCGTCGACGAAGCGCAGCGGATGGCCGGGCCCGGCCTCGACGACGTCGCCGACATTGGTGCGGAAGGTGATGACCTGGTCGTCGCCGGCGCCGGAAACGTCCATCTCGACGGCCACGAAGGGCGCGTCGGCGACACGGATACCCACCCTTTCCGCCGGCGTCACCAGATAGGTCTTACCGTCTGCATCCTTGCGCAGAACCGTGGAAAAGAGCTGCACCAGCGGCATGCGCCCGATCGGCGTGCCCAGATAGAACCAGGTGCCGTCGGCCTTGATCTCCATGTCGAGATCGCCGCAGAAGTCAGGATTCCAGCGCTCCACCGGCGCCGGCCCCTTGCCGGCGCGCGTCGCCCGCGAGATCAGCGCCTCCAGTCCGCGCGCTTCCCTGGCGGCCGTCAGACTCTCTTCAGCATGTTCGGAGCGTTCCGTCATGGTCACGAAATAGTCACTGTTGTTCCGCTTGTCAGCCTAAGTCTGTGATTTAAATTCAAACGCAGGCGCCATGCGAGGCCGAATCGCGGCATTCTGCGGCACAGACAAGTGCAAGCCGGTATTTCCAACACAAGGATCGATGCGGCCATGAGCGTGATGATCAAGGAAAGCCCGATCAGCGAAAAAGACATGATCGCCGAGGCGGAGAAGGCATTGGCCGACATCTCCAGGATCCGCGACGGCGTCGGCAGGGTCATCTTCGGCCAGGAAGCGGTCGTCGAACGAACACTGGTGGCGCTCCTGGCCGGCGGCCACGCGCTGCTGGTCGGCGTGCCAGGCCTCGCCAAGACCAAGCTGGTCGAGACGCTGGGCGTCGTGCTCGGTCTCGATTCCCGCCGCATCCAGTTCACACCCGACCTGATGCCGTCGGACATTCTCGGTTCCGAGGTGATGGAACAGGACGAATTCGGCAAGCGTTCGTTCCGCTTCATTTCGGGGCCGATCTTCGCGCAATTGCTGATGGCCGATGAGATCAACCGCGCCTCGCCGCGCACCCAGTCGGCGCTGCTGCAGGCGATGCAGGAATACCACGTCACCATTGCCGGCGCCCGCCACGATTTGCCGGCGCCCTTCCACGTGCTGGCGACGCAGAACCCGCTGGAACAGGAAGGCACCTATCCCCTGCCCGAGGCCCAGCTTGACCGCTTCCTGATGCAGGTCGACATCCTCTATCCGGAAATCGAGGCGGAACGCCGCATCCTCTTGGAAACCACCGGCGTCGAGGATGCCAAGGCCGCGAACGTGCTGCAGCCGGCGCGGCTGAAGGAGATCCAGACGCTGATCCGCCGCATGCCGGTGCCGGAAAGCGTCGTCGAGGCGATCCTCAAGCTGGTGCGCTCGGCCCGTCCGGGCCAGGGCCATGCCGAAACCGACAAGCTCGTCGCCTGGGGTCCGGGCCCGCGCGCCAGTCAGGCGCTGACACTGTGCGCCCGCGCTCGCGCGTTGTATGATGGACGGCTGGCACCGTCGGTCGACGACATCCGTGCGCTGGCCGAGCCGGTGCTGCAGCACCGCATGGCGCTGACCTTCGCCGCTCGCGCCGAAGGCACCTCGGTGCGCGACGTGGTGGCGAAACTGGCAAAAGGTATCTGATGGCGCGCATAGGCGAGGTCCAGGCACCGGTAGCGACGCGCGACGCGCTCGCCCGTGGCCGGTTGCGGGCCTCGCTGGTGCCGGACCTCCTGGTCGAGGCGCGCCGCATCGTCAACACCGTGATCGCCGGCTGGCATGGCCGCCGCAAGCGCGGCATTGGCGAGAATTTCTGGCAGTTCCGCCCCTATGTCGAGGGCGATTCCTCGCGCATCGACTGGCGCCGATCGGCCCGCGACGACCACACCTATGTACGCGACCGCGAATGGGAGGCCGCCCATACGGTATGGCTTTGGGCCGACCCCTCGCCTTCCATGCTCTACAAATCCGCAGGCGCCAGCGTTTCGAAAGAATCGCGCGCGCTGGTGCTGACGCTAGCCATGGCCGAGCTCCTGTCGCGCAGCGGCGAACGCATAGCCTGGCCGGGCCTCACCGATCCGTTCACCGCCCGCGACGGCGCCGAGCGAATCGCGAGCCAACTCACCCATGCCGGCGCGCTGCCGGCAAAGCCTGATCTCTCCGGCATTCGCCGCTTCTGCGACATTGTCGTCGTCAGCGATTTCCTCGATCCGGTCGAGGACACCATGGCCTGGCTCGACGTGCTCGCCCGTCACGGCGTGCGCGCCCATCTGATCGAGGTCGCCGACCCGGCCGAGGAGAATTTTCCCTATGCCGGCCGCACCGAATTCACCGATCCCGAGACCGGCGACAAGCTGACCGCCGGCCGCGCCGAGATGCTGGGCGACGACTATCGCCTGCTTTACACCGCCCGCCGCCAGGAACTGGCCGGCTGGTGCAAGCGGCTCGGCTGGAGCTTCACCGTCAACCACACCGATCGCCTGGCTTCCGAGGCGCTGGTGCGCATCCACATGGCGATGACCGCTGAAAGCAGTTATGCCGGAAAGATCAGCGCATGAGCTGGCTGCCGCTTTCCTTCGGGGCGCCGATGGTGTTGTGGGGCCTGCTGGCGCTGCCGGTGATCTGGTGGCTGTTGCGGCTCACCCCGCCCAAGCCGCAGACGGAAGTGTTTCCGCCGCTGAAGATACTGGCCCGCGTGCTGAAACGCGAGGAGACCCCGCATCAAAGCCCGTGGTGGCTGACGCTGCTGAGGCTGCTGATGGCCGCCCTTGTCGTCACAGCCCTTGCCGAACCCGTCTTCAATCCGCGCGAGAAGCTGCCTGCCGAGGGCTCGGCCCTTGCATTGGTCATCGACAATGACTGGGCAAGTGCGGCCGACTGGGGCAAGCGCGTCGCCACCGCGCAGCGCCTGATCGCCGACGCCAGTTCGAATGGCGTGCCTGTCGTCATCGCCTTCACCGCCGAAAAGCCCAACGCCGAGATCGGACCCTTCGATGCTGCCACCGCGCTCGACCGGCTGCGCGCGGCCAAGCCGCGGCCGATCCCGACCGATCGACCGGCCATCTATGCACGCGTCGCGGCGGCCCTGGAGCGCCTGCCGGGCGCCAGTGTCGCCGTGCTCGCGGATGGACTGGCGGCGCAAGGCGACGAAGCCGCCTTCAACACGCTGCTGTCGAAAAACGCGGCGCGCCTCGTCTGGGCAACGTCCGACAGGCTGTCGCTGACCGGCCTCACGGTCGCCGATAACCAGGTCGACGGCTTTGCGCTCACCGCCATCCGCGCACCGAACGATCCGGCGCCGGCTCAAGTCACCGCCGGTGCCTTCGACGACAAGGGCCGTCGCATCGCCGACGCGACGCTGACCTTCTCGCCGGGCGAGTCCACCGCTACCGGGACGATGGCGGTGCCATTCGAGCTGCGCAACGACTTCGCCTCGATCGCGCTCGACGGCGAGCACCAGGCCGGCGCCGTGCGGGTGCTGGACGAAAGCTCCAAGCGCCGCCGTGTCGGGCTGTTGTCGCAGGCCGAGGCCGACCAGGCGCAGCCGCTTTTGTCGCCGCTCTACTATATCCGCCGTGCGCTGCAGCCTTTCGCCGATCTGGTCGAGCCATCGACCGTCGACCTTGCCGACGCCATCCCGCAGCTTCTCGACCAGAAGCCGGCGATGATCGTCATGGCCGATGTCGGCACCATTCCGGAACAGGTGAAGCAGAGGCTGGTCGATTGGGTCGACAAGGGCGGCACACTGGTGCGCTTTGCCGGGTCGAGGCTCGCCGCCGCCGGCAATGACGACGATCTGCTGCCGGTCAGGCTGCGCACCGGCGAACGCTCGATGGGCGGCGCCTTGTCGTGGACGACGCCGCAGCCGGTCACCGAGTTTCCAAAAGCCGGTCCCTTTGCCGATCTCGCGCCGCCGGCCGAGGTCACCGTCACCAGGCAGGTATTGGCCGAGCCGACACCCGACATCGTCGAGCGCACCTGGGCGACGCTTGCCGACGGCACGCCGCTGGTGACCGGGCTGAAGAAGGGCAAGGGCACGCTCGTCCTGTTCCACGTCACGCCCGAGGCAACCTGGTCCAACCTGCCGATATCGGGCAGCTTCGTCGAGATGCTCAGGCGCATCGTGCAGCTGTCGCGCAACCAGGGCGCGGCGATCGCCAACGCCGAAGCCGCCGCCACTTCGCTGGCGCCCTACCGCATGATTGCCGCCGACGGCGATCTGGTACCGCCAACGCCGGATGCACGACCCCTGGTGCCCGGCGCCGGGCCGCTGCCGGTGACGTTCGAGAACCCGCCCGGCCTTTACGGCTCCGAAACCGGCGTCTTCGCCCATAATTTGCTCGAGGCCGACAGAACGTTCGCGCTGCTGGACCGGCCTCAAGTTTCGTTGCCGGTCACCACCGTCCAGTACGCTTTCGACGAATCGCGCAATCTGAAAGGCGCGCTGGTCGCCGCCGCCCTGGTGCTGATGGTGCTCGACACGCTGGCGGTGTTCTGGATGGGCGGGCTGCTGGCGCGCCGGCCGCGCCGCGCCGCCGCAACGACGGCGGCCGCCGTTCTGATCGCGCTGGGCGCGCTCTTTGGCCATGCCGACCTCGCCCGCGCCGACGACGCGAAACCGGGCGATGCCCAGGCGATCGAGGACATCGCGAAGACCCGCATCGCCTATGTGCTGACCGGCGAGCCAGGCGTCGATTCAATCAGCCGCGCCGGTCTCGAAGGCCTGACCCGCTTCCTGATCGAAAAGACCGCGCTCGAACCCGGAGCGCCGGCCGGCGTCGACATCGCGAAGGACGAACTGTCCTTCTACCCGCTGATCTACTGGCCGATCGACCCTGCCGCGCCGATGCCGAGCCAAGCGGCGATCGCGCGCGTCGATGCCTATATGCAACAGGGCGGCACGGTTCTGTTCGACACCCGCGACCAGTTTGCCAACGGCATCGGCGCCGATTCGACCAGCCCGGCGACGGAGCGGCTGCGCGACATTCTCGGCGATCTCAACGTGCCGCCGCTGGAGCCGGTGCCGTCGGACCATGTGCTGACCAAGTCCTTCTTCATCCTGCCCGAGTTTCCCGGCCGCTTCGCCGGCAGTCCGCTCTGGGTCGAGGCCTCGCTCGACGCCAGCAACACCGAGAACCGCCCCGTGCGCGTCGGCGACGGCGTCTCGCCAATCCTGATCACCGCCAATGATTTTGCCGGCGCCTGGGCCGTCGACGAGAATGGCGACCCGCTTTTGCCGACCGTGCCGGCGGACCCGATGCAGCGCATCTATGCGCTGCGCGCCGGCGTCAACATCATGATGTACATGCTGACAGGCAACTACAAATCCGACCAGGTGCACGTGCCCGTCCTGCTCGAACGGCTGGGGCAGTAAGCCATGAACTGGTCGATCAACTTCGAACCGCTCCTGTCCTGGCCGCTGCTTGCCGCCGTACTGGTGCCGCTGGTGTTGCTGGCGCTGGTCGGCCTGTGGTTTCGCCAGCGCGGCTCGGTCTTCCGCTTCGCCGCTTTGCTCGCGCTCGGCGCCGCTTTGCTCAACCCGGTCTTCCTTGACGAGGAACGCGAGGCCTTGAAAAGCGTCGTCGCCATCGTCGTCGACCGCAGCCAGAGCCAGGATATCGGCGAGCGCACCAAGCAGACCGACGAGGCGCTGGCCGGGCTTCAGCAGCGCCTTGGCCGTTTCAAGCAGTTCGACGTGCGCGTCGTCGAGTCCGGCCGGTCCGAGGCAGCCGAGGAGCGTACCGACACCAGGCTGTTCGGCGCGCTCGAAGGTGCTTTCCGCGACGTGCCGCCGTCGCGCATCGGCGGCGCCATCATGATCACCGACGGCGAGGTGCACGATGCGCCGGCCGGCGCGCCCGACTTCCATGCGCCGCTGCACGCTTTGATCACCGGCAACGAGCACGAGAAGGACCGCCGCATACGCTTCGAGAACGCGCCGCGCTTCGGCCTGGTCGGCAAGCCGCTCGATATGAGCTACCGCGTCATCGCCACCGACAATCAGACCGGCCCGGTCGATGTCCGCGTCTCGGTCAATGGCGAGCAGGTGTCGGTCGAGCACGCCACCATCGGCCAGGCGATGCCGCTGCAGGTGACGATCCCGACCGCCGGCCGCAACATCGTCGAGCTCGCCGTCGACCCCGTGCCGGGCGAGCTGACCGACGCCAACAACCGCGCCATCGCACTGATCGACGGCATCCGCGAGAATTTGCGCGTGCTGCTGGTTTCCGGCGAGCCGCATGCCGGCGAACGCACCTGGCGCAACCTCTTGAAGTCGGACGCGTCGGTCGATCTCGTCCATTTCACCATTCTGCGTCCGCCGGAAAAGCAGGACGGCACGCCAATCAACGAATTGTCGCTGATTGCCTTTCCGACGCGCGAACTGTTCGTCGAGAGGATCAAGGATTTCGACCTCATCATCTTCGACCGCTACCAGCACCGCGACGTGCTGCCGATCCTCTATTACGACTACATCTCCGAATATGTCGAAAAGGGTGGCGCGCTGCTGATCGCCGCGGGGCCTGAATATGCCGGCGAAAGCTCGATCGCCCGCACGCCGCTGATGTCGGCGCTGCCGGCGATGCCGACCGGAGAAGTCGTCGACAAGGCCTTCTACCCGCGCCTGACCGAGCTCGGCCAGCGTCATCCGGTGACGCGCGGGCTGGACGGCTCGGCCACCGATCCGCCGCACTGGAGCCGCTGGTTCCGCACCATCGGCGTCGAGAACCCCGAGGGCGAAGTGGTGATGAAGGGCGCCGACAACCGGCCGCTGCTTCTGCTCGACCGCAAGGGCGAAGGCCGTGTCGGCATGCTTCTGTCCGACCAGGGCTGGCTGTGGGCGCGCGGCTTCGAGGGCGGCGGCCCGCATGTCCAGCTCTATCGCCGCATCGCCCATTGGCTGATGAAAGAGCCCGAACTCGAAGAGGAGCGCCTGACCGCCGACGGGCGCGGCATGACGCTGGAAATACGCCGCCAGACGATGAGCGACGACCCCGGCCCGGCGCAGGTGATCACGCCGTCGGGCAAAGCGCTGATCGTCAGGCTCGAAAAATCTGAGCCCGGCATTTTCCTCGGCACCGTCCAGACCAGCGAGATCGGCCTCTACCAGGTCGGCAATGGCGACCTCACCGCGCTTGCCCATGTCGGCCCGATCAACGCGCCGGAGTTCACCGACGTCATCTCCACCGAGGACCGGCTGAAGGCGCCGGCGGAGGCAACCGGCGGCAGCGTGCGCCGGCTGGCGCCTTCGTCCACGCTCGGCACCCTTGCCGGCGGCGTGGCGCTGCCTTCGATCGTCCCGGTCCGCTCCACCGGTGCGGCCTCCGGCAACGACTGGATTGGGCTCCGCACCACCGACGACAGCGTGCTGAAGGCCGTCTCGCGCGTTCCGCTCTTCGGCGGCTTCCTCGGCCTCGGCCTGCTGCTTCTGGCGATGGGCTCGATGTGGTACCGCGAGGGGCGGTAACGCTCTTCACTCTTCCGGTTCGGTCGTGAACAGCAGCGGGTAGCCCTTGGCCTTGCCGGCGTCCGTCGCCCGCGTCGCCTTGGTCTCAGCGACGTCCCTGGTGAAGACGGCGACGACGCAGACGCCGCGCCGGTGCGCGGTGATCATTACCCGTTGCGCCTGGTCTTCGCTCAATTTGAACTCGCCCTTGAGCACGGTCACCACGAACTCGCGCGGGGTGAAATCGTCGTTGATGAGGATGACCTTGTAGAGCTTCGGCCGTTCGGTCTTCGGCTGCGTCTTGGTGCGCGGTGTGGTGGTGGTTTCAGGCATTGGAAACCCGGCAACTGCAAGCGAGAAATTCGCCTTCACTTTGTCACGGGCGAAAGCGGTCGTCCATTTTCGATCGGCCAAACAGCAGCGCGATCTCTAACAAATCTATGTGGGTCACTGCCGCAGGCCGTTCAACGGCCATGCCGGCCGAACATGCGCCGCGGCGGGATCTGCCGCACCGTCCCTACAGATGGCGATTCTGGACGGGAACGCGTATCGGGTGCATCGACCCGGCGCTCCATCCAGGCCGCGACTGGCCAGGCGATGAAGCAGATCAGCACCGTGCCGGTCAGCACGATGAGCAGCCAGGTCTGCCCGGGCGTGATGTAGTCCCAGTCGGTGGATATTTTCGGCGCGAACAGCGACGGCTCGGTCCGTCCGCTGGCGGGGTCCGGCACCGGGCTGGCTGAGAGCAGGATCAACACCTTGGCCACTCCGCTGACCACCAGGCCGCCGATGACCATTGAGCGCAAAATGGACGAAAGCCGCTTCATGCGGATTGTCCTACAGGGCCGGCATTGCGATCGGGTTAAAGGATCGCCAGCCGTTGAACCAGTTTTGGCATGCCGGGGTTGGACGTCACCGGTATTCCGGCTCGATCCAGGCCGCTCCAGCCGAATTCCGGCTGGAGCGGCCTTGTCAGGAGAGCTGGCTACTGCCAGGCCGGGATCAGGACTTCTTGGCTGCCTTCGGCGCCTTCTTGACCGGGCACTTGTGCGTCTTGGTCACTTTGCAGGCCTTGACGGTCTTCTTGGCAGTGACCTTCTTCGGAGCAGCCTTGGCAGGCGCAGCCGCCGGCGCGGTGGTCGAAGCAGCGGGAGCAGCGGTCGTGGTCGCAGCTGCGTTGCCAAGAGCCGGCATCGAGAAGGCGAGAGCAACAGCGAGACCGAGGGCGGAGAGGAGGGACTTGTTCATGGCTTCATTTCCTTTTTATGCGGGTCGGGGTTTGAGCGTCACTGAACCGGGTCGTTCGGTGTCACTCCAAGCAGCTTCAAAGCGTTTGCGAGCATCCGGATTCCCTGTGCCTGCTTCTTGTTGGCGCAGAACCGGGTTCCCTTTCTTTGCAGTGCTTTCGCCGCGGTGACCTGCGTTGCCGCGGCATGGGTTTCGAGGGCTTCGTCAACCTGACGGTTGAGGTCGCTGCAGCGCTCGGCCCGGGTGATCGGCGCCACCTTTGCATCGGAGGCTCCGACCGCGGCCGTGACGAGCGAAATGCCGAGCAACGCACCCATCAAGCTGATCGTGAACCTATGCATTGGTCTTGTCCGTTACTCCGGAGACTTGCGTCGCAGCCGATGACCTGACCGCCACGACACCGTTATGCCCTTGAATTTTTTCGTGAGTTTTTCCGGACTATAGAAATTTGTTTCTGGATTGTTTCTGCCGCATCTGCCTTGGGCTGTGCTATCGCCACTGGCCAACATATGGCCCGAATTCTATCGTGTGGGAGATGATCGAATGACCGCTTGGCCACCAGCAATGACAGGGTTCCCGTGAAATCCGACGCACACATACTGATCGTCGACGACGACAAGGGCATACGCGACCTGCTTCAGGAGTTTTTGCAGAAGCGGGGCCTGCACACGACCGTTGCCGCCGACGGCGTCGAGATGGAGGCCATCCTGCGCCGCATGCAGGTCGATCTCATCGTTCTCGACGTGATGCTGCCCGGCAAGAGCGGGCTGGAGCTTTGCCGCGAACTGCGCGCCAACCACACAACGCCGATCATCATGCTGACGGCCGTCACCGAGACGACCGACCGCGTGGTCGGCCTCGAGATGGGCGCCGACGACTATGTGCCGAAACCCTTCGATCCGCACGAGCTCCTGGCCCGCATCCGCGCCGTGCTGAGGCGCAACGGCGCCGCCGAGCCGCGCCGCCCGACAACCAAGCAGATCTACCACTTCGCCGGCTGGACGATGGATTGCTCGCGCCGCCGCCTGACGGCGCCCGGCGATGTCAGGGTCGAGCTGACGATGGCGGAATTCAACCTCCTGCAGACCTTCGTCAAAAGCGCGCAACGCGTGCTCACCCGCGACCAGCTCATCGAGCTCTCGGGCGGCGATACCGGCTACAGTTTCGACCGCAGCGTCGACATCCTGGTCAGCCGGCTGCGGCGCAAGATGGAAGACGATCCCAAGACGCCGAAACTGATCCTGACCGTGCGCAGCGGCGGCTATCAGTTCCTGCCCGAAACGACCTCCGAATGAGACGCTTCCTGCCGCAGACCCTGCCCGTGTGGGTGCTGCTCATCGTCATTGCCGGCCTGCTGATCAGCCAGATCGCAACACTCTACATCGTCGCGCGTGACCGCGACGCCGCCAACGACGTGGTCGATCTCTACCGCCTCAACGACCGCGCCTTCTCGCTGGTGCAACTGATGCACGATGCGACGCCCGAAGAACGCAAGGCGACCGCGTCGGGACTGTTCAACGCCACCTACGCGCTGACCGTTTCGGACACGCCGGCCGTCACCTCCTCGATCGCCGGCGACGACGAACTCGCCGAACTGGAGGACATCCTCGTCGGGCGCCTGACCAAATTCGGCATCACCGACGCGCGCGTGCGGCGCGATCCGGCAACGCGCGAGTCGGATGCTCCCGGCGGCGCGATCATGAACAAGGATGTCGGCCAGGTGGAGCGCGACCTTCTGGTGCTGGCGGCGGATTTCGCCCAGAGCGACAAGCTGACAGCCTCGCTGCGCTTCGCCGACGGGCAGTGGCTGAATTTCACCGAGCCGATCACGCCGGTGGGCCCGATATTGAGCTTCGACAGCCTGCCGCTCTATGTCCTAATCGCCGGGCTGGTGGTGATGATGTCGATCTGGTCGTTGCGCCGGCTGACCGCGCCCTACCGGATGATGGAAACCGCCGTGAAGCGCATCGGCCACGATTTGAAGAGCCCGCCGATCGCCGAGTCGGGCAGCCGCGAGATCCGCGCCGCCGCCAAGGCGGTCAACGCCATGCAGCTCAGGCTGCGCGACTATGTCGAGGATCGCGAGCACCTGGCGGCGGCGCTCGCGCATGACCTGCGCACGCCGCTGACGCGGATGCGGCTGCGCCTGGAACTGCTGCGCAAATCGCCGGCCCGCGCGGCATTGGCGCATGACCTCGCCGACATCGAGAGCATTGCCAGCTCGGTCATCGACTTCGCCAAGTTCGAGGTGACGGAGGAGAAGGCCGAACGCATCGATTTCTGGTCGCTGGTGGAGGCGGTCGCCGACGGCTTCGAGGAGGTCTCGTTCGACCACGACGGTACACGGCCGCGCGGCCTGATCTGCATGGCCCGGCCGGTAGCACTGAAGCGCTGCGTCACCAACCTCGTCCAGAATGCCGTGACCTACGGCAAGAAGGCGCATCTCAGCCTTGAGCGGTCGCAGGACACAATCACGCTCGCCATCCGCGACGAGGGACCCGGCATCCCGCAGGCACAACTCGACACGGTGTTCGGCTCCTTCGTTCGCATCGAGCAATCGCGCAACCGCCAGACCGGCGGCCTCGGTCTTGGCCTGACCATTGCCCGCAACATCGCGCGTGCCGCCGGCGGCGAGATCAGCCTCTCCAACGATCCCGGCGGCGGCCTGCTGACGGAACTGCGCCTGCCGCTGGCAGCATGAGTCAGTAGGAGGCGGCCTGATCGGCACCGAGGCTGGATCAGTCCCGCGATCCTTGTGATATTGCCGCCCAATCCGGCACCACAGCGCCGCGCGCCCTCTTGGACGCGCAAAGGACGCTGTAGAACTTGATTTGAGGAAACCGTCCATGTTCTATGCGATCCTGGCCTACCACGTCGAACAGACCGTCCAGTCCTGGACGCCTGACGAGGATGCGGCCCTAATGGACGACCTGCTCGAGGTCAACGCCAGGCTGACCCGCGAGGGAAAACTCGGGCCGGCGGCAAGGCTGGGTGCAACCGCGGCGGCCGTCACGTTGCGCGGCCCAAGCGAGGGCATGGTGATCGACGGTCCCTTTGCCGAGACCAAGGAGCAGTTGCTGGGGCTCTATGTCCTCGACTGCGCGAGCCAGGAAGAGGCGATCGCAGTCGCGCGCGACCTCAAGCGCGTCAATCCCAGCGCCGTCTACGAGATCCGCCCGATCATGCTTTATCTCCCCGGCGCGCCACTTCCCGCTGGTCAGGATTAGGCCACCATCGCGGCATCCGGCAGTTCCGCGTCTGCAATCGTCAGGAACCGTGTCAGCAGCGCGGCACATTTTTGCGCATGGGTCGCAATGAGGGAGTGGCCGGCGTCTTCGACAACCGCGCTATGCACATGCGGCAAGGCGTGTTGCAGCATGTCGGTCATTGCCGCCATGGCCGGATTGGCGAACCCGCCTCTGACGAGAAGCACCGGGATATCGAGGGCACTGTAGTCGCGGAGAGAAGCCTCGAAACTGAAAACCGTCAGCCAGTCGATCACATTTGTCGGGGCAGTCTGCCGGCAGTGGGTCCGCACGATTTCGGGAAGCGCTGCAAAGGTGCCTTGACCGCCCCAGAAGTCGATGATGATGCCGGCCGCGTCGGCGTCGCCGGCCGCGACCGCCGCGCTGAACTCCCGGCTAAGCCTCAGAACGTCCTGGTAGAGGCCTTGCCTCGGCTCGCTGTTGAGGAGCGCGATGGGATTTGCCTCGAAAAGCGACAGGCTCGCCACGTCGATGGAATTTGCCAGGGCCGCGGCAAGGGCAACAGCACCGCCAAAGGAATGGCCGACCAGATGCACGGGTCCTCCGGCACGACGTGCCGCCTGCTCGATGATCCGGAGCTGGTGCCGCATGCCGAAATCATTGCGCGAGCGGGTCTCCGCGGTCGCGCCATATCCGCAAAGGCTGATGCCGATCATCCGGTAGTCAGGCGATAGCCATCTCTGTATCGGCCGCCAGGCCGCATATGTGCTGAAGGATCCCGGAATGAACAGCACGGTCGGTCCCGAGCCTTCTTCCGCATAGTCTATCGCATAGTCCATGGACGACATGCGTCCCTCCCTGTGCTGCGCCGCTCACGCGGCAAGTTCTGCGCCGAGCCGCAGGATTTCCGCGACCAGCAAATCGAGATCCTCGTACCGGGTGCGGTGATTGGCGATCGCCACCCGCAGGCAATGCTGGTCGTGCACGGTGGTGTCCGAAAGGGCCGCGATGCCTTCTTCCTGGAGTCGCAGCATGATCTCGGTGTTGAACGCCTTCAGGCGCTCACCCGACAGCCCATTGGCGCGGTGGCGAATGCAGACGATGTTGATGCTCACCGGCGCCATCAGCTCCAGCGCCGGCTCGGCCTCGATCAGGCTGGCCAGATACTTGGTTTGAGCGATGTTCTGGTCGATCAGGCGGCCGAATTTTTCAATGCCGTGCTCCTTTAGCGCCATCCACACCTTGAGCGCGCGGAAGCCGCGCGATGTCTGCAGCCCGTAGTCATGCAGCCATTTTCCGGACGCGATGCCGCGCGACGTCGATTCCAGATACTCCGGTATGACAGCAAAGGCGCCGCGATGCGCCTCGGCATCGCGGACCAGCGCGCAGCCCGCCTCGAATGGCGCGTGCAGCCATTTGTGCGGGTCGAGCGCAAGCGAATGGGCTCGTTCGATGCCGGCGACGAGCGCTGCATTCTCCGGCGCGATCGCAATCAGCGCGCCGATGCAGCCGTCGACGTGGAACCAGAGATCCTCTTCCGCCGCCAGCCTCGCAAGCGCCTCGAGATCGTCGATCGCGCCGGTGTTGACGGTGCCGGCGTTGCCGATGACGCAGGCCGGCTTGAGGCCCGCCTTTCGGTCTTCCGCGATCACCGCCCGCAAGGCGGCGATATCGATGCGCATTGCGGCATCGCTTGGGATGCGGCGAAGCGCACGGTTGCCGAGGCCGAGCACCTCCATCGCCTTGCGGTGGCAGAAGTGGGTCTGGTCCGAGCCATAGAAGCGCAAGGGCTGCGCGATGGCACCGACGCCATGCTCGCGCACGTCGATGCCAGCCTTGGTGTTGCGCGCCACGGTGAGCCCGATGATGTTGGCCATCGAGCCGCCGCTGACCAGCGTGCCGCTGGCCGAAGCGGGAAAGCCCACGATCTGCTTGAACCAGTCGACCACCTGGCTGTCCATAAGGCCGGCGGCATGGTTGCCGCCGCCCAGATTGGAACCTTGGATCGCCGCCAGGAAATCGCCGAGCGCGCCGGTGAAATTGCTGGAGCCCATGTACCAGGACCAGAAGCGCGGATGGATGTTGCCCATCGGGTAGGCCATGACGTTGCGCGCGACATCGCCGTAAATCTCGGCGATCGGCGCAGGCGAGCGCGGCAAGGGCGCGTCAAAGAACGCCCTCACCTCGCCCGGCATCTCCCGCCACACCGGGCGGTCGCGAACGTCGCGCAGATAGCCGACGGCATCATCGACGATCCGGTGCGACAGGGCCTGCATATCGGCCCAGTCCAGGGGATCGAGCGTTTCCTCCGCTGTCGCGCTCGAGGTTTGCGGCATCGCGTCCATAGTGGTGTCCCCCGCGATCTGCTGTCAGGCGTCGAACTGGCAGCCGGGCGTCGAACGCGAAAGCGTGATCTCTTCCGCATCCATCTCCGCCTCGATGCCGTCGAACAGCGGCGTCGTCATGTAGCGTTCGCCGGTGTCGGGGAGCATGCACAGGATCACCGAGCCGGCCGGCGATGTCCCGGCGATCTGGCGTGCCACGGCGAAGGTGGAGCCGCCGGAGATGCCGGTGAAGATCCCCTCCTGCTGCGCCAGCGCCTTGGCCCATTTGATGCCTTCGGGCCCGGCGATCGGCATCACTTCGTCATAGTAGCGCTTGTCGATCGCTTCCTGCAGCACGTTGGGAATGAAATCCGGGGTCCAGCCCTGGATCGGATGCGGCTCGAAGGCCGGGTGGCTGGCGGCCGGTGCGCCGTTTTTACCGCGCTCCTGCGGCTTGCCACTGCCGACAAGTTGCGCGTTGGCCGGTTCGGTGAGCACGATCCGGGTCTCCGGCCGCTCCCGGCGCAGCACGCGCGCCACGCCGGCGACGGTGCCGCCGGTGCCATAGCCGGTGACGAAGCAGTCGAGCCTGGAGCCTGCGAAATCATTGACGATCTCGCGCGCCGTGGTCGCTTCGTGGATGGCCGCATTGGCCTCGGTCTCGAACTGCCGCGCCAGGAACCAGCCATTGGCTTCGGCGAGTTCCACCGCTTTCTTGTACATGCCGAAACCCTTCTGGGCGCGCGGCGTCAACACCACCTTGGCGCCAAGCATGCGCATCAGCTTGCGGCGCTCGACGGAAAAGCTGTCGGCCATCGTCACCACCAGCGGATAGCCCTTCTGCGCGCAGACCATGGCAAGCCCGATGCCGGTGTTGCCGCTGGTCGCCTCGACGACGGTCTGCCCAGGCCGCAACGCACCGCTGCGTTCGGCCGCCTCGATGATGTTGAGCGCCAGCCGATCCTTGACCGAGGCCGCTGGATTGAAGAACTCGGCCTTCACATAGATCGTCGCATGCGCCGGGCCGAGATTGTTGATCCGGATCACCGGCGTATCGCCGACCGTGTCGAGAATGCTGTCGAACAGGCGGCCGCGGCCGGCCGTGGTCCTGATCTTTGACTGATGCAACATGTCCGCTCTCCTCAAGCTGTCGTCACGAGCCGGTTACAGGCCGGCGGTTTGGGCGGCGCGGTTTCGAGACCTTGCCGCGTTACGGTTCCCGACTTGCCGTCAATACGGCAATGGCGGCGTCCGGCGCCTAGAATTCGCTGCCGGATGCGCCTTGTCGGGTTCGGTGATAAAATAGGGACCGGTTGGCCAGCGTGGTAGCAAGCGTGGTATTGCCCGTGGAATCCACTCAAAAGATCCAAAGTGGCGAGGTTGCCGGCCCTTCCGTGCGCCTGCTCGGGCCGCTGACTGTTCTTCGCGGCGGGATTCCCGTGGCATTGCCGGCATCGCGCAAGCTGCGTGCGTTGCTGGCCTATCTCACGCTCACGCCGCATGCCGTCGGGCGCAGTCGCCTGTGCGAGCTTCTGTGGGATGTGCCGAACGACCCGCGGGGCGAGCTTCGCTGGTGCCTCAGCAAGCTGCGCGGCGTTCTAGACGAACCGGGATTCAGCAGGATCGAAACGCAGGGCGACACGGTCGGACTGCGCCTGGACGGCGTCTCGGTCGATGCCGTCGAGATCGCGGCTGCCGCGGCGGCGGGAATAGGAACACTTGGCCCGGAGCGACTGCAGGCGCTGTCCGACCTGTTCGCCGGCGATTTCCTCGATGGGCTGGAGCTGGACCGCTGTCCGCATTTCGACAGCTGGCTGGTTGCGCAACGCCGCCGGTTCACCTCCTGCCACATCGCCATCCTGGAACATCTGGTCAACACCCTGCCGGCTGGCTCCGACGCCTCTCCCTATCTCGACAAATGGCTGGAACTCGCGCCCTTCGACGTGCGCGCGCATGTGGCCCTGCTGGAGAACCTGGCCAGGCGGGGCCAGATCGGCCAGTGCGAGGAACACCTTGTTGTCGCCGCCCAGCTGTTTCAATCGGAAGAGCTGGAATTTGCACCCGTGCGCGAGGCATGGCGGGCGATCAAGGACCGGCAGTCGGGTGCGGCGCCAGGCGCGCAGCCGGCGATTGCCTTCGCGCCCCAGGTTCCGATTGCGCTTGCCGAACCGGATGCGGCCGCATCGCGCCGGGCCTCGCTTGCAGTCATGCCGTTTGTCGAGCACGCCGGCACCGACGGCATTCGCGGCGGGCTGGCCGACGGCATGACCCACGACATCATCACCCGCCTCGCCAAGCTCAGGGATTTCTTCGTCATCGCGCGTGGGTCGATGTTCGCGCTGGCCGAGAAAAACATCGCGCCGGAGGATGCAGGGCGCCGGCTGAACGTCGACTACGTGGCCACCGGAACCGTCCGCAGCCTGGCGGGCCGCATCATCGTCTCGGTCGAACTCATCGAGGTGCGCACGGCAAGGATCGTCTGGGCCGAGACCTTCGAGCGCAAGCCGGACGACATCTTCATCGTGTTGGACGATATCGGCAACAGCATCGTCTCCTCGATCGCAGCCGAGATCGCCACGGTCGAGCGCAACCGCGCCATGCTGAAGGCACCCAACTCGCTCAATGCCTGGGAGGCCTATCACCGCGGCCTCTGGCACATGTACCGCTTCACCCGCACGGAGAACGAACTGGCCCAGCAGTTCTTCGGCATGGCCCTGAAGCAGGATCCGACCTTCGCCCGCGCCTACGCCGGCCTCTCCTTCACCCATTGGCAGAACGCCTTCCAGCGCTGGGGCGATCGCGACCAGGAAACCGCGCTTGCCTTCGAAAGCGCCGGCCAGAGCCTGCTGGTCGACGACCACAACCCCGCCGCCCACTGGGCCATGGGCCGCGCGCTGTGGCTGCGCGGGGAACAGGACGGGTCCTTGCTCGAGCTGGAAAGAGCCGTCGACCTCAGCCCGAACTTTGCGCTCGGCCATTATGCGCTGTCCTTCGTGCAATCCCAGTCGGGCGACCCGAAATCCGCGATCGGCTCATCCGACCATTCGCGCCATCTCAGCCCCTTCGACCCGCTGCTGTTCGGCATGATGGGGTCGCGGGCCATGGCGCTGGCTCGGCTCGGCCAGTTCGACGAGGCGGCCGAATGGGCCCTGAAAGCGGCCGCGCGGCCCAACGCCCACACCATCATCCTGTCGATCGCAGCGCATTGCCTGGCGCTGGCGGGCCGGCAGGATGAGGCACGAAGCTTCGCCGCCGCCATCCGCAAGACGCTGCCGGACTACCGCGCCGACGATTTCATCGCCACCTTCCGTTTCGATTCCGAAGGAGAGGCCCTATTCCGTAATGGCGCCAGGCTCATCGGATTGAATTGAACTTCCGGGGCTGATGAACGGTCAGCTTCGCTAATGGACGAGCGGTCCGTCCGCCTTCTTCCAGGCGGCGATGCCGCCGTGGATGTGGCGGGCGCTGGCGATCCCGGCGTCCTGAGCGGCCTGAACCGCCATCGCCGAGCGTTCGCCGAAGGCGCAGTAAAACAAAAGCCGTTTGCCGGTCGACCTGGCGAGTTCGTGCAGCATGCCGCCGGCGGCGATGTTTTCCTGCAGCCGGGGATAGGGCAGATGGATGGCGCCGGGGATGACACCATGCCGTTCGCGCTCCGCATTCTCGCGCAGATCGATCAGCGCGACGTCGGGCCTGCCGACCAGCGCCAGCGCGACCTCGGCGGTGACCGACCAGCCCCGCCCGGCAATATCGTCCTGATGCAGTCCGACCTTCATGTTGGCCGGCACGGCGACGTCCATCATCTTCGGATTGGAGAGCTTCAGATTGTTCATGATCTCTACATACTCATCCATCGACTTCACCTGCAGGCGCGGGTTGAACGCCTTTTCCTCGCCGATGGTCGAGACGGTCTCGCCCTTGTAGTCATGCGCCGGATAGATCAGCGTTTCGTCGGGCAGCTTGAGCAGGCGGCCGAAGATCGATTCATATTGCTGGCGCGGATCGCCATTCTGAAAGTCGGTGCGGCCGGTGCCGCGAATGAGCAGCGTATCGCCGGTGAACACCCGGTCCGGCAGGATGAAGCTGTAGGAATCGTCGGTGTGGCCAGGCGTGTAGATCACGTCGAGCGCCAGCCCCTCTATGGCGAGCTTGTCGCCGTCGGCAAGCCGCATCGAAACCACATCGGCCTTGGTCTGCTCGCCCATCACGGTCACGCAATACGTCCTGTCGCGCAGCGCGCCGAGGCCGGTGATGTGGTCGGCATGCAGATGCGTGTCCACCGCCTTGACCAGCCTGAGGTCGAGTTCGCTCACGAGCTGGAGATAGCGGTCGACCTTCTCCAGCACCGGATCGATGATCAGCGCCTCGCCGCCCTTGCGGCTGGCGAGCAGGTAGGAATAGGTGCCCGAAACGGAATCGAAGAGCTGTCGGAAGATCATCCCTTGCACCCTACCCGTCCGCGGCACAACCGGCCGCGCGAATAGTGTAACACTAGGGCGCGGTTCCGGCACCTGCCAGCCGTACCAAGGTGCGGCCCTTGCCTCGCGGCCGCAACTTCGGCCACTTATTGAACCGCAGGCGCCTACCGCCGCAGCACGGCGCTCAGCACGTCCCTGACACCGATGGCGCCGACAAAACGCGACTGGTCGTCGAACAACGCCACGGGTGCGGTCTGCGAACGGTGCATGGCCAGCATCACCGTCTTCAGCGAGGTGCCAGGCGTGGCCCAGAACACTTGCGCCGTCTCCTCCGGCTGGGCTTCGATGTCGGTGCAGGACACCCACACCGCCGGCTTGCCGTCGCGCTCGGCCGCCGCCACCAGCCCGTGCTCGTCGATCTTGAATCGCGTCGTCTTGCGCCGGTCGAGCCAGACCCAGCCTTCGGTGCTCTCTTCGAGGTCGCGGCGGTCGCGCATCACGTTCCA
Organism: Mesorhizobium sp. IMUNJ 23033; assembly: GCF_044778005.1. Lineage (NCBI taxonomy): Bacteria > Pseudomonadati > Pseudomonadota > Alphaproteobacteria > Hyphomicrobiales > Phyllobacteriaceae > Mesorhizobium > Mesorhizobium sp. IMUNJ 23033. Next base: position 99,738 of record NZ_JBJACT010000016.1, read on the forward strand.
GGCGGTCAGCACCGAGAGCGGGTTAACATTGGCGATGAAGTCGCGGACATAGTCGTTGGCCGGACGCAGCACGATGTCTTCCGGCGCGCCGGTCTGCACGATGCGCCCGCCCTCCATGATGGTAATGTGAGTGCCGATCTTGAGCGCCTCCTCGAGATCGTGGCTGACGAAGATGATGGTCTTCTTCAGCTCGGCCTGGAGCTGCAGCAACTCGTCCTGCAGTTTGGTCCGGATCAGCGGATCGAGCGCCGAAAACGGCTCGTCCATCAACAGGATCGGCGCCTCGGTGGCAAAGGCGCGCGCCAGACCGACGCGCTGCTGCATGCCGCCGGAAAGCTCGTGGGCGTATTTCTTCGACCACTGGTCGAGATTGACCAGCTTGAGCTGGCGATGCACACGTTCCTTGCGCTCGGCGTCGGGCATGCCGGCTAGCTCAAGGCCGAGGCCGACGTTCTCCTCCACCGTGCGCCACGGCAGCAGGCCGAACTGCTGGAACACCATCGCCACCTGCTTCTGCCGCAGCCTTCTCAACGTCACCTCATCGCAGGTAACGACGTCGACCGTGCCGTCACCGTCCTTGACCAGAACCTGGCCGCGCGAAACGACGTTCAGCCGGTTGACGGCCCTGAGCAACGTCGACTTGCCTGAACCGGACAGACCCATGAGGACCGAAATCTCGCCCTCATGCACGGTCAGGCTGGCGCCGGCGCAACCCAGCACATTGCCGGTCTTTTCAAGGATTTCGGCGCGGGTGGCGCCGCTGTCGATGAGCGCCAGCGAACCGGCCTGGTCGGCGCCGAAGACGATATCGACGTTCTTGAAATCAACGGCGACGGTCATTTCTTGCCTCCAACGCCAATACGGGTCATTCGGTCGAGCACGATGGCAAGCACGACGATTGCCAGACCGGCTTCAAGCCCCAAGTCGATCCTGCGCGAGCCGAGCGCCCGGTTGATCTCGGTGCCGAGGCCGCCGGCGCCGATGAGGGCCGCGAACACCACCATCGACAGCGACAGCATGATCGACTGTGTCAGGCCGGCCATGATGGTGGGCAGAGCCGAGGGCAGCTCGACCTTCCATAGGAGTTGTCTTTTGGTGGCGCCGAACGCCTCGCCGGCCTCGACGATCGACTTCGGTACCGAAGTGACACCGAGATGGGTAAGACGAACCGAAGTCGGGATGACGAAGATGATGGTGACGATGAGGCCGGGCGCGTTGCCAAGGCCGAACAGGGTCAGCACCGGGATCAGGTAGACGAAAGTCGGCAGCGTCTGCATCAGATCCAGTACGGGCAGCATGATGCGGTAGACTTTCGGCTTGTGCGCGGCCCAGATGCCGAGCGGCACGCCTATGGTCATCGAGGCGGCGGCGGCGGCAACCACCAGCACCAGCGTCTCCACGGTCTGTTTCCAGAGGTTCTGGTTCAGGATGAACAGCAGCCCGAGGAAGACGGCGACGGCCAGACCCCTGGAGCGCTGCAGGAAATAGGCGAGCACCGCAATCAGCGCGATGAGCAGGACGGGCGGCAACAGCAGAAGTCCGTCGACTACCCCGTCGAGCAGGAAATTGAGGCTGTTGGAAAAAGCCCTGAAGACGGTATCGAAATTGTCTGTAAGAAAGCCGAAGAAGGCCTTCCCCCACGGACCTATGGGGATCTTGTAGGCGACCAGGAATTTCGAAATCGGATCCATCTTGCCCCTCTATGGCTGCGCCATCCTTGCCGGACGGTCATCTTGTCACAGGATATGAAAAAGGGCAGCCTTTTCCACGATGGCTGCCCTGTTCCGGTCATGCCGGATTCAAAGTCGGCTCAGCCTCCGAGTGCGGTCTTGACCGCCGCGGCGGCATCACCGCCGTCGAAGGTGGTCACGCCGGCGATCCAGGGCGCAATCGCGTCCGGATGCTTCTTCAGCCAGTCGGTCGCGACCGTGTTGGCGTCGCCGCCCTTGAGGATCGCGTCCATCATCTCGCCTTCCATGTCGAGGTTGAACTTCAAATTGGCGATGAACTTGCCTACATTCGGGCACTCGGTGGTGTAGCCCTTGCGCACATTGGTATGCACAGTGGCAGCGCCGAAGCCGCTATCGCCCATTCCGTCGAGATAGGTGATCTTCATGGCGCCCATCACCGGATGCGGCGTCCAGCCGAGGAAGGCGATCCATTCGTTGTTCTTCATCGACTGCTCGGCCTGGGTGAGCATGCCGGCTTCCGACGACTCGACCAATTCGAAGCCTTCGAGGTTGTCCTTCGGGTTCTTGATCATGTCGAGGATGATGCGGTTGCCGTCATTGCCGGCCTCGATGCCGTAGATCTTGCCGTCGAACTTGTCCTTGAACTTGCCGAGGTCGGTCAGCGTCTTGACGCCGGCGTCCGCGACATAGGTCGGCACAACGATGCCGTAGCCAGCACCGCTGAGGTTCTCACTGATGGTCTCGACCGAGCCGTCGGCGGTGTAGTCCTTGATGTCGTTGGTCATCGACGGCATCCAGTTGCCGAGGAAGACGTCGAGATCCTTGTTCTTCAGCGAGGCCATGGTGACCGGAACCGACAGCTGGATCACCTGCGGCTCGTAGCCGAGCGCGGTGAGTAGCACCGAGGCGACACCGGTCGTCGCCTGGATGTCGGTCCAGCCGACATCGGAAAGACGCACCGCCTTGCAGCTTTCCGGATCTCCGGCAAAGGCGGCGCTCGTGGACAGGAAAGCCGCCAGACCGAGGCCGGCGACGTAGGAATTCATACGCGACATAGATATTCTCCCATTGCGATTCTTTTGGCGAAGCGAAGTAACGGTTCATCTCCGCCTTGTTTCGTCAGCCAAACACCATTCTGGTGCGGTTTCAAGCACTAAGGCAATCACGATGAACGGCGCCGACTGGCCGATCAGCGACACCCATGCCGCTTTTCTGATGGCGGGCGGCTTTTTCAGGGGAATGAGCCACCGCCCCCTCCCCGCGCCGAGACAAGTCGGCTTAAAAGAGCAGGATGGCGAAGCTGTATTTTAACTATGCGACGATGAATGCCGGCAAGACGACGATGCTCCTGCAGGCGTCCTACAATTATCGCGAGCGCAGCATGGCGACGATGCTGTTCGTCGCCGGCCACTATCGCAAGGGCGACACCGGGCTGATCTCGTCGCGCATCGGCCTGGAAACGGAGGCCGAGATGTTTCGTGATGGCGACGACCTCTACGCCCGCGTTGCCGAGCATCACGACCATACGACCGTGCATTGCGTCTTCGTCGACGAGGCGCAGTTCCTCGAGGAAGAGCAGGTCTGGCAACTCGCCCGCATCGCCGACCGGCTGAACATCCCGGTCATGTGCTACGGCCTGCGCACCGATTTCCAGGGCAAGCTGTTCTCCGGCTCGCGCGCGCTGCTGGCGATTGCCGACGATCTGCGCGAAGTGCGAACCATCTGCCGCTGCGGCCGCAAGGCGACGATGGTCGTGCGCCTCGGCCCGGACGGCAAGGTGGCGAGGCAGGGCGAGCAGGTGGCGATCGGCAAGGACGTCTATGTCTCGCTCTGCCGCCGCCACTGGGAAGAGGAAATGGGCAGGGCGGCGCCCGACGATTTCATCGGCTTCACCAAGGCCTGACCGGCGCGGCGGCCTCTGCCGCCGGCTCTGCGGCGGCCGGATCGAGCAACCAATCCGCCACGATGTGCTTGTTTTTTGTTAAGGCCTCGGTCCTATAGACCCGTCAGCCAGAACTCTCCGGGGTCAGCCAATGCTTCGAGCCGTTTCGTCCGCCGCTGTCCTTTTCCTCGCCGGCGATCTTGCCGCGCATGCCGACGGCGACGCGACACTCGGCAAGAAGGTCTTCAACCGATGCATCGCCTGTCACGAGGCGGCAACCGAGCGCGACAAGGTCGGCCCGCATCTGCTGGGCGTCGTCGGCCGAACGGCCGGTACGGCCGAAAGCTTCCTTGGCCATTATTCGCAGGCCATGAAGGATGCCGGCGCCGCCGGCCTGGTCTGGGACGAGGCTAGCCTTGCCGTGTATCTGCACGCGCCCAAGCTGAAGGTCCCCGGCAACAAGATGGCCTTTGCCGGCCTGAGCAACGACGCCGACATCGCCAATGTCATCGCCTATCTGAAGGCCGACCCGAAGCCCTGAGCCCGGGCCGGCGGGCAAGATCGCGTTGGAGCAGCAGGCCCGCAACTGTCGTCGAGCCTGCTGCGATCATTTGCCGAATATTTGAGGCAGCCGTCCCGTTGGGAATCGAGTGTTTTTTGCCGCTGCTTCGGTCCAAAAGTCCAGCGGCAGGTGAACCGCGCCCGACCGATCGGGTAGTCAACCCATGAGAATGGTTCGTTTATCTTTCAAGGGAGGAGCGAAACCTTTTGTTTTCGCAGCTCCTCTTGTCTTGCGTCTTTCAATCCCCGGATGCTCCACATATATTCGCGCCGACACGAAACCGATGCCGATGCGGGAGGCCCCTATGGCGACGTTGCAGAATTTCGATGCCGAAATTGCCAAGACCAAGCAGGTCGTGCAGGACATGCGCTCCAAGATCGAGCAGTCCGGCACCGTGCTCGACACACTGGCCCAGGCCGACAAGAAAATCGGCGACGCCAATTTCGAAATCGAGAACGCCCGCATCGAGGATGTGCTCAAGCAGCAGAAGGTGATGGAAGGCAACATCGCCGATCTGATCATCGGGCTGGAGGACGCCACCAACGTCTTTGGCGCCGAATTCGAGAGCATGAAGAACTACACCGGCTGGGAAAGCTTCGTCGGCATGTTCTCGGCCCAGAGCAAACAGCGCATGCGCACCGACCGCGTCCGCAACATGTCGCTGGCCGGTAATCTGCAGGAGTTGCTGGCCAAGTCCGACACCATCGTCGGTATTCTCAAGGCGCAGAAGGAGGTTCTCGACCAGCGTTACAAGACCTCCGAGACCAGCCTGTCGCAGGTTATCGAGCGCCGCAAGACCACCATGTCGAACCTCGAGGCGGTGCAGAAACGCATCGAAGAGGTCAATCCGTTGCTGCTCGACATCGAGAACAAGATTGCCGCTTCGACCAGCCAGAAGGAGCGCACGCAGCTCGAGGGCGAGCGCTCGAAGCTGGCCACCGAATACAATGAGAAGCAGGCCAAGGAGCAGGAATTGCTGGCCGAAAGCCAGACGCTGGAGCGCTACACCTCGATGTTCCAGACCTTCGTCGATTCGCTCAACAACCAGATCGCCGCTCAGTCGACGCTGATCAACAAGCTGACCATCGATACCGAGCAGCGCATCGTGCTCTACAAGGCGCTGGAAGACTCGCTGAAGACCGCTGCCCAACAGGACGTCGCCCACAAGATCAACACGCTGGGCAGCCAGGTCGACAACACCGCCGAAGAGACCATGGCCGGCATCGGCGCCGCCTCGCAGAAACACATCGGCGATCTCCTCGAAATGCACGAGAAGAACATGGTGGCGACCGCCGACATCCAGCGCCGCAAGAAGCTCGCCGACGATGCCTTTGCCCGCCGCTTCGACGAGGTGATGAAGAAGCACAATTCGGCCAATTACGTGCAGTCGTAATTGCCACACGCGCACTACTCCACAAGGTTGACGGCATGACCCCCGAGAACGAGGCGGCGGCGCGCTATTTCTCCGCCATCACGGCGGCGCTGAGCGGGCTGGAAGTGTTCATGCGCGACGACCGCTCGCCGCTCTACCGGCACGGCATCGTCGCCAAGATCGTCGCCGAATACATTGCCCGGCTGGACAAATCGTTTTCCTGCTGGCGCAACCGTCTCGGCTTCATGGACACGTTCCGCATCTCGCGCGCCGACAGCGGCTATCCGGTGTTCCAGAACCTGCTGGAACTGGAGAACGACCGCCGCCAGGCCGATACGCGCCTTGCCGGCATCCCGCTGGCCGGCGAGCTGCGCGAGGAGATGGCCGACTTCATCCTGCGCCACAAGGAATTCCCGCAAGCGCTACAGAAGTCGATGGCCGAGCGGCTCTATCTGGAGGACGTCAAGAGCGGGTCGACCTTCGGCCCGTTCACGCTGGCGCAGACGGCAAAAGTCTCCGTCAACCCGAAGACGCTGCGGCCCTATTATCTGGTTCACTGGGCCAGTTTCGACGGCAGCGCGAACCTGCCGCTGATCTACATGGTGACCGTGGAGGACTCTTCCGAGGACATGATCCGGCAGCTCGTCGACAGCAGCGGCAAGCTGAACGAAAGGGTCGACATTCCGCTGCCGGTGGACGGCCTGCTCAATCCCGAACTCGCCCATCGCTTCGACGATTTCACCGAGAAGAATTCGGCCTACACGCTGTCGCCGGCGACCATTGCCGTGAACCTCGACAAGGATTTCGAGCCGCTGCATCCCAAGCAGCTGCGCCGCGTCGTGCTCGGCCCGTTCTATTCGGCGGGGATCACCGACAACAACACGACGGTGACGGAAGTGCTGGCCAAGGTGCGCAAGCCCGAGAACGCCTGGCTGCTTACCTGGACCATCCAGGAGGTCTATTCGAAAGCCGAAAAGCCAGGCCGCAAGGGGCTGTTTTCGAGCGAGAAGACGACGCAGGAATTCTTCATCAACACCGACGACCTGGAGGCCGCACGCCAGGGCGTGTCGAGCTACGAGAACCATGCGCTGATCCCGCACGAGGCCTATCAGGCGCTCTACGCCGCCGGCGAGGCGAAGAAGATCTTTTCCGGCTACAAGGTCCACATCCTGTCGAAGGGACAGGTCATCAGCGACGTCTGACCGTCAAAACTGCGGAGCATCCTTCATGGACACCGGCCTGACCACGATTTCGGAAGCCGCAATCGAAAAGCATCGCGCCACCGCGCAGAGCTTCATCACCCGTATCGTCGTGCTGGAGGATCCCTCGCGCGAATCCGGCACAGCGCTTGCCGGCACCAACCGCCGATTCGTCTCGACCGTCTCGGTCGGCTCGGTGCGCCGCACCCGCGCGGTCGAGCTGTCGAAAACCGTCGCTGCCATCCATCCCGACGACCAGTTGATGACCATCCAGCAGCACACGCTTTTGTTTCGCGTCCGGCGCGGGCTGGCGATCGCGCTGGCCATATCGGATGTCTTTGCCGAAGGCTCGGACCTCGAAAGCCTGCAGGCCAAGAACGCCCGCGCGCCCCTTGAAGGCGACGAAGCCGCCACCTTCAAGAAGCTTCTCTCGGCCTCGGCCTATATCTCCGCCTTCAGCCTCGCCTCCTATCTGTTCCAGCTGATCGACAGTGACGGCGAGGCGCCGAACGATACCGCGGAACCGGATTTCCTGTTCGACACCCAGCAGGATGCGGTGAAGTCGATCGTCGCCGGCCTCGACAAGGCAATCGCCGGCTCGAAGGACGATGCCGATCTGATGACCCGGGCGCGCGCCTTTGCCCGTGTCGCGATCGATGGACTGCTGGCGCGAAAGGGCCGCTTCGACGGCATCGGGCCGTTCGAGAATGCGCATATCCGCATCGACGTCGACGACTTCACCCTCGACGGCTTCGATGTCGCGCCCGGCAAGCGCTCCAAGCCGCTGGTGATGACCTTCAAGAAACCGGAAGAGGTCGTCGGCAACCACATCGCCAAATACCAGTCGGTCAAGCTCGCCAAGATGCTGATGGCCTATGATTTCGAGCGCGAGTTGAACCCCTTCGTCGAACTCGGCGGCTTCCTGTTCACCTTCATCGGCGACGGCGCGCCGGGCACCGGCAAGACGACGCTGATCCAGATGATCGCCGGCCTCGTCAACAATTACTGCCAGGTCGCCGGCTATCCCTTCGCCTATGAGAATTTCGGCGTCGACCAGATCTCGTCCTACCAGGGCAAATCCGGCCAGAACTGCCGGCAGTTCATCAACAATGTGCTCAATCCGCGCGTCATCGGCTTCGGCACCGTCGACGACATCGACCAGGTGGCGGCGCGCCGTTCCGACGACCGCGCCTCGGCCGGCCAGCAGGAGATCACCGGTGTCCTGATGGACGCCTTTGCCGGCGCCGGCACCGTGGTGCGCGGCAACTGCTCGTTCGGCATGTTCTCCAACTATCCCGAAAATGTCGATGACGCGCTGCGCCAGCGCGCCGGCGCCCGCTGGCTGGTCGACGGGCCGCAGAGCCGCGACGACTATATCGACATCTTTGTCCTGCTCGCCGGAAAAAACCACAAGATCCCGCTTGGCGACCACAAGCTCTATGCCGCCCAGGAAATCCAGCGTGCGGTGACGGAAGCCTATGAGGAGCATGAAAAGCCGCAGGAAGACGGGCTGATGAAGGTCTACGAGCGCTACATGAAGGAAAGCGGCGCACCGAAATCGATGGCCGACATCGGCACCTATCTGCACATGATCAAGGACGCCGAACCACGCTTCACCGGCCGCGCCATCAAGAACGTCACCGACGCCATCAAGATGCGCGCCATGGACATCGAGCTTCCGGACGAGTGGTTCGAAAAGCCGGAAGCCTTCATGCACAAGGGCTACGATGAGAAGAAGGCGATGATCGAGGAACTGCGCGGACCGTTCTCGATGGATATGGTCATGCAGGAAATCAACCGCTATGCCGACTCGGAGTTCCGTTATTCCGACAAGTCCGATGACGCCGCAGTGACCAAGATGATCCGCGACACCAGGCTGCGCGACCGCGCCGTGCGCGAAATCGAGGAGATGAAGGCCAAGGGAAATTGGAATGCGTGAACTTGGCGCTTCTCCCTTCTCCCCGTTTACGGGGAGAAGGTGCCCGAAGGGCGGATGAGGGGCAGCGCTGTGCGAGGTGGAAACGAGCCGAAGGTAGCGAGGGCCCGTCAGCTCCGGAAAGTCGAGAATGATGCCGAGGAAAAACTGTGGAGCGAACTGCGCGGACGACGATTGAATGGTTACAAGTTCCTTCGTCAACTACCGATGGGGCCCCTATTTCGCGGATTTCGCCTGCCGTGAAGCCAATCTGGTTGTGGAAGTTGATGGGAGTCAGCATGCAGATCGTTCCCAGGATCGATTCAGGGACGAAACCATGAACAGCAATGGCTGGTCGGTGCTGAGAGTGTGGCACGCCGACGTCTTGGCAAGCCGCAAGAGCGTATTGGATACAATTGTGGCGATCCTGGACGGCCGACTGGATGAGAAAATGATAGCTGTCGACGCAAAGTTTCTGCCTTCGGCAACCCCGGAGAAAAGATGATGAGCGTTTGCGCCGCCCCTCATCCGCCCTTCGGGCACCTTCTCCCCGTGAACGGGGAGAAGGAAAAATGAGCAAGAAGCCCGATCTGCTGCGCGACAACGAGCTGATTTACGGACGGCTGCTGACGGTTGACGAGCCGCATCTGATCCAGCGCTACAACAAGGCGATGGTCGCCTTCGGGCTCGAAGCCACCAAGCTGAAGAGCTTCCAGATCGACCGCACCGGCTTTTCGCCTGAGGTCGCCGACGAATGCGGCGATTACGACTATCTCGATCCCAACGAGGTCAACCGCCGCTTCATCATCCTGACGCCTTCGCAGATCGACCTGCCGGTGGTCCACACTGCCTTCTCCAACACCTCGCAGCTGATGTTCGAGTTCATGTCGAAGAACCAGCGCGCCATCGATGCGCTGACCATCAAGGACGTCATCTACGGCGAGATCGAGGATTCAGTCCCCACGGTCAACGACATCGAGGATCTGCTGTCGATCAACCAGGTCGAGTTCAAGGTGCTGTCGGCCGAAGACGTGCTGGGCAAGGCGGCCGAACTCGGCAAGCTTGTCGACCGGCTGAAGCAGGAACCCGATGCCTGGCGCGACAGCGCCATGCTGCAACGCATGGTGGAGCTCGCCAAGATCTGCGGCGACATACGCGAGAACGCGCTGGTGCCCGACCAGGTGATCTTCCGCCACAACGCTTTTTGGACCAGCCATTTCGGCGGCCTCTACGTGTTCGTCGATCCGGATATGACGACTGTCATCGGCGACCCGGCGGCGCCCGGGTTCCGCCGTTCGCGGCCGTGGCAGGTGAGCTATCTGTCGATCAACGACGCCGACAAGGTGTTCAGGTTCCTCGCCGCGACCGGCCGTATCGAATTGCCGCGCGCTTCATGGATCGAGGCCTCCGGCTATCTCGAGCACCGCGCCGAGATGGTGGTGCGCGCGCTGATCCGCGACACCGAACCCGACCGCAACCTGACCGACGTCGACAAGGTCTGGCTGCAGACCTGGATCCACGGCCATGCCGATTTGATCACCAGGGACGGCAATTTTCCGTTCCTCAACGCCGCCAAACGCGAGGTCGCCCAGCTTGGCCATCTCAAGACCGAGGACGTGTTCCCGCAACAGCGCTTCCTGGTGATCCGCGCCAAGCCCGACCATCCCGATGCCTGGCTGACCAACCAGCTGATCTCGGATTTCGTGCCGCAAGACTTCGTTTCGCGCTACGTCTTCAACAAGCCCGGCTTCTACAGGGACTTCGACGGCTACAGCGACGCCTGGCGATCGCATGTTGTGGACGTTCTGAAAACCACATATTTGAAGGACAAGGTGGCGTTTCGCACACGCCTCTACGGCCTAACTGACTGATGGGGGTGTCATCGCCATGCTTGATCCGATCGTGAATTTCTTCACCCGGATTTTCCAGTGGATCGGCCGCGGCATCGGCCTCGCCATCGGCGTCATCCTGTGGCCGTTCCTGTGGGCTGGCAGCTGGTACACGCAGCGCGGCTGGATCCTGAAGGCCGTGCTCGGTACAGCGCTCGTGATCTTGGTCGGACTGTACGGCTATTTCTTCTGGAACACGCAATATTGGAAGAACTTCAATCCTGCCTATGCGGATGCTTATACATTCGCGCCGCCGGCCGGATCCGGCGAGCAAGTCACCGACGAAGGCGCGGAAGGCCAGGTCAAGACATGTACCAGGTCTGGCATCGTGACGGTTGCGGCGGATTTGATCGATTTCAATGTCAATCAAAACGCCTGGATCTCGTCGATGATCCTGTACAAGTTAGGGCTCTTCGGCGTGGACTGGGATCACACACCGTTCCTGGACAACAAGGCAGCTTTCCAGCGCGGCGTACATCAGGCTGTTCGACGCACCGCGGTCGAATTGGTTGACACGATCGGCCGAGTACGCGGCACCAGCCAGATCGATCAAAACCTGCAGGATGCAAGAGGCGCGGTCGAATTCGACGAGGAAACGTGGTATTTCGGCCTTAGGCCATTCGGCCCCAAGACGCCAAGCCCCAGCTTCTACCGCACAGGCATTACGTCGCTTCGCACCTTCAACGACCGCCTGTTGAAATGCGAGGTGGTGTTCAACGCCCGCGCGGACAATCTGGCGAAGTTCGTCGACCGTATAGCCAGTGATATCGGTTCGACATCGGATATCCTCAGCAGACAGTCGCAGACAAACAACAATGGCTGGTTCGATACGCGCGCGGACGACCGATTCTGGTTCGCCTATGGACAGCTCTACGGTTATTACGGAATCCTGAAAGCCACGCGCACTGATTTCAAGGCCGTTATCGACACTCGCGGGCTGGGTCCGCTCTGGGACCAACTCGACCAACAGTTTCAGGCGGCGCTGAAAATTCGGCCCCTCATCATCTCAAATGGTCGGGAGGACGGTTGGATCATGCCATCCCACTTGACCACCATGGGATTCTACATGCTGCGGGTCCGCTCCAATCTCGTTGAGGTCCGATCGGTTCTCGACCGCTGAGCTTGAAACCGCACCGGCACCGCCGCGACGATGGCCGCATCTGACGACGATGGGTTTTTATGTGCAGAGAGTGCGTTCCAACATGGTCGAGATCAGCAACGTGCTGACGCAGTAGCGGTTTTGCCGGCATGGGCGGCACTTGTTGATTTGCGTCGTCGCCCCTGTCGCATTCCGTGCATTGTGCGGCTGTTTTGAGACGGCGCGTCGGCGCCCGCTCTGGCTTTTATACGGCGCCACAACCGGGCGCGAAGACCCGAGACAGGTCGACAAGAATTTTTCTCCATGGGAAACATAGTTGCATGAAAGTTGACGCCAAGGCAGCGACAAGGGTAGAACATGCCCGCGCCTGCAGTGCCGGGCCGCTTCGAACTTGCTTGCGACCAAACTGATCAAACCCGTCCCCTCCATCGTCCAGTCCAGAGGAAAGCCGTCATGGCCGAAGTGAAGTCCGACATCGAGATCGCGCGCGCCGCCAAGAAGAAGCAGATCCAGGAGATCGGCCAAAAGATCGGCATCCCGACCGAGCATCTTTTGCCTTACGGCCACGACAAGGCGAAGATCTCCGCCGAGTTCATCAAGTCGGTGAAGGGCAACAAGGACGGCAAGCTGATCCTGGTCACCGCCATCAACCCGACGCCGGCCGGCGAAGGCAAGACAACGACGACGGTCGGCCTCGGCGACGGCCTCAACCGCATCGGCAAGAAGGCCATCGTCTGCATCCGCGAAGCCTCGCTTGGCCCGAATTTCGGCGTCAAGGGCGGTGCCGCCGGCGGCGGCTACGCGCAGGTCGTGCCGATGGAGGACATGAACCTCCACTTCACCGGTGATTTCCACGCCATCACCACCGCGCACAATCTGCTTTCGGCGCTGATCGACAACCACATCTACTGGGGCAACGAGCTCGGCATCGACACCCGCCGCGTCGTCTGGCGCCGGGTGATGGACATGAACGACCGGGCGCTGCGGGAGATCATTTGCTCGCTCGGCGGCGTCGCCAACGGTTTTCCGCGCCAGGGTGGCTTCGACATCACCGTCGCCTCGGAAGTCATGGCGATCCTGTGCCTCGCCACCGACCTCAAGGACCTCGAAAAGCGCCTCGGCGACATCATCGTCGCCTACCGCCGCGACAAGTCGCCGGTCTATGCCCGCGACCTCAAGGCCGACGGCGCCATGGCCGTTCTCCTGAAGGACGCCATGCAGCCCAACCTCGTGCAGACGCTGGAGAACAACCCGGCCTTCGTGCATGGCGGCCCCTTCGCCAACATCGCCCATGGCTGCAACTCGGTCGTTGCCACCACCACGGCGCTGAAGCTCGCCGACTATGTCGTCACCGAAGCCGGTTTCGGCGCCGATCTCGGTGCTGAAAAGTTCTTCGACATCAAGTGCCGCAAGGCCGGCCTCAAGCCGGCGGCTGCCGTCATCGTCGCCACCGTGCGCGCCATGAAGATGAATGGCGGCGTCAAGAAGGAAGACCTCGGCAAGGAGAACATCGAGGCGGTCAAGAAGGGCTGCCTCAACCTCGGCCGCCACATCGAGAACGTGAAGCAGTTCGGCGTGCCCGCGGTTGTGGCGATCAATCATTTCACCACCGACACCGACACCGAAATCCAGGCGATGAAGGATTTCGTCGCCTCGCTCGGCGCCCAGGCGATCCTGTGCAAGCACTGGGCCCAGGGTTCTGCCGGCATCGAGGATCTGGCGAAGAAGGTGGTCGAGATCGCCGAGTCCGGCGCCTCGCAGTTCTCGCCGCTCTATCCCGACGAGATGCCGCTGTTCGAGAAAATCAACACCATCGTCAAGCGCATCTATCGCGGCGACGAGGCGATCGCCGACAAGTCGATCCGCGACCAGCTGCACGCTTGGGAACAGGCCGGCTACGGCAATCTGCCGGTCTGCATGGCCAAGACCCAGTATTCCTTCTCGACCGACCCGAACCTGCGCGGCGCGCCGACCGGCCACACCGTGCCGGTGCGCGAAGTCAGGCTGTCGGCCGGCGCCGGCTTCGTCGTCATCATCTGCGGCGAGGTCATGACCATGCCCGGCCTGCCGAAGGCACCGTCCTCGGAGAAGATCTTCCTCAACGAGACCGGCCAGATCGAAGGCCTGTTCTAAGGGTGGACCACAAGCAGCAAGGGGCGCCGCAGCCAATGCGGCGCCCCTTTTTGTTTGCGGATCGTGCTGACTTAAGCGGCGTTGCGCGCCAGCGCCCGCTGGTTGGAGGCGTAGACGGTATCACGCTCCGGCAAGGCGCCGGTCTTCAGGCAGTCGATCCACTCGGCGGTCTTGAGCACTGCGGCGAAGCGCGATTGCAGGACGATGCTCACCACGCGATGGATGTCCTCGGCCGAGGCATAGCCGGCGCTGTTGGCATAGGGCACCGAGCCGGTGGCGTCGGAGAGGAACTCGACGGCAAAACCCATATGCACGGCGTGGATGATGGTCGAGAGATCGCAATTGTGCGTCATGTAGCCGACAACTGCGATCGTATCGATCGCGTTGGCGCGCAGCCATTCCGCGAGGTCCGTGCCGGTGAAGGCGGAGGGCAAGGTCTTTTCGACATAATGGTCGCGGCTTCGTCTGGCGATCTCCGGATGCAGTTCGCCACCATGGCTGCCCTTGGCGAAGATCGGCGATGTCTCCGGCGCCATTTGCTTGACGACCACGACCTTGACGCCGGCCTCGGCGGCCGCGTCCATGGCGCGCGCCACGTTGACGACGCTGTCGCGGAACGGCGGATGCTGGATGGCGAGGTTGCCGCCGTCATAGTCGTTCTGGACATCGACGACGACGAGCGCGCGGCGCGGCGCCTTGCTGTTGGCTGCTGCAGACATGGTGTTTTCCTTTCGGGCTTGGATGTGATTGGGCGAGGATAGGCGTGCCGTCGATCCTCCAAAAGTGTCCCGGTTGACATCATTCGAAATAATCGGGACAAATTGCTTTCCAACCAAAGGTGTCCCATGGCAGACCCGATCATCGCCGCCATCGCTTTCGACGGCATCAGTCCATTCCACCTCTCCGTGCCGTGCCTGGTGTTCGGCGCCGACCGCACCAGGCTTGGCCTGCCGCGCTTCGACTTCCGCGTCTGCGCGTTGGAACAGGGCGCAATCCATACCGAGGCCGGGTTGACGATTGCCGTGCCACACGGGCTCTCCGCACTCGACGAGGCCGATATCGTCATCGTTCCAAGCTGGAAGAATCTCGAAGCGCCGCTTCCCGCCGTGCTGACGGACGCGCTCACCCGCGCCCATCGCCGCGGAGCGCTGATCGTCGGGCTCTGCCTCGGCACCTTCGCCATCGCCGCCGCCGGCCTGCTTGCGGGACGGCGGGCGACGACGCACTGGGCCTATACGGACCAGTTGCAGGCGCTTCATCCCGACATCATCCTCAACGCGGATGTGCTCTATGTCGACGACGGCGACATCGTGACATCGGCCGGCGTCGCCGCGGGGCTGGATTGTTGCCTCCACATCGTACGCGCCCGCTATGGCGCGGAATTGGCGCTGCGGCTCGCCCGCCACATCGTCCTGTCACCGCATCGGCAAGGCGGACAGGCGCAGTTTATCGAACGTCCGGTCGCGAAAACGCCGACTGCCGACCGCTTCGCGCAGGCTCTCGACCAGGTGCGCAAAACGCTCGGCGAAATGCACAGCCTCGACAGCGTCGCCAAGGCCGCCGGCCTCACCCGCCGGACGTTCACGCGCCGCTTTCAGAAATCGATCGGCACCAGCTTTGGCGACTGGCTGGCCGACCAGCGTGTAGCGCTGGCGCAAAGGCTGCTGGAGGCGACCGACAAATCGATGGATATGGTGGCCTTCGAGGCCGGTTTCGGCAGCGCCACCTCGCTCCGCCAGCATTTCGCGGCGCGGCTGAGAACCTCACCGATGCAGTACAGGTGCGAATTTTCAAAGTGTGCTCGGAGCGGGCCCCACGCCGCGGCGCTCTGAGCGGCAGTCGCCAGAAACCCTCAGCGCTGCCTGATCGGCCGCGCCGGATTGCCGACCACGGTCGTATTGGCCGGCACATCGCGCGTCACCACCGAACCAGCACCGACAATGGCGCCGTCGCCGATGCTGACGCCGCCGAGGATGATCGCGCTGCCGCCGATCCAGGCGTCATTGCCGATGGTGACCGGCTTCGCGATCTCCAGTCCTGCCTGTCGCCCCGTCGCCTCCTTGTGGTGCTCGGCGCAGTAGATCTGCACATTAGGGCCAAGCAGCGTTCGCTTGCCGATGCGCACGAGCGCTGTATCGAGGATGGTGCAGCCGGCGTTGAGGAATGCACCGTCGCCCAGAAAGACATTGAAGCCGTAGGCACAATGGAACGGAGCCTCGATCCGGGCGCCCTCGCCCGTGCTTCCAAGCAGCGCCATCAGGCTTGGCCCGAGGTTTCCACGTTGCCCCGGCGGGAGCGAATTGTGCTCGAACAAGGCGTCGCGGGCGATGACGCGCAACGCCTCCAGTTCGTCATCGAGGCACGTATACCATTCGCCCGCCGCCATTTTCGTGCGTTCATTTTGTGCCAAGGCGGTGTCTCCTGTCTCTGCGTCGTGTTTCGATGTTTTACTAAAGTACAGTCGGCCCCAATACGAGAAGTGCCGACCCGTCTCTGGTCAAATGTTCGACCTATGCTAGCTTGCCCCGGCAGGGCTGTCCCGGCCCTGACATCGAGGGGGTCAATCATGCTTTACCTGCTTGCACTGTTGATCGGCGTCATTGCCGGTCTGCGCGCCATGACCGCGCCGGCGGCTGTCGCTTGGGGCGCCTATCTCGGCTGGCTGCCGGTCGCCGGCACCTGGGCTAGCTTCATGAGCCACTGGGCCGCCGTCGGCATCTTCACCATCCTGGCCATCGTCGAACTGGTAACCGACCAACTGCCGTCGACGCCGAGCAGAAAAGTGCCGCAGCAGTTCGGCGCGCGCATCATCGCCGGCGCCTTCGCCGGCGCGGTGATCGGCGCGACCGGCGGCGCCACCATCGGCGGGCTCATCGCCGGCGCCATCGGCGCGGTGATCGGCACGTATGGCGGCGCCGAGCTGCGTGGCCGGCTGGCAGCCGCTTTCGGCAAGGATCCGCCCGCCGCCTTCATCGAGGACGCGGTGGCGATCGTGGGCGGCCTGCTCATCGTGGCGGCCGCAGCATGACGGCAAAGACCTTCGACGCCATCATCATCGGCGCCGGACAGGCCGGCACTCCGCTCGCCGGCCGGCTGAACGCGGCCGGCATGAGCGTGGCGCTGATCGAGCGCAAGCTGGTCGGCGGCACCTGCGTCAACACCGGCTGCATTCCGACCAAGACCATGGTCGCCAGCGCCTATGCGGCGCATCTCGCCCGCCGCGCTGCCGACTATGGCGTGACGCTCGGCGGTCCCGTCGGCGTCGATTATAAAGCGATCAAGGCGCGCAAGGACAAGGTGTCGGGCGCTTCCCGCACTGGGCTCGAGACCTGGATCGCCGGCATGGACAAATGCACGCTTTATCGCGGCCATGCGCGCTTCGAATCCGCCAACACCGTGCGCGTCGGCGACGACCTTTTGACCGCGCCAAAGATCTTCCTCAACACCGGTGGCCGCGCCTCGGTGCCGGACCTGCCCGGCATCCACGACATCGACTATCTGACCAATTCGTCGATGATGGATCTCGAAATATTGCCGCGCCATCTCGTCGTCGTCGGCGGCAGCTACATCTCGCTCGAATTCGCGCAGATGTTCCGCCGCTTCGGCGCAGAAGTCACCATTATCGAAAAGAGCCCTCGCCTGACTGGTCGCGAGGACGAGGACGTCTCGGCCGCCATCCTGTCGATCCTTGAGAGTGAAGGCATCACCGTCCACACCGGCGCCGACGACATCGGCTTTGCCAGGCAAGGCGGCGACATTGCCGTAACCTTCTCTGCCGGCAAGGCGCCGGCCGTCGGCTCGCATGTGCTGCTGGCGCTCGGCCGCACCCCCAACACCGACGATCTCGGCCTCGACAAGGCAGGCGTCGAAATCGACAGGCGCGGCTTCGTCCTCGTCGACGACCAGTTGCGCACCAGCGTGCCCGGCATCTGGGCGATGGGCGACTGCAACGGCAAGGGCGCCTTCACCCACACCTCCTACAACGACTACGAGATCGTCGCCGCCAATCTGCTCGACAAAGACCCGCGCAAGGTCAGCGACCGCATCGAGGCCTATGCTCTTTACATTGACCCGCCGCTCGGCCGCTGCGGCATGACCGAAGCGGCGGTGAGAAAATCCGGCCGGCGCGCTCTGGTCGGCCAGCGGCCGATGACCCGTGTCGGCCGCGCCGTTGAAAAGGGCGAGACGCAAGGGTTCATGAAGATCCTGGCCGATGCCGACACCAAGGAGATTCTTGGCTGCTCGGTGCTCGGTCCCGGCGGCGACGAGGCGATCCACTGCGTGCTCGACCTGATGTATGCCAAGGCGCCGATCAGCACGCTCGCGCGGGCAACGCATATCCATCCCAATGTCTCGGAACTTCTGCCGACCATCGCCCAGGATCTGAAGCCGTTGGTCTAGACCCGCCATGTTAGGCGAGTACGTTTCGGCATCCCTGTAACGCGACCTTCGCGGATTGGCCGGCTGCCCTCCGTTTTCTGCAATGCTGCATTGCAACAATGTTGCTTGCGCGCCGGGCTTGTCTGCCGACAGTCTCGGTTTTTGAACCGATTCAGTCCGGACACCCCATGCCCCTGCCGATCCTCGCGCTTGCCATTGCGTCCTTCTGCATCGGCACCACCGAATTCGTCATCATGGGCCTGCTGCCCGAGGTCGCCGCCGACCTCGGCGTCTCGATCCCCTCCGCCGGCCTTCTGGTCACCGGCTACGCGCTCGGCGTCGTCTTCGGCGCACCCATCGTTGCGATGGCGACGACGCATTTGCCGCGCAAGCCGGTGCTGGTCGGGCTGGCGGCGCTGTTCGTCATCGGCAATCTGTTCTGCGCCATCGCGCCCAACTAATGGCAGCTGATGGCGGCGCGCGTCTTCACCGCCTTCGGCCACGGCGCCTTCTTCGGCATCGGTTCGGTCGTCGCCGCCAGCCTGGTGCCGCGCAACAAGCGGGCAAGTGCGATTGCACTGATGTTCGCTGGGTTGACACTCTCCAACATCCTCGGCGTTCCAGCCGGCACGGCGCTTGGCGAGGCTTTCGGCTGGCGTGCCACTTTCCTCGCTGTTGTCGGCATCGGCCTCATCTCCGTCGCGGCCATTGCCTGGCTGGTGCCCGCCGAGGTGAGCCAGCCGAGCGGCGGTGGCCTGCTCGGCGAGGTGCGCGTGCTCGGCAAGCTGCAGGTCTGGCTCTCGATGCTGATCGCATCCCTTGCCTCGGCCAGCCTGTTTGCCGTCTTCACCTACATCAAACCCTACCTCACCGAAGTGTCCGGCCTGTCCACCTCGACGGTGACCTGGGTGCTGCTGCTGTTTGGTGGCGGCATGACCATCGGCAACATCGTCGGCGGCAGGCTGGCCGACTGGAAGCTGATGCCGACCGTGATCGGCACGCTGTTGCTGCTGGCCGCCCTGTTCGTCGGATTTACGCACTACGGCGCCATTGGAAGCGTGGCCATCGGCATCGTCTTTGTCTGGGGCCTGCTCGTCTTCATCGTCGTGCCGCCGCTGCAGATCCGCGTCGTCGAGGCGGCCTCCGAGGGGCCGAACCTCGCCGCCACGCTCAATCAAGGCGCCTTCAATGTCGGCAACGCCAGTGGCGCCTGGATCGGCGGCCTGGCACTCTCGCTCGGCGTGTCCTATGCAAACCTGCCATTGGTCGGCGCGGCGCTGGCCTTGCTGGCGGTCGCCGTCGCCGTGATGTCGCAAGCACTCGACCGTCGGGCACCGGCCGTCGCCCTTCAGGCTCCCGCCGAATAGCCTCATTGCGCCCATAGCGGCGCAAGCTGGACCAATCGACAGCCCAGTCGCAAAAGTGCATGTGTTGCGCCTCTTTCTTGGAGGCCTCCCATGCAGAAATCGATCGAACGCATCGCTGGCGACACCGACGGCATTTCCTACGAATTCCCGGTCTTCCGCTTCGAGGGAACGGATCAGGCGGCGCCATCGGCCTATCTGCAGGCAGCGCTTCATGCCGGCGAATTGCCGGGCGTCGTCGCCATCGACGCGCTGATGCCGATGCTGACCAAGGCCGAGAGCGAGGACCGCCTCAAAGGCTCGATCACCATCGTGCCCTGGGCCAATCCGATCGGCCGTGCGCAATATCATTTCGGCGAGCACCAGGGGCGCTTCCATCTGGGCACGCGCACCAACTTCAACCGCGGCTTTCCGCTGCTGGCGGCGCCCGACACGGCACTCTTGCCGGCGCATGGCACGCCCGACCAGCAGCTGAAGACGCGTCTGCTGCAACTCTCGCTCGGCCACGACATCGTGCTCGACCTGCATTGCGACGACGAAGGCCTTGCCTATCTCTACATCCACACCAGCCTGTGGCCGGCGATGGCCGATTGCGCGGCGGCGATGGGCGTCGATGCGGTGATGCTGTGGAGCGAGGACACAGACGGCACGTTCGAGGGCGCCTCGATCATGGCCTACCAGAACGTTCCCGCCGAAGTGGCCCGGTTCGACCGTCGTGTCGCCACCACGGTCGAGTATCGCGGCATTCTCGATGTCGATGGCGCCTTCGCCGGCGCCGATGCCGAAGGCCTCTACCGGCTGCTCGTAGCGCGCGGCGTGATTGCCGATCCGGCTCTGCCCGCACCCACCTCTTTCACCGGCACCGTCGCACCGCTGGAAAACATCGACATGATGCCGGCACCCCGGGCCGGCGCGATCCTTTATGACGTCAAGCCCGGCGATCGCGTTGCCAAGGGCGAGCGGCTGGCCACCATCGTCCACGCGCCGGGCGAAGCCGACGGCCGCACGGAAGTGTTCGCGCCGCAGGCCGGCCTCATCCTGACCCGGCGTTCGCGGCGCATCATCCGCGCCGGCGAGGATCTTCTAAAGCTGGTCGGCGACAGGAAGAGCGCCGATGCAAGGTCGGGAACGCTTGAGGACTGATGCATAGTCGCCAAAAAGTGCGCAGCGGTTTTGGGAAAACGACATGCACGACGCGCTTTTGGAGCGCCTTTCTCAAAACTCTCCGGTTTTACCACCTTCATTGAATCCAGTTGCGCGGCCGTTCAATCGCCGCTATGGGAATCCGCCATGAACATGCGTTCGAACAAGACCATTTGGTGGTGGGTTCGCTGACAGCGGCCTGTTCGAACGCGTGCGCGTGAATAGAGAGGGTGGCCGCAACGGAATGTCCGGGCGGCCATTTGTTTTTTCAAGCCATTCCCGGGTCCGTTGCCCAAGATGGAGACGGCAATGACGACGATCATTCTGGAAACCGGGGCCGAGCGCTTCGTCACCGCGGGTGGCGTGACGATCACCCGCGAGCGCCACGAGCAGCCTTATGAGGGCGCGATCGACGCCTATGTCGACGGGCTGAATTCGCGGCGCGGTGCGGTGTTTTCCTCGAATTACGAATATCCGGGCCGCTATACGCGCTGGGACACCGCCATCATCGATCCGCCGCTGGTCATCTCGGCGCGTGGCCGCACTGTCCGCATCGAGGCGCTGAACAGCCGCGGCGAGGTGCTGCTGCCGGTGATCGGCAAGGCACTGGCCGACCTTGCCGAGGTCACCATCGCCGAGGCATCGAAAAAGCTCATCCGCCTCGACGTGGCCAAGCCCGGCCGTGTCTTCACCGAAGAGGAGCGCAGCCGCGTTCCTTCGGTGTTTACGGTCCTGCGCGCTATCACCGCTCTGTTCAAGACCGAGGAAGATGCCAATCTCGGCCTTTACGGCGCCTTCGGCTACGACCTCGCCTTCCAGTTCGATCCGGTCGACTACAAGCTCGAGCGCAAGCAAAGCCAGCGCGACCTCGTGCTGTTCCTGCCCGACGAGATTCTGGTCGTCGACCACTATTCGACCAAGGCCTGGACCGATCGCTACGATTATTCCGGCGACGGGTTCTCGACCGAAGGGCTGTCGCGCGACGCTGCCGTCGAGCCGTTCAAGAGCGCAGACCGTATCCCGCCGCGCGGCGACCATGAGCCGGGCGAATATGCCAACCTGGTCCGCCGGGCGATGGAGAGCTTCAAGCGCGGCGACCTGTTCGAGGTCGTGCCCGGCCAGATGTTTTATGAGCGCTGCGAGACGCCGCCCTCCGACATTTCCCGCAAGCTGAAGTCGATCAACCCCTCGCCCTATTCCTTCTTCATCAATCTCGGCGAAGGCGAATACCTGATCGGCGCCTCGCCCGAAATGTTCGTGCGCGTCAATGGCCGCCGCGTCGAGACTTGCCCGATCTCTGGCACCATCAAGCGCGGCGACGATGCCATTTCCGACTCGGAGCAGATCCTGAAGCTGCTCAATTCCAAGAAAGATGAATCCGAGCTCACCATGTGCTCGGACGTCGACCGCAACGACAAGTCGCGCGTCTGCGAGCCGGGCTCGGTGCGCGTCATCGGCCGTCGCCAGATCGAGATGTATTCGCGCCTGATCCACACGGTGGATCATATCGAAGGCCGGCTGCGCGAAGGCATGGATGCCTTCGACGCCTTCCTCTCGCATGCCTGGGCGGTCACCGTCACCGGCGCACCGAAATTGTGGGCCATGCGCTTCATCGAGCAGAACGAGAAGAGCCCGCGCGCCTGGTATGGCGGCGCGATCGGCATGGTCAATTTCAACGGCGATATGAACACCGGCCTGACGCTGCGCACCATCCGCATCAAGGACGGCATCGCCGAAGTGCGCGCCGGCGCCACGCTGCTCTTCGACAGCATTCCCGAGGAAGAAGAAGCCGAAACCGAACTGAAGGCATCCGCCATGCTCTCCGCCATCCGCGACGCCAAGACCGGCAACGCAGCCGGTGCCGAACGCACCACCGCGCGCGTCGGCGACGGCGTCAACATTCTGCTGGTCGACCACGAGGACTCCTTCGTCCACACGTTGGCCAATTACTTCCGCCAGACCGGCGCCAATGTCTCCACCGTGCGCACCCCGGTGCCGGAGGAGGTCTTCGAGCGGCTGAAGCCAGACCTCGTCGTGCTCTCGCCCGGCCCCGGCACGCCGAAGGATTTTGATTGCGCCGCCACCATCAAGAAGGCGCGAGCCCGCGAGTTGCCGATCTTCGGCGTCTGCCTCGGCCTGCAGGCGCTGGCCGAGGCCTATGGCGGCGAGTTGCGGCAGTTGCACATACCGATGCACGGCAAGCCGTCGCGCATCCGCGTCTCCAAGCCTGGCATCATCTTCTCCGGCCTGCCCAAGGAAGTGACCGTCGGCCGCTACCACTCGATCTTTGCCGATCCGGTGCGCCTGCCCGACGATTTCATCGTCACGGCCGAGACCGAGGACGGCGTCATCATGGCCTTCGAGCACCGCAAGGAGCCGATCGCCGCCGTGCAGTTCCACCCGGAGTCGATCATGACGCTCGGCCACAATGCCGGCATGCGCATCATCGAGAACATCGTTGCGCACCTGCCGCGCAAGGCCAAGGAAAAGGCTGCCTAGCAACGATGGCCGCAACGGAAGACATGACGACGGTCGCGGCAAAAGCCGCTGCCAAGCGCAGGATTGCCAGCCTCGCCTTCTGGTCGATCGTCATCGCCTTCCTGGTGATGGGGCTGAAGTTTGTGGCCTGGCGCATCACCGGCTCTGTCGCCCTCTATTCCGACGCGCTGGAATCCATCGTCAACGTCATCACCGCGGCCGCAGCGCTGTGGGCGATCCGCATCAGCCACAAACCAGCCGACAGCGACCATCCGTTCGGTCACCACAAGGCTGAATACTTTTCCGCGGTCCTCGAGGGCGTGCTGATCGTCGTGGCGGCGATGCTGATCATCGCCAAGGTGTGGCAGTCACTGCAGAACCCGCCCGTGCTCGAACAGCCCTGGCAGGGTTTGATGATCAATGCCGGCGCGGCTGTCGTCAACGCGGTATGGGCCTTGGTGCTGATCCGCAACGGCCGCGCCGAACGATCGCCGGCACTGGTCGCCGACGGCCAGCACATCATGACCGACGTGTTGACGTCCGTTGGTGTCATCGTGGGCCTTGTCGGCGCGGTGATGACCGGCTGGCATATCCTCGACCCTCTGCTTGCGCTGCTGGTGGCGCTGAACATCCTCTACCAGGGTTGGAAGCTGACCGGAGAATCGCTGAGCGGCCTCATGGACCGTGCCGTGGACACGCAGGAGCACATGCGCATCCGCGACATCATCTCGGCCAATTCGAAGGGCGCGCTGGAGGTTCACGATCTGAAAACGCGCATCGCCGGCCGCGCCACCTTCATCGAGTTCCACATGGTCGTCGACGCCGACATGACTGTGGGCGACAGCCACGTCATCTGCGACCGCATCGAGGACGCGCTGAAGGCGGAAATCCCCTCGGTCCGCGTCACCATCCATGTCGAACCGGATGATGAGGCAAAACTGCCCAAGGGCACCACGGCGGTGCCGTTCGCCTAGTTCCCTTTAAACTACGGCGAGCAGGCCGATTGCGGCATCGGGTTCAACCGGTAGACCTTGTCGTCAGACGTGGTCTTGCCCTCGGCAGCCTTCGAGCACATGTCAATGATCGGCAGGCTGCTGTTCGGGTTGGCCAGCATCATCGTGCCGTTGGCGCCGCGGCGCAGGAATATCTCCTTCTGCGTGATGTCGCAGGAAAAGTCGCTCATCTTCGCGCTCGCCGCACAGCGCCACTGGTCGGCCTCTCCCTGGCAGGAATAGGTCTGCGTGACCTTGCCCGACTTCTGCCGCGTCGTGACGGAAATGGCGATATCGGCGCCATCGGGCCAGTTGGCCGCGTCGCCGCCGGCAGCAAACGACGCCAGTTCCACCGATCCGCGGAAGACGCGGATCGATTGCGTCACCTGGTCCGGGTGCGAGCCGAGATACGCGGCGTTATAGTCGCGCCCATAGCAGAAAGGCTGTTCCGGCTTCAGCCGCTCGCGCAACGGCGGACCGAGTGCCGGATCGATCGGATCGATGCGCGCGAATTCCGCCTTGCAGGTCGCCGCGGGCATCGGGTCGAGCCGGAAATTGTCATCCTCCTTGCCAAGCGCCTGCCTGTCATATTCAGCCTTGCCAAGCTCGTCTTCAGCCCCTGCATCGAGATAGAGGTCGGGCTGCACGTCCGTGACGATCAGCCGGCCTTTTTCATCGACCTTCAGTGAGGCCAGGGTGCGGTCGCAGTCCATGCCGCAATGGATCGGCCCGCTCTTGCCATCCTCGGACTCGTGATTGCACCAGCCGCCGGCCCATTCCGGCGCCTTGGCGCCGCGCACGGTGGTGGCGATGAAGGAGTTGTAGGAGCTGTCGGCGCCTACGCTCGGCTCCTCGTTCGGCCGGCTGACCGGGTCGTGGCCATAGTAGAAGTAGATCCGCGCCACCTTCTGCTTCGGATGCGCCTTTAGATGGGCTGCATCGTAGACCCGCCCGAAACAGGCATCGGCGCCGTTCGGACTGAGTTCGGTGAGTTTGGGTGTGTCGTCGGCAAAAGCCGTGCCGGCAAGCGCCGCAAGCAAGACGGCACCAAGCCCGGAGCCAACCGTGATCCTCGACGTCATGTGATCCTCCTCGCACCGACAGGACGTGCCTGCGATTTATGCTAGTCTAGGAGCGAAGCCGGGGCCATGCAAAACTGGCGGATCAGGAGGAAGCGATGCAACGCCGCGATATGTTCCGCGCCGGTCTTGCCGGGGCCGCCGGCCTTTTCGGGCTGCGCCAGCTCAAGGCCGCGGCCGCCGAGGAAAGGCTGAAGGTCGCCTATCATCTGAGCGACGTCGACAAGGTCAATTTCGTGCTCGGCAACATCAAGAACCACTATGAAGGCACCGGCGGCAATGTCGATATTGCGCTGGTCGTGCACGGTCCGGCCCTTGCCGCCTTCAAGTCGAAAGGCATATCGGCGGCGATTTCCGGCCGCTTCGCCGGCCTTGTCCAGCAGGGCCTCAGTCCACATGCTTGCGGCAACACCATGCAAGGCATGGAGATCACGCTCGCCGACCTGCTCGACGGCTTCCATGCCGTCGACGAGGGCGGCGTCGTCAAGCTCGCCGAACTGCAGCGCCAGGGCTATGCCTATCTCAGGCCCTGAGTAGCCACGGACTTGAACGTGAGGGCGGTGAGAGCCTACGAAGGGAGAGCAGTACATCCCAGAGGAAAAGTGCCCATGACCGCCCCCACCCTTGTCATCCCAGATCTCGCCGGCAAGGCGGTGCTGGTCACCGGCGCCTCGACCGGCATCGGCGCAGCACTGGCGCTGGCCTATGCCGCGCAGAAATGCCGTGTCGCGCTGCACTACAATTCAAGCCGCGATGCGGCCGAGAAACTGGCCGGGACCATTCGCGACAGCGGCGGCGAGGTCTTCCTCACGCAGGGCGATTTCTCCGTGCCGGCCGATGTCGAGCGCGTCGTCGAGGAAAGCGCGGAAAACTTCGGCCGGCTCAACGGGCTGGTCAACAATGCCGGCGGCATGCTCGGCCGCGTCCCTTATGCCGAGCAGACCGAGGCGCATTACGACGCGGTGATGGATCTCAACGCGCGTTCCGTGCTCACCGCCTCGCGCAAGGCGCCATGGCTGAAGCGCCAGGGCGGTTTCATCGTCAACACCTCCTCGATCGCCGCCCGCAACGGCGCCGGCGGCGGCGCCGGTCTCTACGGCTCGGCCAAGGCCTTCGTCTCCAATGTGACGCGCGGCATGGCCAAGGAACTGATCGGCTTCGGCGTCCGCGTCAACGCCCTGGCGCCGGGCACTATTCGTACACCTTTCCATGAACGCTATTCGACCGAAGAGCAGATGAAGGGCATGGTCGCCACCATTCCGCAAGGCCGCGCCGGCACCGCCGAGGATTGCGTCGGCGCCTATCTGTTCCTCTCCTCCGACCTTTTGAGCGGCTACATCACCGGCCAGGTGATCGAGGTGAATGGCGGCCAGTTGATGCCATGAGCCGAGACCTGCATACTCCGTTCGCGCAACCCTGAAGGGAGACAAGGGAATGTACGGACTGATCGGCAAGATGCGGGCGGCGCGCGGCAAGCGCGACGCGGTCATGGACGTGCTGCGTGAGACCACAGGCGCCCTGCCCGGCTGCCTGAGCTACGTCATCGCCATCGACCCGGTCGACGCCGACGCAATCTGGGTCACCGAAGTTTGGACCGATCAGGCAAGCCACAAGGCGTCGCTGCAACTGCCCGAAGTCCAGGCGGCGATCGCCAAGGCGCGCCCTTTCATCGCCGGTTTCGAATTCCAGGTCGAAACCCAGCCGGTCGGCGGCTTCGGGTTGCCGAAGGCCGAGCCCGGCTGACGCCTCAGGCCGGCGGCTGATTTTCTGCGGCAGACAGGGGTTCGCATTTTGGCTCGTCCGATCTAAGACGCGGGTTATGGACTCCTCGCCAGACCAGCCCCCCGTCGAGCGCATGGCGCAGTTGCACAGGCGCTGGCAATGGCTGGTCCTGCTGGTTTTCTCGCTCCTGTTCGCCGGCGCGCTCGAAATTGCCGCACTGCCCGCGGCGCTGCTGATCGGCCCGATGCTGGCGGCGATCCTCGCCGGCACCAACGGCGCCACGGTGCGCATACCGAAGCCGCTGTTCGGTTCGGCACAGGCGGTCGTCGGCTGCCTCGTCGCCGCATCGATCTCCACCGATATCTTTCCCGTCTTCTACCAGGAGTGGCCGCTATTCCTCGGCGTCGTGGTGGCGACCGTCGCGGCTTCGAGCCTGCTCGGCTGGCTGATCAGCCGCTGGCGCATCCTGCCCGGCACCACGGCGGTCTGGGGCTCGTCACCGGGGGCCGCTACTGCCATGGTGCTGATGGCAGGCGCCTTTGGGGCTGACCAGCGCCTCGTCGCCTTCATGCAGTATCTGCGCGTCATCTTCGTCTCGATGACGGCAGCGCTGATCGCCAGGATGTGGGTCGACACATCAGGCATCGAAGTCCCGGCCATCGTCTGGTTTCCGCCGATCGATCCGCAGGCCTTCGCCGCCACCATCGGCATCGCGCTCGTCGGCGGCCTGCTCGGCAAGTTGTGCCGGCTGCCTTCGCCCTTCTTCCTCGGCACTTTCATCTTCGGCTCCATCATCCATCTCGGACTCAGTGTGCCGATGCAGTTGCCGCAATGGCTGCTCGCGGTCAGCTATGCCTTGATCGGCTGGTCGATCGGGCTGAATTTCACCCGTCCGATCCTGCGCCACGCTGCGCGCGCCCTGCCGCAGATCATCGGCTCGATCGTCGCGCTGATCGCCTTTTGCGGCGGCCTCGCCTTCCTGATCAGCCATCTGCTCGGCATCGATCCGCTGACCGCCTATCTGGCGACCAGTCCGGGTGGCATGGACAGCGTCGCCATCATCGCCGCCGCGGCGCAGAACGTCGACATCTCCTTCGTCATGGCGCTGCAGTCCGCCCGCTTCCTCGTCGTGCTCTTGATCGGGCCGAGCGTCGCGCGCCTGGTGGCAAGAAGCGTGAAACCATAAGCATTTTCCGCTCCTTGACCTGAGCCCGGCTTCACCAAAACCGGGTGATTTTTGCTGCCGGGCAACAGTCCGGACAAGTCGTCGCGCAAACACGAGAAATTACTTGACTCTCATACTCATATTTGAGAGCGCGGGATCGCAATCAGACATGAGACAGCGGAGACGAGCGATGCGGACGCGGACGGCAATATGGTACTGGAGACTATCGTTGTTGGCCGGTACCGCCCTGCTCGGCCACGCCTTGCCGGCCGGCGCACAGGAGAGTGGGGACGCCACCGTCCTCGGCAAAATCGAAGTCACCGCCGAGAGCGATGAGATCCTGGTTCAGGACGGCTACGTCGCCAAGAAGGATCGCATCGGCACCAAGCTCGACACGCCGATTGCCAAGATCCCGCAAGCGGTTTCGGTGGTGACGCAAAAGCAGATCGAGGACCAGAAGCCGCGCACGCTGAACGAATCGCTTGGCTATACGGCCAGCGCCAATCCCAACAGCTTCGGGTTCGATACCCGCTACGACGCCTTCTTCCTGCGCGGCTTCCAGGCCTTTTACAACGGCATGTTCCGCGACGGGCTGCGCCAGTACAACGGCCCTTCGGCCTGGTTCAAAACCGAACCTTACGGCATCGAGGGCGTCACCATCCTGAAAGGCCCGGCATCCTCGCTCTACGGCATCAGTGGCCCAGGCGGGATCGTCAATGTCGTCACGAAGCGTCCCAAGGACGAACCTTTCCACGAGATCGAATTGCTGGCCGGCGAGCATAACCGTTTCCAGGCCGGCCTCGACGCTTCCGGTCCGGTCAACGCCGACGGCAGCATCCTCTACCGCTTCACCAGCCTCGGCCGCCTGAGTGAAACAGATCTGCCTGGCTATCCCGACGACAAGCTCTATCTGGCACCGGCGGTCACCTTCAAGCCGGATGAGGACACCAAGCTCACCATCCTCGGCGAGTACTCGAAATCCGTCACCGGTGGCACCGCCGCCTTCTACAACTCGGCCTACGGCGTGCTGTCCAACGTCTATGAGGGCGATCCGGTGTGGAACGATTTCGACCAGACGCAAGGCCGCATCGGCTACGAGTTCGAGCATCGTTTCAACGATGTGCTGACGGTGCGCCAGAACCTGCGCTACAACGCCGTAGACAGCGACATCGAATACAGCGGCCACTATTCGATCGGCGCCGACCAGCCGCTGCAGCGCTACTGGGGCCACTACACCGAGACCATGAAGAACTTCGTCGTCGACAACATGGCGCAGTTCGAGTTCGACACCGGCCCGGTCAGGCATACCGCGGTCGGCGGCATCGACTACGCCTGGTCGGATTATGATGCCGGCAGCGGGATCTCTTATGTCTCGGTCGACGACATCAAGTCGGCCGCGGTTCCGCACTATGGCGGGCAGGAGATGAACCAGCTCGGCGTCTACCTGCACGACCAGATGGAGTGGAACGATTTCATCCTGTTTACCAGCGGCCGCTACGACTGGGTCGACACCACCTCGACCGCTGCCGACTTCAGCACCTCCAAGCAGAAGGACAGCGCCTTCTCCGGTCGGCTCGGCCTGTCCTACCAGACCGAATGGGGCATCACGCCCTATGTCAACTATTCCACCTCGTTCTCGCCCAACATCGGCTTCGTCTTTGACGACGTCACCAGCACCGTCGGCCGGGTCGCTCGCCCGACCATCGCGACGCAGAAAGAGATCGGCGTCAAATACGAGATCCCGGATTACAACGCGATCGTCAGCGCCGCGCTGTTCGATATCGACCAGAAGGACGGCGTCGTGTTCGACGCATCGACTGGCATCAACAAGCAGCGCCAACTCGACCTCAATTCGCGCGGCATCGAGCTGGAAGCCAATGCCTCTTTGGACAACGGCTTCAGCTTCATTGCCTCCTATACCTATCTGCGCGTCAAGATCGAGCGCGGCGCCCAATTCACCGCCGGCAAGGAACTGTCGGCGACGCCGAACCATATCCTGTCGCTTTGGGGCCACTACCAGTTCGAGAACGGCACGCTGGAGGGGTTGGGGCTGGGAACGGGCGTGCGGGTCGCCGGCTCGAGCTATGGCGACGACACAAACACATTCAAGAACGAGGCGCGCGCCTTCGTCGACGCCTCGGCCTCTTACGATTTCGGCTACCGCAATCCAAAGCTTGAAGGCGTGAAGCTGCAGGTCAACGCCAAGAACCTGTTCGACATCCAGAAGACCATCTGCTCGGCCGGCTATTGCTACCGCGACGAAGGCCGTTCGCTGTTCGCCAGCCTGCGCTACCGCTTCTGACCGACGACGCCATCCGCGCTGCCACCAAGCGGCGGCGCGGTGCTATTCCTCGCCCTCGTCATCGCCCTCGGCGCCCCGGCGCCAATAGGCGGTGACCAGATGCCGCCTCCGCGGCAGGCCCCACTCCTTGCGTACGATCTTGCGGATCTCACGGAAATCGGC
Source organism: Mesorhizobium sp. IMUNJ 23033 (assembly GCF_044778005.1). Taxonomy (NCBI): domain Bacteria; kingdom Pseudomonadati; phylum Pseudomonadota; class Alphaproteobacteria; order Hyphomicrobiales; family Phyllobacteriaceae; genus Mesorhizobium; species Mesorhizobium sp. IMUNJ 23033. Next base: position 130,267 of record NZ_JBJACT010000016.1, read on the forward strand.
GAATTCGCACGCCGCCCAGACATAGAGATTCTCCGGGAGCGCTGCGCGATCACGCCCCCGCAGCGCCGCCGGCAACAGAGCGGCGGTGCCGGGTTCAACGCCTTGCCGGTAAAGCCAGGTGACGGCGATGTTCTCGCCGTCAGCCAGCGACATCCGGTCCTCGGGGCCATCGACTTCGATAAGCACCTCGGCGCGGGTCGAGGGCGCAAGCTCCTCGAGGATCCTGCCAATGGCGGGAAGTGCCGTATCGTCGCCGACCAGAAGCAGCGCCTCCGCATCGGGCGCTCCGCCTCCGCCGGGCCCGATCATGCCGATAATATCGCCGGCTTGCGCGTTCTCGGCGAAGGCAGCGGCCGGCGTGTCCTGGCCGGGATGCAGCACGAAGTCGACATCGAGCCAGCCGCCGGCGGCATCAAGTGCCCGGATCGTGTAGACCCGCACGACCAGCGCATCCTCGCCCGAAGGCCACACCAGCAGGCCCTCGGCGCCCATCGACGGCCAGACCGGCTGCCGGCCGCGCGGCGGCAGCAAGAGCCGCACATGCAGGCCGCCATGCGCAAACCGGCCGAGATCGCTGCCTGAGAAACGAACGCGCTGCATATGCGGATAAATCCGCGTTGCCGACACAACCCTGATCTCGCGAAAAAAGACCGGCGTGCCTGCATCGCTGCCATCGCCTTGCCAGCGAATAGCGTTCGTCGTGCCAAGATGCTCCGAAAAATGGCCGGCGATCGTCATCTTCATGTAGGACAGGCAGGTCTCGTCCTCGGCCGCGACCCGGATCAGCACGCTGCCGTCGCCGAGCGTCGCGTTCAACGAGCCGTAATGCATGCGGAATTCCCACTGGTCGGCAATGCCGGTGTCGATCTCGGTTTCGCCGTGCTCGGCGCGCAGCCTGTCCATGACGGACCGGATGGCACCATCGACGATCCGGGTTTGCGCGCTGAGTTGCTCCATGGGTGCAGCCTTTCGAATACCGGTTGAAGCGACGCCGTCCAAGGCGCAGCCATCGCCGGCATGCCACAGCGGCGGCGCCGTTTCCATAGAAACATGACGAAAGAAGTCATATTTTCTTGAGCGATTGAACCTCAAGAATGCAACGCGGTTCCTAGGCGATCACACTGGCTGGAAAATCGACCATTGTAACCGGAAACTGGCAACCATCAGTCCAGCCGGTGCATCAAATCGTCATCCAGCCAGCGGCCGAAGAAGTAGACCAGCTGCTTGTGCCACCACGGCCAGTCATGACTGACGTCGCCGCCCCAATAGTCGACCCAGGCGGGGATGGACTTGTCGCGCAGCACCTGCTCCAAGGCCCGCGTCTCGGTGAGCATCCGCTCTTCCCAGGCGCCCTGACCGCAGCAGAAGATCAGCCTGAGCGCCTTCAGCCGACCAAGCAGTTTCTGGTCGACAATCCCAGGCAGATAGTCGAGCGGCGAGTTGAAGAAGATATTGCCGTCGAGCGCGCCGCCGAAGAAATCGCGGGTCGAGTAGACGCCCGACAGCGCGATGACGCCGCTGGCCAGTTCCGGAAAGCGGAAGACGAAATTCGACGCGTGGTAGCCGCCCATCGAACAGCCTGAAAACAGCGGCCTCAGCTCGCGCCCGCCATTGGCTTTTGTCGCGGTCGCCAGCAGTTCCGGCAGCGCCTCTTCGCGCACATAGCGGAAATAGGCTTCGTGGCGGGCGATACGGTCGGCCGGGTCGGCATGCTTGTCGAAGAAGGATTCCGAATCGATGCCGTCGAGCGTGAACAGCTGGATGCGGCCGGTGTCGATGAATTCCGAAAGCGCACCGACCCCGCCGGAATCCTCGAACTGGTAGAACCGTCCTTGCGAGGTCGGGAACACCACCACCGGCCGGCCGGCATGGCCATAGCGCTTGTATTCCATGTCGCGGCCGAGGTTGCGGGCGAAACCCTTGTGATAGGAAACGTCCATCGCCTCACACCTTTTCCGCGTGGATGTAGTCGACCGCCTGGCGCAGCGCCTTCGGATCCCTCGAGCGCATCTGATAGGCGTAATGTCCCATGGCGCGGCTGAAAACCTCTTCGATGGCCTGATGGTGTACGATCTTGTCGCCGTGGGCGGCTAGCACGTCCGCATGGCTGTGCAAATAGGCTAGGTGGCGTTTGCGGCTGGCATAGGCGGTGAAGTACTTGCCTTCATAAGGCCCGCCGGCGGCGTCCTTGACCACCATCTCGGCCCAGGCCGCATAGACGTCGATGTCGAACGTGTAGTTGATCGCATCGGTCATCCAGGCGCCGGGCGGGCGCATGTTGACCTCGAGCGCGATGACGCGCTTGTCCTTGGTCTCGAACAGCTCGATGTGGAAGAAGCGCTCGCGCACGTCGAACGCCTTCAGAATCTTCCGACCGGCCTCCTCTACCGCCGGGCTGATCTCGGGAAAGCAGGTGTAGCTCATATGGCGGTCCCTGTTGACCACCTCCATGACGCTCTGGTCGTAGCGGTGGCTGGCCGCCAGCACCACCTCGCCGTCGCGGTTGACCAGCCCGTCGAAGGTGACCACCAGCCCTTCGATAAACTGCTCCATGACGAAGCTCACACCCTCGGGCTTGTCCTTGAAGAACTGATCGAGTTCCTTCGAGTTGGAGATCTTGAAGGTGTTTGAAGCGCCGGAGCCGGAATCCGGCTTCACCACCACCGGATAGCCGACGCGGCGGATGAAGGTCATGGCACCGGCGCGATCGGAGCACTTGCGCTGCGGGATGGTCTCGACGCCGCTCTTGCGGAAGAAGGCGCGCATGCGGCTCTTGCGTTTCAAATTCTTCACGAAATCGAGCTTGGTGCCGAAGATGTTGAAGTCGGTGCGGATGTTGGCCTCGAGTTCCAGCCAATGCTCGTTGAGCGATTCGAACCGGTCGATGCGGCCCCATTTGTGGATGAAATGGCCCATCGCCCGGAACACCGGCTCGTAGTCCTCCATGTCGGCGACGCGGTAATACTCCGACAGCGCCGTCTTCAGTTTTCCGTTCAGCGCCTCATAGGGCGCATCGCCGATGCCGAGCACCGTGGCGCCGGCCTTCTTCAGCCGGTCGCAGAAATCCGCGCCGTTGGCCGGAAAATGCGGCGAGAAGAAAACGAAATTCATGGACGGCCTCCCCCGGCGTCGCTGTCAAGTCGAGGCGAGTTTGGCGTATTTGCTCCCTATGGGGAAGAGCTTGCGCATCTTGCCAAGGAGGCGGTCCCACTTGCCTCCCACAGCCTGCTCCTGTATGAGACCGCCATGAACACGCGCGCCTCTTCCGTCGCTTCCCGTCCGACCGGCTTCGCCGGCGAGACCGTGCGCGCGCTTGCTTCGACCCTGCTTCTTCTCGGCCTTATCGGCGATCGCCGGGTTCGCTGAAGGAGCGCCCGGCGGTCGAACCGCCGCTTACGCGCATGCTCCTTGGCCAAATTGGCAAGTCACATCAAGCGAACGAAACTTTGGTAAAGGCGCCGCTCGGCACCAAATCCGCCTGCAGGTGGACCCGCGAGCCGCCGGGAGATACGACGATGAACGCACGAGAAGATATCCGTCCAAATGACGGCAACGCAGTAAGGGGCATGACAGAGTCAGCCCGTGGCATGACAGAGTCAGCCCGGGGCATGCCGGACGCCCCTCGCAAATATCAACCCTATCCGACCGTCGGCCTCACCGACCGCACCTGGCCCTCGAAAATCATCGACAAGGCGCCGATCTGGTGTTCGGTCGACCTGCGTGACGGCAACCAGGCGCTGATCGACCCGATGGGCCATGAGCGCAAGGCGCGCATGTTCGGCCTGCTGCTGGACATGGGCTTCAAGGAGATCGAGATCGGTTTCCCGTCGGCCTCGCAGACGGATTTCGATTTCGCTCGCTGGTGCATCGAGGACGGCAGTGTGCCCGCCGATGTCTCGCTGCAGGTGCTGGTGCAGTGCCGTCCCGAACTCATCACCCGCACCTTCGAGGCGCTGAAGGGCGCCACCAATCCGATCGTGCACTTCTACAACTCGACCAGCGAACTGCAGCGCCGCGTCGTCTTCGAGAAGGACGTCGCCGGCATCAAGCGCATCGCCACCGACGCGGCCAAGATGATCACCGACATGGCGGCCAATGCGGGCGGCGGCTATCGCTTCGAATATTCGCCGGAAAGCTTCACCGGCACCGAACTCGAAGTGGCGCTGGAGATCTGCAACGCGGTCACCGAGATCGTGAAACCCACGGCCGACAACAAGCTGATCATCAACCTGCCGTCGACGGTCGAGATGTCGACGCCCAACATCTATGCCGACCGCATCGAATGGATGTGCCGCAACCTCGACAACCGCGAGAACCTGTTGATCTCGCTGCATCCGCACAATGATCGCGGCACCGGTATCGCCACCACCGAACTCGGCCTGATGGCCGGCGCCGACCGTGTCGAGGGCACGCTGTTCGGCAATGGCGAGCGCACCGGCAATGTCGACATCGTCACGCTGGCGCTCAACATGTACACGCAAGGCGTCGATCCCGAACTCGACTGCTCCGACATTAACCGGATGAAGGACGTCTACGAGTATTCGAACCAGCTGAAGATCCCGGAACGCCACCCTTACGTCGGCGAACTCGTCTACACGGCCTTTTCCGGCTCGCACCAGGACGCCATCAACAAGGGCATGAAGGCGCTGCGCAAGGCCAACACGCCGCACTGGGAAGTGCCCTATCTGCCGATCGACCCGGCCGATGTCGGCCGCAGCTACGAGGCGATCATCCGCATCAACTCGCAGTCCGGCAAGGGTGGCATCGCCTATGTGCTGCAGGCCGACTACGGACTCAATTTGCCGCGCAATCTGCAGATCGAGTTCAGCCAGCACATCCAGGCGATAACCGACGCCGAAGGCAAGGAAGTGGCCGCCAGGCGCATCCACGAGGAATTCCTCGAAACCTATGTCGACCAGCCCAGCGCGCGGCTGAAGTTCCTCGACCACCACACCTATCCGGACACCGAGACCAAGGGCCGCCGCGTGGTCGAGGCCGTCATCCTCGACAACGGCAAGGAAATGACCATTACCGGATCGGGCACCGGTCCGATCGACGGTTTTGTCGACGCGCTGTCGCGCCACGTCGGCGTGGAGATGTCGGTGCTCGACTATTCCGAGCATTCCATGCAGCGTGGCTCGAACGCCTCGGCGATTTCCTATGTCGAGATGGAATATCCCGGCGGCAAGCTGTTCGGCGCCGGCATCAACACCAACATCGTCGCCGCCTCGCTGGAAGCCGTGGTTTCGGCCGCCAACCGCATCGTCGGCCGCAAGGCCGGCTGATCTTTCTAAACCCTGGCGCGCCGCATCGGCGGCGCTCCAGGGCCCCTGCCTGCGAGCCGGCTCTCGCGTTAACCATGGGCAATTATCCGGTGGCTTACGCGATAGCATAATACAACCATGCTTGTGCGGCAGTGCCAGCGCTATATGATCGCGCCTCAACCTGTGCCGACTTCGAGAGGATCGACACTTGCAGCATGCCACGCCTGCCGCCCCCGCAGTGCGCGAGACATTGGAGCGACTGCTAGCCAGCGAAACGTTCGGACGGTCCGAGCGTGCGCGAAAACTGCTGCGCTATCTGGTCGAACGCGAACAGGCCGGCGAGGCTGACCGGCTCAAGGGCTTCTCCATCGCCATGGACGTCTTCGGCAAGGACGGCGATTTCGATCCGTCTACCGATGCCGTCGTTCGGGTTCAGGCTGGCAGGCTGCGCGAGCTTCTGCAGAACTACTTCGCCAATGAAGGCGTTGGCGAGCCGGTGCGCATCGCCATTCCGCGCGGCGGCTACGTTCCTTCCTATGAACTGAATGCAATTCGCCTGCCGGCCGAGTTGGAGCCGGCGGAAGGCACTGCGCCGACGATCGCCCCCACGGAACTGCCCGACCTCGACATCGTCCACGCCGCCCCGCTGATGTCGCCCGCTGCCGCGCCCGAACCTGGGCCGTCGCTCACCCGGCACCTGAAGTTCTTCTGGGGCGCGATTGTCGTGGTCATCGCCATGCTCGGGGTGCTGATCCTTCGCCAGGGCAGCGATGTCCTGCTCGGCAGCGGCGGTTCCGCCTCGGCCGTAGAGACCGCGGTGGCGACGAGCAGCGTAGCGTCACCTCCGGTGGAAACCTTGCCGCTGGTCTACATCGCCGTGAAGGCCAATGGCCCGGAGGCTGCCCGTGTGGCTGCTTCGCTGCGCGCCGGCCTCGCCGGGTTCGACACGATAGACTTCATCGGACGTGATGCCGACGGCACCCGCGATCCGGCTGGCGACGCCACCAGCTTCGTATTCGATATCCTGCCGGGACCCGCGGCGAGCGACGTGACGCTCGAACTGCAGAATGTCGCGACCGGCCGGGTGCTGTTGTCACGCAACCTGTCGGCCGTCGACAGCGCGCCGGGCGCGATCGAAGACAGTATCGCCAACATATTGACCTCGACTATCCCTGCCTACGGACCGATCTACACCTACATCGAACAGAGCGGCATCGAGACCGGCCTGATGGGGTGTCTTGTGCTCAATGACAGCTACTATCTCGACCAGAGCGCCAAGACTCACGAAGCTGCCTATCGCTGCCTGGAAAATCTCGCCAGCCAGGGCGCGAAATCATCGCTGGTCTATTCGGAACTCGCCTCCCTGCATCTCGAGGCTGTCACCGATCACTATTCCTATCCGCCCGGCGCGACGATCGAACAGGCGATGTCGTTTGCCCATCGCGCTGTTCAGATGGGGCCGACCAGCCCCTATGCACATCGCGCTTATGGCTATCTCAATTCGCGCCTCGGCAATATGGATGAATCGATCCGCTGGATGCGCAAGGCCCATGAGCTCAACCCCTACGACCTCGGCATGGCGGCGGCTTACGGCTATGGACTGATTTTCGCCGGCAAATACAGCGAAGGAACCCCGATCCTGGCCCACGCCGTCGAAACCTTCAGCGGCCACCCGACCTGGTGGGACTACGGGCTTTTTGTCGGCGCATTCATGCTGGGCGACACGAATAGGGCCGCAATCGCCAGCGAGTCGTTGCGCACGACGGCAACCAAATCGCACTATCTGGCGGCGCGCATTATCGGGGCCAAGATAGCCGGCCGCGATCAGCTGGTGAGCCAGCTGACCAACGAGCTGGTCGCCAAATTTCCGAAGTTCGCCGCCAATCCGCGCTCAACCTTCGTCGACAGGAAATACCCCACCGACCTGACCGACCGGCTGGTCGGGGCGTTGCGCGCGGCAGGGCTCGGCAACGCCAGCTGACGTGCGCCAAGCGCGCGCCGGATCGCGAAAATTTTACTGGCCATCGATCTGGTCTGGGAGCAATCCAGCCACAATCTGGAGTTCGCTACCCGTCCGGTTCTGCAACAATCATCAGTTTTCATGAGTTCATCCCTCCACGCTGCCGAACGCGGTATCGGTCCGAAGACTGTCGCCTTCCTGCACGGCTTCGGTGGCTGCCATGAGGTCTGGCGCGACGTGACGTCGATGCTTGCGCCCGACATGCGGACGCTGGCCTACGACCTTCCCGGGTATGGGCTTTCTCTCGATTTCCCTGGCAGTGGTTCGGCCAGGACGGCCGCTCGGGCCGCTCTGACGGACCTTGCCGCGCGTGGCATGAAAAGGGTGCACCTGGTCGGCCATTCGATGGGCGGCGCGGTGGCTGTGCTGATGGCATTGGCCGAGCCCGAAAGAATTGCCTCGCTGACACTTTTGGCGCCGGGCGGCTTTGGCCCGGAAATCAACGGCCCTCTCTTGCGCCGCTATGCGGCCGCCACCGGCAAAAGTGCGATCCGTACCTGTCTCGCCGCCATGTCCGGGCCGCTGAGCCAACCCCCGGAGCACGTCGTTGATGTGCTTGACGAGATGCGTCGACGCCCGGGTCAGTTGCAAAAGCTTGTCGAGTTTGCCGCGTCCATGACCAGGGATGACCGGCAGGGCGCCATCCCGCGCGAACAGCTCGAAACGTTGAAAATGCCGGTGATGGTTGTCTGGGGAACGGACGACGCTGTGCTGCCGGTTTGCCAGGCCGACGATATGCCCGTGCATTTTCATCTGCACCATGTTCTGGAGGCCGGCCACATGCTGCCCGAGGAAGCGCCTGACCTTGTCGCCACGGCGGTGCGCCGCAACATGAACCGCCGCCGCAGGCGCCTTCAGCCGAGACTTGACGCGGCGGCGAGCTGAACCGCAGCCATTATCTCGCGGGTGCATTTTGCCGACGACTATGTTAACTCGCTGTTAACCAACCGCGAGGCAACGCCGATGAAGGACACAGGCGAGAAAATCACCCCGATCGATCCGTCGCGAAACCTGTCCGATGCCATTCGCGATGTGAAGAACGCCTTTGCCGACCGCGACGACGTGGTCGTCGACTTGCGCGAAGCGCACCGCATGCGGCTCGAATTGCTTGCCGCCGAGCTCGCTCCCGTCTTTGCCGATGTGCCCGCCGATATGGACAATTTCGACTTCGCCGTATCGTCTGGCCTGCAGCCGCGCCTGTGGATCGATGCGGTCAGCCATGTCGCCATGGGGCGGGATCGCCGCACCTACCGGTTTCTCAGGGATACCCGCATCGGCCGCGTGGTTCTCGCCGAATCGACCGACATGAAAATCGTCGCCGACCAGGTGACGCGCTATGTTGCCGAGCGTGTCGTCGAACGTCAAAGGATGATGGAGGGCGGGGTCGAGCACGCCGCCTCCGGCATGACGCGTGTCGCGGTGGCCGAAGCCGAGCCGCCATTGCGGGCTGCTCAGCGCGGCAAGGCCGGGTCGGCCTTCCTGTCCGGCCTCGGCCTGATCTTTGCCGGCGCTTTGGTTGGGTTGGCTGTGTCGATCGTGCTGTTCTGGGACCGCCTTGTGGCGATGAAGATCAGCTTCTGACCAGCTGGCGCGATGCTTCGGCATCGGCGCCAAGTTCGAGCACCTGCAGCTCCGAAGGCGGAAGAGCTGGCCCGGTCAGGCCGCGTCGCGTCAAGCGGATCCGCCAGTTGCCCTTGTCGCCGTCGATATCGATCAGATTGTACTGCGCGGCCGGGTGCCTGCTGCCAAGCCCCTGTCCGGCGGCTGCGACACCGACGGCCGGGATCTTGGCGCCGCGGCCACCGATGAAGAACAGGCTCGGATCGTGCGAATGGCCGTGCAGGATAAGTTCGGCCCCATGCCGGCGAACGATCTTCTGGAAGAGCGCAATGCCGAACAGCCGCTTGTACTGCGAAACGGCGCCTCGCACCGGCGGATGGTGGATCATGATGACCCGGAACAGGCCGCGCTCGGCCGTCGCGTCGAGCATTCGGCCGAGCCTCTGCGCTTGGCCCTCCCTGAAGAAGCCATTGGCCATGAATGGGGCGGTGGCGCGCGCCGTCGAAACGCCGATCAGCGCGATGTTGTCGCGTACCCGCAAATAGGGAAAAGAATGGCGGTCGACCGGTGTGTTGACGTCGTCGCCGGTCATCCACGCCGCCCAGGAACGGCAGGACTTGTCGAAAGCGCCCGGCACATAGGCGTCGTGATTGCCCGGAACGACCGACACGTCATGCGGCGAACCCAGTGTCTCCAGCCAGTGCCTGGCCATTTCGATCTCGCCGTCGAGCGCCAGATTGACCAGATCCCCCGTCACCGCGAGGTGATCGGGGGCGCTGGCCTTCATATCGGCAAGCAGCGTGTCGATGACCGCGTCGTGCATGTGGCGGCGGCGGTTGCGTTGCCAGTTGACGTAGCCGACCACGCGCTTGGAGGCGAGTTCGCGATAGGTTACACCGGGGAGCGGTCCCAGATGGATATCGGAAATATGCGCGAGCCTGAACATCCCTCATTCATAAGCGACGCGGCCCCCGCTTACCACTCATGGTTTCACGGATGACGACAACGTCAGACCCGGAATTGGCCTTGCGCCAGACCGGCTGGCCGGGCCTGAGATCAAGGCTGTTCCATCTCTATTTCCTGCTGCGGCGGCCGATGACGCTCGGCGTGCGCGGCCTCATTCACGACCGCGGTTCCAACAGCGTCTTTCTGATTCGCCACACCTATGTTGCGGGCTGGCAACTGCCGGGCGGCGGCGTCGAAACCGGCGAGACACTGGTCGAGGCGTTGGCGCGCGAGCTTGCCGAGGAGGGCAACATCGCGCTGATCGCTCCGCCGGTGCTGAGGTCGATGCATTTCAACAGCCGTTCCAGCAAGCGCGACCATGTCGGCCTCTATCTGATCGAAGGCTTCAGCCAGACGGCGCCGAAGCTGCCGGACCACGAGATCGCCGAAGCCGCCTTCTTCCCGCTCGACAACTTGCCGGAAGCAACCACCCCGGCGACGCTGCGCCGGATCGCCGAGATTTTTCACGGCGAAAAGCCCTCACCCTACTGGTAGATCATGCGGCTTTTCCGAACCGCCCCCGGTCATGCGGTGCAGCGTAGTCCAATTCCGGGCCGACCGGCACGATACCGGTCGGATTGATCGTCCGGTGGCTGGCATAGTAGTGCGCCTTGATGTGGTGCAGGTTGACCGTGCCGGCGACGCCGGGCACCTGGTAGAGGTCGCGCAGATAGTTCGACAGGTTCGGATAGTCGGCGATGCGGCGCAGATTGCATTTGAAATGCCCGACATAGACCGGATCGAAGCGCACCAGCGTGGTGAACAGCCGCCAGTCGGCCTCGGTGATGCGCTCGCCGACGAGATAGCGCTGCTTTGACAGCCGCTCTTCGAGCGTGTCGAGTGCGGCGAACAATTCGCCGAATGCCTCTTCATAGGCGCGTCGCGTGGTGGCAAAGCCGGCCCGATAGACGCCGTTGTTGATGGCGGGATAGACCAGCGCATTGACGCGGTCGATCTCGCCGCGCAGGTCCTCGGGATAGAAGTCGAGGCTCGCATCGCCCCATTCGTCGAATGCCGAATTGAGCATCCGGATGATTTCGGAGGACTCGTTGGAGACGATCGTCTGTTCCTTTTTGTCCCACAGCACCGGCACCGTCACCCGGCCGGAATAGGCAGGATCGGCCTTGGCATAGATCTGGTGCAGGAAATCGAGGCCGTAAAGCGTATCGCCGGTGGCGCCGTCCTCGGCCAGGAACGTCCAGCCGTCCGCACCCATGAAATGATGCACGACCGAGACGGAGATGATGCCTTCCAGCTTCTTCAGCACGCGCAGGATCAGCGTCCGGTGCGCCCATGGGCAGGCAAGCGAGACGTAGAGGTGGTAGCGTCCGGGCTCGGCCTTGAAGCCGCGCTTTCGCCCCTCCGCCGGCGCCCCGTCAACGGTGATCCAGTCGCGCCATTGCGCCGGCGCCCGCACGAACCTGCCGCCGCTGTCCGCCGTATCATACCAGCGATCCTGCCACTTGCCTTCGATCAGCAATCCCATGCAAAACTCCTTGCGTGTTAATGGTGCATGTAGGCACAAGGTTGCCCTGCCGAAGTCGTCATGTGCTGAACAGACCGTCACTCGGCCGAAACGGCGGACGAAAACGGCCGATTGCAGCGGCCGGAATTTGATGCTAGCGGACAATCCGCATGTTCGACTTTGCCACAATCCGGTTCGACCGACGACGAAAGGACGCCCGCGCTTGATGAAGCGCTGACTGGCGAACGCTGCCGTTTGCAGCAAACCTTTCCTCCTCTACCGGAACGCAAAGACCATGAGCCTTGCCGACGTGAAATACCTGCCGGAAACCCCGGCGCACGATCCCGAAATCGAAGCCATCAACGACGAGGCCTTCGGGCCGGGCCGTTTCGTTCTCGCTGCCTACAAGATCCGCGAAGCCGGAGGGCATGAGCGCGCTTTGTCCTTCGTTGCCGTTGACGGCGATATTGTCGTCGCCTCGGTGCGGATGACACGCATCGAGGTAGGCGCGGGAGGTGAGCGGACGCTCTGAGCGACTGAGGTTCGGGGTGGG
>NZ_JBJACT010000017.1:0-24041 GCF_044778005.1 Mesorhizobium sp. IMUNJ 23033
GCCTGCGATATTTTCGTCTCCTTTGTGCTGATCACCCCCCTCCCGCCCCTCCCCTCCCCCGCGCTGATGCTCGGACCGCTCGCGGTGCGGCCTGCCTTCAAGAATCTCGGCATCGGCCGCCGGCTGGTGGCAATCGCACTGGAGGCCGCCACCAAGGCCGGCATGCCGGCGGTAATGCTGGTTGGCGACGAGCCCTATTACGGCCCGCTCGGCTTCACGAGGATCCCGCGCGGGCAGATCTCCATGCCACGCCCGGTCGACCTCGACCGGCTTTTGTCGCACGAGATCGTACCAGGCGCCGTGGCCCGGCTGTCGGGCGAGGTCTGCCATGCGGACGTGGCGCGGGTTTCCGATCCCGTCCCGGTCATGGCTTGAGGCTATCCTGCCGGTTGCGCCTGCGCTGCGAGCTTCGTAGCATCATCCAAAATCTGTGGAGGACGCCGCCATGAACCCCAATGGCCAAATTGCGATCGTCACCGGCGGCGGCTCCGGCCTCGGCGAGGCGACAGCCCGAGCACTTGCCGCCAAGGGCGCGCGCGTCGCCATCCTCGATGTCGGCATCGACCGTGCGAAGATGGTGGCGGCCGATATTGGCGGCATTGCCGTCCAGTGCGATGTCAGCAGCAGCGACAGCGGAGTGGCCGCCTTCGCCGAAGTGGCGGAGCGGCTCGGTGAACCGCGCATCCTGGTCAATTGCGCCGGCATCGCCATCGGCGTGAAGACGATCGGCAAGGATGGTCCGCATCCGCTCGAGCAATACCGCAAGGTGATCGAGATCAACCTGATCGGCACCTTCAACATGATCCGCCTCTTCGCCGACCGGGCGGCGAAGCTCGAGCCGCTGCAAGGCGGCGAGCGTGGCGTCATCGTCAACACCGCTTCCGTCGCGGCCTATGACGGTCAGATCGGCCAGGCGGCCTATTCCGCATCCAAGGGCGGCGTCGTCGGCATGACGCTGCCGGTGGCCCGCGACCTTGCGCGTTCCGGCATCCGCGTCAGCACGATTGCACCCGGCATCTTCAGGACGCCGATGATGGCCGGCATGCCGCAGGAGGTGCAGGATTCGCTGGGTGCCGCCGTGCCCTTCCCGTCTCGTCTGGGCGAGCCTTCCGAATACGCAGCACTCGCGCTCCATATCGTCGAGAACCAGATGCTGAACGGCGAGACCATCCGTCTCGACGGCGCCATCCGCATGGCGCCGAAATAGCCAGCCATGAGCACTCCCGTACCGGCCAGGAGCGGCCCGCTCAGCGGTCTGGTCGTGATCGAGATGGCCGGCCTCGGCCCGGTGCCGCTGGCTGGCCTGATGCTGTCCGAGATGGGCGCCGAGGTGGTGCGCATCGAACGGGCGGGCTCCGGCCAGCCTCTGATGGCGCGGCCGGAAGAATACGACCTCGACCGCCATGGCCGCTCCATCCTGAGCGTCGACCTGAGGCGCCCCGAAGGCGCAGAACTGTTGCTCAGCCTTGTCGAAAAGGCCGACATGCTGATCGAAGGGTTTCGTCCCGGCGTCATGGAACGGCTCGGCCTCGGGCCTGATCCGGTGCTGGCATGCAACCCGGCGCTGATCTACGGCCGCATGACCGGCTTCGGCCAGGATGGGCCGCTCGCCGGCCGCGCCGGCCACGACATCACCTATCTTGCCTATTCCGGCGTGCTGCACGCCATCGGCAGCGAGGAAGGCAGACCAGTGCCGCCGCTCAACCTCGTCGCCGACTATGGTGGCGGTGCCATGATGCTGATTGCCGGCGTGCTGGCCGCGCTGTTCCAGCGCTCGCGCTCCGGCAAGGGCCAGGTCATCGACGCGGCAATGGTCGAGGGCGCCTCGATGCTGGCGGCGCCAGTCCATGCCCTGATGGCGGCCGGCCTTTGGCGGGATGCACGCGGCGTAAACCTGCTCGATTCCGGCGCGCCCTTCTACGACACTTACGAGACGGAGGACGGACGCCATGTCGCCGTTGGCTGCCTTGAACCCCGCTTCTTCGCCGAATTCGCCAGGCTGCTGCCACTCGACGAGCACTTTGTGCGCGGCCAGTTCGACAAGGCGTTATGGCCGGAGATGCGTGCCACCATCGCCGCTCGGGTCAAGCGGAAGACGCGCGACGACTGGGCCGCCCTGTTTGCGGATACCGACGCCTGCGTCGCGCCGGTGCTATCGCTGCAGGAAGCCAAAAACCATCCGCACAATCATGCCCGCAGCGCCTTTGTAAAAGCAGGCAGGCTCGATCGCCCTGCCCCAGCGCCGCGCTTCTCGCAAACGCCGTCAACGCTTGCCACAAAGCCGGACGAACACGATCTCCAGCCGGTGATGGTGCTGAGGCGTTTCGGTTTTGCGCAAGGCGAGGTCGAAGCCCTTGTCAAATCAGGCGTGATCGGTTGATAAGTGGAGAAGGAAAATCAACTTATGACGGTGAACACTTTTGGTTGATCGGAACAAGGACGTCATCCGCGAGACGGACGCCGAAGCGATCCGGCTGGCAAGGACGCTGATCCGCAGCGCACGTTTCAGCGCACTGGCTGTCATCGAGCCCACGACCGGATCGCCATTGGCGAGCAGGGTCGGCGTCGCCACCGACGTTGACGGCGCGCCGCTAATCCTGGTGTCGATGCTGTCCGCGCATACAGGTGCCATCCTCGCCGACCCGCGCTGCTCGCTGCTAGTCGGCGAACCGGGCAAGGGCGATCCGCTGGCGCATCCGCGTGTCACCCTGGTCTGCCGGGCGCGGCGGCTCGAGCGTGGATCGGACGAGCATGCCCACGCAGAGCGGCGCTATCTCAACCGCAATCCCAAGGCACGGCTCTATGCCGGGCTAGGTGACTTCTCGATCTTCCGGCTCGAGCCCGAGCGCGCCAGCCTCAATGGCGGCTTCGGCAAGGCCTACCTGCTCGATCGTAGCGACCTGGTCACCACCGGGCCGGTCGTCGACGAGTTGGCTGCCGGCGAACAATCGGCTCTCGACCACATGAATGCCGACCACCTCGACGCGATCGCCATCTATGCGCATCACTATGCCAAGGCCGATGGCGATGGCTGGATTGCCACCGGCTTCGACGCCGACGGCATGGACCTGGCCTCGGGCGACGCCATATGCCGGGTCTTCTTCCCCGAACCGCTGAAGACGGCCCGCGATTTGCGGCCGGTCCTGGTCGATATGGCCAAGGCCGGACGCGCAGCCGGCTATTCACAAGATCGATAGTTAATTGCCTTGAATCAAAAGCAAGTCTTGAGATTTGGAAGAAATGTTCTACCCTCGCACATGACGCTGATTCAGCAGCGTGCATCCACACGTGAATTTATGGAATCTGACGCTATTGCCCCCATAGCGTCAGGATGAGCTCAAAAACATGGGGCATCGATGATCTCGAGCAAGCTACTCGCCAACGCCGAATCAGCAGCCACGTTCCTCACGCTTATGGGCAACGAGAAACGGTTGCTGATCATGAGCTACCTGATGGACGGTGAAATGTCGGTCGGCGCCATCGCCGACAAGATCCAGTTGAGCCAATCCGCCCTGTCGCAGCATCTGGCCAAGCTTCGGGCGCTCGATCTTGTCGAGACCCGCCGCGACCGGCAGATGATCTACTATGCCTGCAAGTCCGAAGCCGCGCGCGAGCTGCTTCGCATGCTGGACGGCATTTTCGGCGACGGCGACTTGTCGCAGATGGCCCATCGCCTGCGCCGCGCCGGGGCTTGACCGGCAGGTCCGATCGTTCCTTATCTCGCTGACGACTTTTCGAGCGGCGTGCGTCCATCTGGGCGCACGCCGCTCTCCATGTCATATCCGCGCATCGCTTTCCGAAAATCCACATTCGGATCGATGCGAGCAGGCCGAGGCAATGCATGGACCTGATCCACATTGATGATCCGCAAGACCCGCGTGTCGCTGCCTATCTCGACATACGCGAGCGCGACCTTGTTGGCCGGCACGGCCGTTTCGTTGCCGAAGGCAAGGTGGTGCTCGAAATCCTGCTGTCGGCCGGCCGCTTTGCCGCCGAATCGGTTCTGGTTCTCGAGAACCGGCTGGCCGGTCTCGACGAGACCTTGCGCAAGGCGCCGGCGGACCTTCCGGTCTATATCGCCAGCGGCGAGATCATCGACCGGATCGCCGGATTTCACATGCACCGCGGCATATTGGCGATCGGCAGCAGGGGCGCCTCGCAGCCGGCCGAGGCCTTGCTGGAGGCCCTGCCTGCCAATGCGCTGGTCGTCGTTTTGGTCGGCATCGCCAATCATGACAATATGGGTTCGATCTTCCGCAACGCCGCCGCCTTTGGCGCCGGTGCAGTGCTGCTCGATGCGACCTGTTGCGATCCGCTGTACCGCAAGGCAATCCGCGTCTCGGTCGGCGCGGCGCTGAAGGTTCCCTTCGCCTCCTTCGACGATACCAGCGGCTTCATCGCCATGCTCGACCGGCTGGGCTTCAGCCAGGTCGCGCTGTCGCCTCGCGGCGATGCCGACATTCGTGATGCAAGGAGGCCGGCCAGGCTGGCGCTCTATCTCGGCACCGAAGGCGAAGGCTTGCCCGAAAACCTGCTCGCCCGCCTGAAAACGGTGCGGATCGATATGGCGCAAGGCTTCGACAGCCTGAACGTCGCCGCCGCCTCAGCCATCGCCCTGCATCATTTTTCGCGTTGCTGATCGCATAAACCCGTCATCGACAACGCGCGTCGTGCCTGTCTCGCTCGGCGCGCGGCCCCCAACTTTCAGGTCGGTGAATCCGCCTTCTGCAGCGCCCGCACGCGGTCTGCAAGACTGCGGTGGCCGGATCTTGTATCCGAGGGTGCCGCCAATGCCTTGGCGATCGGCGAATCGGGCCCTTCGAGCTTGGCCGTCAGGTGGACGACCTCCGCCGCCAGTTCATTCATCTGCTCGCGCAATGCGGCGCTGCCATTCGTAGGGCTGGACGCAGCCAGCGCGCCGAGATCCGCCTTGAGACGCTTGTTCTCGCGGGCCAGCGTCGTCAGCCGCGCCTCCAGCCGCTCACGGTCGCCATCGAGCTTGGCGATCGCCTTTTCGATGTCGTCGCTCCTGACGGCAGTCAGGCTGTCGCCTCCGCCGGCAAGCAGCGCCGCCGGAGCGTTTGCCTCGGCCTCGCCCTTCGATCGTTCGCGCAGCCGCGCCATTTCCTTCTCGCGGCGGTCGAGCTTCTCCTCACGATCGGCAAGCGTGGCGAGCAGGCGCTCGACCTTCTTGTCGAGCTCGACGGTTCTCTTCTTCTCCACCTTCAAGGCCTCGCGCGCGGCCTTGCTTTCGGCCGCGGTTTCCTGATTGCGCCGGTCCGCCTCCTTGCGCTGGCTGCGCAGCACGGCGATGTCGTTGGCAAGGCTCTCCAATTCGGATTCGCGCGCCACCAGTTCGATCTGGCGGTTGCTGGAGGAGAAGCTGGCGTCGTCATACATATGCTCCAGCTTTTCGAGCTCGAGCGCGCGCTTCTCCAGCATGCGCTCGCTCTGCGCGAGCTTGTCCGAAAGGTGCTGCAACTGCTCCTCGCGCTGATGAAGCTCTTGGGTCCTGGCCTCCAGTTCGGAAAGCGCCTGCTGCTTGTCCTTCCGCTCGACCGCCAGCCCCTTGAGGGCCTCGCGCCCGCGACCAATCTCGACCAGCTGTTCGGCCGCCTTCTCCCGCAATGCCTTGACGCTCATCTCCAGCCGGCGCGCCGACATCGCGAACTCGGCCCTGATCCGGTCCTTGTCGGCCTGGATTTCGACCGGCGTCAACGGCATGGACGCCTCGAATCGCCTGCGCGTCAGCGCTACGGCCCGCCGCCAGATGGCCGGAGCGACCAGCAGCGCCAGAAAGCCGGCGCAGAGAAAGCCGAGGGCGAAAAACAGGATCGACTGGATCAAGGTGACTATCCGCTATGATGGCAACAACCGCCAAAGCTCGACTTTGCCATCTTCGCATGACGGAAATCCAGCGCCGCGGCAAGAGTGTGCCGCGGCCACGTTCAGCCTGCGACCTCACAAAATCCCCCGATGGCACGATCGCGAGCGGAACGCATGCTGAGATTCAGGTCAGGCCGGCCTCACCTGAATATCAATATGCCCGCTCAGAACGGGTTCCAGGTCGGCCGCTGCGTGAGCTTCAGATAGCCGAGATTGATGCCAAGCCTGGCGCCGACGCCGGTGCGGATCGGCACCAGCAGCACCCTGTTGTTCTGCAGCACGTTGAAGCCGACGCCCGCCACCACATAGGCCGAACCGGCGACGCCGCCGAAGCGGTTGTAGAGGCTGTTCACATCATCGAGATTGTAGACCAGCATCATCACGCGCGAGCCTTCGCCGCCAAAATCCCAGCCGAGCGACGGACCTTGCCAGAACACCTTATGGTCGCCAGCGTTCTTGGTGTAGAGCGTTCCCTCGCCATAGGTCAGGCCGCCGATCAGCGCACCGGAGCCCTCTTCGCCAAGCAGATAGCCGTTGGGCAGACCATAGGAAGCGAAAATCTTCTCGACGACGGTGGCAAGGCCGCCCGACGTAGCGCCGAAGAATTTATGGCCGGAATCGACGATCTCCTGAGCGGTGTATTCCTGGGCCCGCAGCGCGGAGGTCGAAAAGACGAGAACGCCCATCAGGGCAATCGTCATTGAGATGACTCGGAAAAAACTCCGGTCGTAGAATCGGGAAAACATGCTTCCAATCTCCGTCAGGGAGCACTTTCGCCGACGCCTCGCACCCATGTGGCTCTTGGCGGCCACTAGGGGTAACTGTCACAGGCAAACTATGCCGTAATCCTTTTTCAACCATTAAGCTTCCACATGAAGATGGCAGTTCGAAGGCTGGCGCTCCTCACACACCGGCTTCGAACCGCCTGCGCAGGCCGGGAATCCTGCGTGAACGCACCATTTTCGCTAACGACAATTTTGGATTTGTTGCCGCACGCACGGGCGCTGTGTATTCAGATGACCTGGGGAGAGAGCGTGATTCGTGTGGGCAGGCGCGACAATTGATCGCTCGGCCATGAGTACGTGGATTTTATCAGGGACTTCGCCCATGGCCGAACTGTTCACCCTTTCAGCACCGGATCTTGCAGCGCTTCTATGCAGCCGGGTCTGTCATGACATCATCTCGCCGGTCGGCGCGATCAACAACGGCCTCGAACTGCTCGATGAGGGCGGCGCCGACGAAGACGCCATGAAGCTGATCCGCCAGAGCGCCAGGAACGCTTCGGCCCGCCTGCAATTTGCCCGCATCGCCTTCGGCGCAGCAGGCTCGGCCGGCATGATGATCGATACCGGAGATGCCGAAGCAGTCGCCATCGCCTTCCTCAAGAACGAAAAGCCGGAACTCTCCTGGAACGGGCCCCGCGCGCTGCTGCCCAAGAACAAGGTCAAACTGCTGCTCAACCTCCTTCTCGTCGCCAACGCTGCCATCCCGCGCGGCGGCAAGCTTGTGGTCACGCTGGAGAATCTCGACACCGAGCCGCGTTTTGCGCTGTCGGCCGCCGGCCCGATGCTGCGCGTGCCGCCGAAATTCCTGGAGCTTCATTCCGGCCACAAGCCCGAGGAGCCGATCGACGCCCATTCGGTGCAGCCATATTACACGCTGCTGCTGGCGCGGGAGGCCAACATGACGATCTCGATCCACGCGACCGCCGAGGAGATCGTGCTGTCGGCGGCCTGAACCCCTTCGCCAGTCGGCAAGAACAGCTAAAGTATTTATTTCTGCTAATATTTGTTAATTCGGCGATAATTCAGGCAGAGCAAGTTTTGCCGGCTTGGTCTCGCGGCATTCACGACGAAAAAGACGCGCGGCGTATCTTTGCAAAAACTTTACCTAACGGCTTTTCGGCTTCTTTACCAGATTGCTCTAGTATGCCTCGTGGTTGCCCGCAGATTGCCGGTTCGCCAGATGGCTGAGAGGACCCGGAAATGAAACGCTGCCTGTTCGTCGACGATTCGAGCGTCATCAGGAAGGTTGCAAAGCGCATCCTTGGCGGCTCCGATTTGACCGTGATCGAAGCGGCCACGGGGCTCGACGCGATCGAGATGTGCGCCGCCGACATGCCCGATGTCATCGTCATCGACGGCGCCTTGCCGGATGTGCAGGCCGTGGACCTCATCCGCCGCATCCGCGCCATCGAGAGCGTGGTCAAGCCGCAGATCCTGGTTTCGCTCGTGGAGGTCGACGTCGCCTCGATCATGAAGGCAAAGCGCGCCGGCGCTCAGGGTTATCTGCTGAAGCCGTTCAACCGACCGCAATTGCTCGAGCGTTTCCGTGCCCTGAAAATCGCCGCCTGATTCGCCAGCATCGGATAGCGGGCGGCTTCAACGCCCAGCATGCAAAAACCCGGCCGAAGCCGGGTTTTTTGTTGGAAAATCAAACGAAGGTCTTTGCTCAGGCGCTGACGCGAATGTCTTCCGGTTCGCGCAGCACATAGCCGCGGCCCCAGACCGTCTCGATGTAATTTTGGCCACCGGACGCGGCGTCAAGCTTCTTGCGCAGCTTGCAGATGAAGACGTCGATGATCTTCAGTTCCGGTTCGTCCATGCCGCCATAGAGGTGGTTGAGGAACATTTCCTTGGTCAGCGTGGTGCCCTTGCGCAGCGAGAGCAGCTCCAGCATCTGATATTCCTTGCCGGTCAGGTGAACGCGCTGGCCGCCGACTTCGACGGTCTTCGCGTCGAGATTGACCACCAGGTCGCCTGTGGTGATGACAGACTGGGCATGGCCCTTGGAGCGCCGCACGATGGCATGGATGCGCGCCACCAGCTCGTCCTTGTGGAAAGGCTTGGTCATATAGTCGTCGGCACCGAAGCCGAGGCCGCGCACCTTGTCCTCGATGCCGGCCATGCCGGACAGGATCAGGATCGGCGTCTTCACCTTGGAGAGGCGAAGTGTTCTCAAGACTTCGTAACCCGACATGTCGGGTAGATTGAGATCGAGAAGGATGATGTCGTAGTCGTAGAGCTTTCCGAGATCGACGCCCTCTTCGCCGAGATCGGTCGTGTAAACATTAAAACTTTCGGATTTCAGCATCAATTCGATGCTTTGTGCGGTTGCACTGTCATCTTCAATCAGCAGAACACGCATTTCATTCCCCTTTTCTGCTGCCGGTCCATGTCACGACCCGTCCCGGACCGGAGCAGTGATTGCCTGAACAGAAGGTGCCACCGAATGGTTAACAAAACCTAATTTCGTGCCGATGACGATACCAGATTTTTTAACCCCTTTCTACACCCTCTTGAATCTAATAACGAATCACAGACCCAAACTGCTAATGCACCACATTAATAAGCCAGCCTAAGTGACTCCAGGGACTCGCCGGTTGGCTTTCCGCCGAAAACCGGAATTTTTACCCGGCCTTAAGTCCTCGCCCGTATGATTAACAATGCCCGTAAACGAATGGTTACCAACGGCAAAAAACTTTAGGAGTTTGTTTCCCATAGTTCGGGGAAAGCCGGGGGAAACGGGTGACGCCTGGGCCTTTCCAGGCGGTTTGGACGATATGTGCGGGTGTGCGTTTCCGGGAGTACCGAATCATGAAGTCACGTGAAAACCTCGTTCGGCTGAAGCAGTTTCAGGTGAATGAGAAGCGGCGGCAGCTGCTGCAGCTCGACATGATGATCGCCGAGTTCGAACGGATGGCTGTCGAACTGGAGCTTCAGATCACCGCTGAAGAGAAGAAGGCCGGCATCACCGACATCAACCATTTTGCCTATCCGACCTTCGCCAAGGCGGCACGCTTGCGCCGCGACAACCTCAGAAATTCTCAAAGCGACCTCGCCCAGCAGCGAAGCATTGCCGAATCATTACTCGGCGAAGCTGAAGCGGAGCTTTCCAAGGCGGAGATGCTCGAATCGCGCGACACCAAGATCCGCGATGCCGAACTGGGTGGCCGCAGCGCCATGATCGGCTGAAAAACAGGCCAATCGGCGTTCCCGGAACGCCATCGAAGCTGCCGCGGCCGGAACCTGACCAGGCTGATGCCGGCCTCAGCCCCGCGCCACAGAATCCTCTTGAGATTCCATCGATGCCCGCGCGCGGGCATCCTTGATGTCGGGCACATGCTGCTCCGACCAGGACCGTATCTGATTGAGCAGTCCCGCCAGGTTCTGACCGAGTTCGGTCAGCTCGTATTCGACCCGCGGCGGAATGACCGGAAAGATCTCGCGCCGCACGATGCCGTCGCGTTCGAGGATGCGCAGCGTCTGCGTCAGCATCTTCGGCGTGATGCCTTCGAGCTTGCGCGCCAGTTCGCCATTGCGCAGCCGGCCGCGGCGCAAGGCGCAAACGACCAGATAGACCCATTTGTTGGCCAGCGTCTCGAGCACGGTGTGCGATGGACACGACCGCCGGAAGGCGTCGTAACCGAACGAGGAGTTGTCTTCACTATCCATGAGGTACCTATATATAGAAAAGGTACATACTAGACTAGAGAATATTACTATCCAAATGATAGTGGCACCAACCAGCAGGAGATTTCCATGCGTGCCATTATCCAGAACTCCGTCGGCGGACCCGACGTCCTCGTCATCGCCGATCGGCCCGCCCCCTCGCCAAAGGCCGGCGAGGTGCTTGTCCGCGTCAAGGCGGCAGGCATCAACCCCGTCGATGGCGCCGTTCGTGCCGGCTATTTCCCGCTGCTTGGCGAACCGCCCTTCATCCTCGGCTGGGACATCTCGGGAACCATCGAGGCACTAGGCCCTGACGTGACCGGCCTCAAGATCGGCGACGCGGTGTTCGGCATGCCGCGCTTTCCCAGGCAAGCGGCCGCCTATGCCGAACTGGCGGTCGCGCCAGTGGACGAAATCGCGCCGAAGCCTGAAGGCATCGACCACGTTCAAGCAGCCGCGCTACCGCTGGCCGGCCTGACGGCATGGCAGGGCCTCATTCGCCATGGCCGCCTGAAACAGGGCCAGCGCGTGCTGATCCACGCGGCGGCCGGCGGTGTCGGTCATCTGGCGGTGCAGATCGCCAAGGCGCGCGGCGCCTATGTCATCGCCACGGCCAGCCCGGAAAAGCTCGACTTCGTCCGCTCGCTCGGCGCCGATGAGGTCATCGACTACACCACGGGCGATTTCACCAGCAAGGCCAGCGATATCGACCTAGTGCTGGACCCGATCGGCGGCGACCATGCGCAACGCTCACTGAAGGTACTGAGGGACGGCGGCGTTCTGGTGTCGCTGCTCGATGTCAGTGACGCCACCAAAGCAGACGCCGGCGCCCGCAATATCCGTGTCGAGCGCATGTCCGTCGTGCCCGATCGCGACGGCCTTGCCGAGCTTGGCGGACTGATCGATGCGAAAGAGCTCGCCGTCCACGTGGCAAAGGCTCTGCCGCTGGAAGAAGCCGGTGCCGCCCATGCCTTTCTCGCCACCAGGCCGATCGGCAAGGTGGTGCTGACGGTCTGAGGTACAGGGCTCGTTCCAGCAAAACAAAAGGGCGCGGCATTGCCGCGCCCTCTATCTTTGACCCGGCCTTGTCTAGTGCCGGTATTGCTGGATGCGCGTCGTGCGCAGCCCGGCAAGGCCGTATTCATCGATCGACGCCTGCCAGGACAGGAATTCCTCGGTGGTGAGCTTGTAGCGCTGACATGCCTCTTCAAGACTCAAAAGGCCGCCGCGTACCGCAGCCACCACTTCCGCCTTGCGCCGAATAACCCAGCGCCGTGTGTTCGTCGGCGGCAGATCGGCAATCGTGAGAGGGCTGCCGTCAGGCCCGATAACATATTTGACTCGCGGTCTAACTAGATCGGTCATCGTACTCTCTACAAAAAACTCAAAGACCCAATCCCCGCCACAGTACCGCCACAGCTTTAAAAATTGCCTAAGCGAACCCTAATAGCTAGGTAAGGATCATGAACGCCGCGTTAGTCTTTTCGTCGGCATTTGAAATATCGGCCATCGGACGCTGGATTCGCAGGCAAAAATCGCTTGGGCGCGAGATGCTGGCGCCACCCAGGTGCTTGACCTATATTCCGGCCATTGGCATTCAGGCGCCACGCAGAACGAAAGAACCATGAACAGCCTCGACCTTCCAGGACGTCCCGAAACCACCCGTGTCGTTGTCGCGATGTCGGGCGGCGTCGATTCATCGGTCGTTGCGGGCCTGTTGAAACGCGAAGGCTATGACGTCGTCGGCGTCACACTGCAGCTCTACGACCATGGCGCGGCAACACACCGGGCCGGTTCCTGCTGCGCCGGCCAGGACATCGACGATGCCCGCCGCGTCTCCGAGACGCTCGGCATTCCCCACTACGTGCTCGACTACGAGGAGCGCTTCCGCAAGGCGGTCATCGACCCCTTCGCCGACTCTTATGTCGCCGGCGAGACGCCGATCCCTTGCGTGTCTTGCAATCAGACGGTGAAGTTCGCCGACCTTTTGGCGACCGCCAAGGAACTTGGCGCCGACGCACTGGCCACCGGTCATTACATTCGCTCCAGCGCCAACGGCGCGCACCGCGCACTCTTCCGGCCGGTCGACGCCGACCGCGACCAGAGCTACTTCCTGTTCGCCACCACGCAGGCGCAGATCGACTATCTGCGCTTCCCGCTCGGCGGGCTTTCCAAGCCCGAGGTTCGCACCATTGCCGAGGAGATGGGGCTGACGGTCGCCGCCAAGCAGGACAGCCAGGACATCTGCTTCGTGCCGCAAGGCAAATATTCCGACATCATCGCCAAGTTGAAGCCGGCTGCCGCCAACCCTGGCGACATCGTCCATATCGACGGCCGCGTGCTCGGCCGCCATGAAGGCATCTTGCGCTACACGATCGGCCAGCGCCGCGGCATCGGCATCGCCTCGGGCGAGCCGCTCTATGTCGTGCATCTCGATGCCGACCGGGCGCGCGTCGTCGTCGGCCCGCGCGAGGCGCTGGAGACGCACAAGATCTATCTGCGCAACATGAACTGGCTGGGCGATGGGCCGCTGTCCGACGTGCCCGCCAGCGGCCTCGAGCTGTTCGCCAAGGTCCGCTCGACGCGTCCGCCGCGCCCGGCCGTGCTGCATCACCGCGACGGCGTCACCTCGGTGGAGCTGGTCGACGGCGAGTCCGGCATCGCGCCCGGCCAGGCCTGCGTGCTCTATTCTGACGACGGCAACGAGGCGCGCGTGTTCGGCGGCGGCTTCATCGAGCGCTCCGAGCGCGGCGCCGAGGCCGAGGCCATGCTGAGCCGGCTCGCCGCCCGCCCGGCACATATCCCCGCCGAATAAGGGCGGCTTTTTCTCTCAGAGACTGTTTCGAAACTCGCTCTGGCGAGCCATATGGCGGTGGTTTCGAGAACCGGAGCGCAGCGGACATTTGGGTCCGTGAGCACCGGAAGCGCAGAAAACGCCATCAGGTGACCGCCGGAGTAGAGTTTCCAAACGGTCTCTCAGGAACTGGATTTGCTGTGGGTGATGGTGCCCGCCGTCAGGATGCGCAGAACCCTGATCGCTTCCTCGCCGCTGGTGCGCGGTTCGGCCCGCGTCTCGATGCACTGGATGAAATGCGCTAGCTCCCGGGTCAGCGGCATGCCTTCGCCGACCGCCACATAGGACGGCTCGTTGGCGGTGAAGGCCCACTGGCCGCTGTCCTGCCACACCGCGTGGCGGTAGACGGCAAGCTTGCGCTCCCACGGCTCGACATCGTCGAACACCGCCATCGCCTTGGTGCCGACCACGGTCAGCCGCCGCTCGCGATAGGGATTGAGGCGTGAGGCGAAGAGATGGCCGCGCAGGCCGTTGGGGAAGCGCATGTGCAGATGCGCGAAGTCGCTGAGATTGTCGAGGAGTGCGGCACCCTCGCCCCTGACCTCGATCGGCTCGGTGCCGGTGATCGCCAGGATCATCGACAGATCGTGCGGCGCCAGATCCCACAGCGCGTCGTTTTCGGTATGGAACTTGCCGAGCCCGAGGCGATGCGAGTGGATGTAGCGGACTTCGCCGAGCTCGCCCTTGTCGATCAGCGCCTTCAGCGTCTCGAAGGCCGGATGGAAGCGCAGCACATGGCCAACCATGAAGACGCGGCCATTGTCCTTCGCCGCCTGCACCGCGCGCTCGGCATCGTCAACCGTCAGCGCGATCGGCTTCTCCACTAGCACGTCCTTGCCGCCCTCGACGGCGCGCACCGCCATGTCGGCGTGGAACTGCGGCGGCAGCGCCATGACGATGGCGTCGATGTCGTCGCGAGCGAACAACTGCTCCGGCTCGATCGCCAGGCAATCCTGCTCGCTGGCAAAGCCTTCCGCGCGGGCGCGGTTGTCGTCCGAAACCGCGTGCAAAGCGCCCAGCGCCTTGAGGGTGCGGATGTGGTTGCTGCCCCAGTATCCGCAACCGAGGACTGCAATGCGCGGCTTCATTGTTTTCAAACTCTAAAAATCGTGGCCGAGACATAGCGACGTGCCCGGTCGAACTCAACCCCGCACGCCTTTTCGATTGCCTGCCCGGCAAAGCTTTTCGATGGCGAGATTATGCCGGCACGCGGGCTGCTTCGAAGCTTGACAGGCTTGCCCTCCCAACCTTATATCCGCGCGACCTTGGTGAACGCCTCGACATGCCTTGCAATTTAAGGCCGATTTCGAGCCTTTCGCCGCCCTGGCGGGGTAGCTCAGTTGGTTAGAGCACGGGAATCATAATCCTGGGGTCGGGGGTTCAAGTCCCTCTCCCGCTACCAAATTTCTCACAATTAAATCAGTCGCTTAGGTGCCAAAGAAATGCACCTGGCCGGCTGATTTCATGTCGCGCCATGTTGCAACTGGCTACCGTTGATTTCCAACGGTTTCCTGCGAGTATCGGCAGGTCCATGCGACATGGAATGCGACATAGGTTGGGAGGGGTTGCTGCGTACCATTGACCCGCAAGAATCATCCTCAGCGTGCCGCCTAAGATCGAGTCCTATTCTAGCGACAAAGAGGTTTGGCTGGCCAAAGCCGTCGCTTTGGTGGAGGCAGTCGGCAACCTCCCCGAGAACGTCAAAATCGCAGAAGTTGCAGTGAATTATCGCGACTATGCGCATATTTATGGGCCGAGTATTTGGGGTATTCTCCAGCGCTCGCTGGCCCGTGCTGAGTTGGCCGCACCCGCATCCTCTGCCGGAGCCTTCTTGCCGGTCGGCAGCGCAATGGACGCCATGACGGCTATCGGAAAGGTCTTAAAGGAAGCGCGATCTAATGTTCTGATCGTTGATCCATATATGGACCATATAATTTTGACCGATTTCGCACCGATGATTTCGGAAGGGATCAAGATCGAGTTGCTGTCTGACACTGCTCATCTGCAGGCCACGCTAGCGCCTGCGGTAATTCGGTGGGCATCTAAGTACGGCCTAACGCGTCCCATAGAGGCGAGGAAAACCGGCCCCCGCGCCCTGCACGACCGACTTATTGTCGTAGATGGGAGCAAGGTCTGGAGAGTCAGCCAATCCTTCAAGGATTTAGCTGGAAGGTCACCTGCAATGATAGCGCTGGTGCCGGCTGACGTTGCGGCACTTAAGATTCCCGCCTATGCCGACATTTGGACGGCTGCCACTTCGCTATAGGAAAAGCCCGCCACCAGAGGCAGCGGGCTTAATGGGTCGGAACCGGACCCATTATCGTTCAGGCGGCAGCCAAGCGCTTGCCGGCCTCGATCTGTGTCCGATGGTACTGTTCCACCGCCTCCGTGTTGCGGTCGGCCATATCGCGCGCGATGGCTGAGAGCGCACTTATGCGCATGGAAGCTGGCGATGCCGTATCAGATGCGTCGAGCGCCATGTCGGCGAGGACGTGCAACAGCGTGGCGAGGTGATCGAGATCGATCGTGATGTCATCCAGATCGGTTGCCGTCGTCATAGCGTCACCAGCACTTCCTGCGATTTCAGGTTTTCAGGCCACGTTACGGTTTCGCTGAAGTTGTCGGGCTCCGGCGCGTCCCCTGCATCGAACTCGCCATCATAGAACGTGACGTCGGCTCTGGCGTCGGCCAATGCTGCCTCTTGGTTCGTCCCGGCCGACCAGCCCAAAGAAGGCTCGTGCTCGTCGCCGCTGTCCTCGAAGTCGCTGAAATCGCCTTCGCGGTCGTCGTTGTCGCCCTGTTGTGGGCGACCGTCTGGCCAGCCGAGATAGGGCTCGTCGTCGGCGGTGTCCTCCAGATCGCAATCGGCTTCCATGAGGTCGAGCGCCGTTATCAAGCTCATAGCACGGTCAAGCAGGTCATTCAGGCGCTTCTCGACCGACTGGCGGCACTGGCGCGGGTCCATTCCCTTCGGCATTCCTAGAGGCTGTAGGACGGGTGTGCGGGCGTTCATGATGACACCCGCGAGATCATCACAAGACCGACCGGATGGTCGATCCAGACACGATATTCCGATCCGCCATCGATCAATGACATTTGCGGTAGCGATGAAGGCGGCGTCTCGCTCGATCTGCAGCGCCGCTGCGGCCATCTGGACTGCAGCATCTCCCAGGATGGGGCGGAACCTTTGTAGTTTGGCAGCAGGCATAGCTTCGCCGGCTGCCGGAACACGGGTGTTCGGCATTGTGGTTGCTCCTTGAGCATGTTTAGTAACAGGGTTACTATAGCTTCAGGATTCGATTCACATCAAGCTAAAAAGTAACAGGGTTACTAAATGAACGCGGCGCAGTGCAAAATGGCGAGGGCGGCAATTGGTCTCGGCGTGAGAGAATTGGCGGTGAAAGCCGACGTGTCACCCAACACAATTGCTCGTCTTGAGCGCGGCGAGGCAATGCGGGAAAGCACGGTCGAAGCAATCCGCCGCGCCCTCGAAGCGGCCGGCGTGGAGTTCATCGCCGAGAATGGCGGGGGCGCCGGGGTAAGGCTCAAGAAATGACCCCAACAGCGCAGTGCAACAGGAAGGGATAGGGGCTTTTGCCGCAGCTATCGCGACCATCATGGCAGACTGTTGGCACAAACCGCCTTAAAGGCTAGGCGTGAAAGTCCTGTGCCGTACAATTGCCGGCGCTGGCTACGTCCTATTTCTGGTCATGCTCGTCTGGGGTGTCACCAGTGAAGCTTTGATGTACACCTCCAAGATACCGCTGGCGGCGGCGCCGTCCGGACAGAGCCGGGGGCGCGGGACCTAGATTTGGAAATCACGGGCGGGGAGAGTATAATTTATCGCCGGGTGGATGGCCAAAGGGAGGAATGGGCATGCACGCAATCGTAAGAACCTATTCTGGCAAGGGAGCGAAAGAGCTTTTCGACGTGCTGGAGAAGCGCAAGACGGAAGTTGAGAGCCTCATACGGTCGGTGAAGGGATTTGTGAGTTACTCGCTCATCCGCACGGCAGATGGCGGCATTTCCGTTACGGTCTGCACTAACAAGGCCGGCACGGATGAAAGCCTCCAGAAAGCGAGAGACTGGATCAAGGAGAACGCGTCTAACACTGGCGTCGGCGCACCCGCAGTCTCTGAGGGTTCGATCGTTCTGCAATTGAAGTAGCGCTACTAGCCTGGAGCCGAGACCCTGAAGAACGAAGAACTGTGTGGTCGAAGTGAGTGCTACGGCTGACACGCCGTCGTTCTAGGGCTCGCGCGCTCATGCTGAGACAAGCTGGCCGGCCGCCTTAGGTTCCTTCCTCGAAGTCCTGTCGCATGGCGTAGCGTGTGCTCGCCGCGAAGGAACTTAACCCGGCCGGTGATGCCTGGCTTGACCCATTCGACATCATCGGCAAAGGCGCTCGGCACCCGCTGCGTTGGCTTGGACGCCCTGGCCTCCTGCACACGCTCCGTCGCTTCGAGACCATGCCCTCCAGGCCCATCTGCTCAACAGCTTCGAAGAACGCGGCGCCATTGCCGGCGCATCTGGGCCGAACCGGTCGCGGAGCTTCACAGGGTCGAGCGGCTTGCTATGGTTCGACACGCATGGCAAGGGCGTAGCCATCATAAAGGGAAGCCTTGACGAGAAACCTCGGTGGCGTCGTTGACGGCAACTACACGAGCCCCTGACCTTTGTTCACTGGCCGCCGGCCACAGTCGCTAGAATTGTACTAATTGAACATCTCTTTGATTAACGCCGGCAGCGCTATCTTCTGCCCGGGTTGCTCATGTGGGCAAAGGACCATGCATGGTCGGGGTTGGGTCAGAGATCAGCGGCTCGCCGAAGCCGTGAAATTGCGGAAGCAGATCGCTTCGCTGCAATGCGAACTAACCGAAAAAGCGTCTTGTGCTGTCGGAATGTTCAAGATGGCCCAGCTTGGTCAACAATTGCGTTGGCACAAGTTTCGCCTGGAGCTTCTCGAAGATTGTCTAGCCGGGCTGTCGGAGGGGCGCGCCATGACTTCGAAAGACTGCCTGGCTGACGAACCGCAGGGGAATGGCGCTATTTCACCGGCCCTGTCCCGTTCCATCTCATGAAGGCCGCATCCGTGCCGTGCTAGGGAAAGCAGCGGGCCTACCAACAAGGCTTGGCCGGAATGGGGGTGGGGCACAAGGGAGAAGGACGCGAATTTTTGTTCCCACGGCGCTGAGGCGTTTTTCTTCTACTGAAATTCCCTGTGAAATGGAACGCGACGCTTATCCAGCCCAAGCCGCACCTGTTCGGCTTGGGCGAAGTCTGTGGCATTTTCCCGAGAAAGGAAGCGCTTGACGCTTACCACGCCGTCTTCGATGACCCGCACATAATGCCTATTTCCAAGTTCCTCGATCTCGACCGAAGTCTTCCACGGTTGCGTGTTGTTCATCAAATTGCCCCCTTTGATGGTCGCTGAACGTCATCACCGGGGAAATGTTCCAATGCCTTTAGGCCCCTGTGGCTAGGGCACTCAGTCGTAATTGAGCCGCTTCTAATGTGCCTGTAGCTTCATCGGCGCGGGGGCTTCATTACCAAGTCCCGCAATGGCCGGTGCGGTGCAAATAAACCAGCAACGAGCATGCCCAAACCGCACCGGCCATTCCCTACGGTTTGGTAGGGTCATGCTATCTTTTAGCCCCGATGGATTTAGACCCTCAGTCTTAGTTGAGCAGTTTCTAATATGCCCGTACCTTGGGCATTGCGGGATCCCCCCATACCCCACCCGCAAAGGCCGGTCACCCCCCGAAGGTTACCCGCCACACCGGTCGCCCCTAGCGATGTTCGGGGAGCCGAGCCTTTGCGCCAAAAGCCTGCCTAGCTCGTCGACGGGGTGCTCTCGAAAGTCGGTTTCCAGTCGCGGTTGCGCGCCCGCTGCTGGCCTTCGTAATCGGGAACGCATGTGAAGAACACTGGGCTGCGGTGGCGGCCCTCGGCCTTGCATTTTGAGCAGCCAAAACGCCCGACGAGATCCTGATGCATCGACCCGTGATCCGGTCCGAGTCTGTCGATCAATGCCTGGATATCAAGCTTGGTCGATTTGCAGCACATCGGATGCCCGCAGTTGACATAGAGGGTTTCGCGGGCGGCCAGCGTGTCGGCGAGGGTCTTTTGGGGCATGGCGATCTCCGTTGAAGGGTTCGCCGCAACGGAGGATTTAAGGGCAGAAATTTCAGAATGACTTAGGCGGCACGTACAGGCAGATCGTAATGTCAGGGTTGCCAGATGGTTTCTGACGATGCCGGCCTACTTTTTGGGCATGGCACCAATGGAAACGCATGTCGTGTGACTGACGCACCCTGCCGTCCGCGTAAGGTAGCAACTCGCCGGACGGCACCTTGAAGCCCTTGATTGTTTCCTGAACGGTGCCATTTGCGATCGGCTCGCAATGCTCGTCCTCGCAGCACTGTTTTTCATACCAGATGCTATCATGTGCCGATGCCAACGGCATTCCGAAAGCGCAGGCGGCGGCGATGATAGCGCCCAACCCGGATGCGCCACAGCGCCCGCTCCATGGCCAGATCATGATTTACATTAGGCTTGTCTGATATGATGGCGCAAGCTAGGCAGTGTTCTGCTGATACCGAATGGCGTTGGCCGGTTAGCGCCTCTTCACCTTCGGCGTGATCTCCTCGATTCCGTAAAAAATGAATGGCCCGCTGCCGGGCTAAAGCAGCGGGCCTATCAAGGCTTGGCCGGAAAGGGGTATGGGGCACAAGGGCATCCGGCCAGCATTGCAACGAGGATGACGAACATTCGTTCCAACGCCGTTCGCGCATTGGCTGCCTAGGCGCCGTGGCCCTGCTGATTCCTGTGAGGCCGCCCAAAACAGCCCTTGATCTGAGATTTGCGATGTAGGACCATAATCCTATGTGGGGCGATTTCTATAACGGAGGTCGCTATGGTCAGGCGCAATCATCCCAAGCATCTATCGGGTCAGGAGTTGGAGCAGTTCCTACAGGCAGCGGAAGGGCTGCATAAGGCCCTCGTCGGCCCACTGATTTCGCCTAGCTGCGACCACTACCGCTCGATGCAGACGCTACATGAGGCGCTTTTGAAGACGGTGCGGGAAGTGACCGGCAAGGAGGTGACGTTCATCCAATGGAGCGGAACGGGTCCGGTGAGGTAGGGACACCCTATCATTTTGGCTTAGTTGTGCGCGCGCCACAACGCACCGATAAATGAAACAGGGTTGGGGAGTAGCGCGCCGGCATGCCGATCTCTGTTCGCTGTTCCGATCGGCAGCCGGCGTCCATTTTTGCAAGCAGCGATGCAGGACCGGCCTATAACTCGCTAGCCGGCGAAGCTACCCGTTTCCCGGTTAGGCCGGCGGCCGAACCCCGCCCCCAGCCCCCGGCCGCTGGGCCGCTGGGCCGCTGGAAGCAGCTATACGGCAATTCAGTCGGCTTGAAGGGCAAATGCCGGTCATATAAGGCAGGCAATGAGATGGATGGCGTGACAGGGGCCGTCGCGATTTCAGAATCACTGACATGGTTTCGGCCCGAAATAACAATCTAAGCGTCAACTCGGCGAGCTTCTCGCGCTTCACAAGCGTGGGCTTTTGGTAGCTCTTTTTCATTGCCACGTCCCTGCGTTTGTTTGAAAGCCCGCCACCCATTTCGGTGCGGCGGGCCCTCAGCCGAAGCTCTTAGTTCAGTCGTAGACTTTGATGACCGTACGGGTGTCCGGATCCACGACGACTGTGCGGTTGTCGATCACGGTGTAGCGGTATTTCACATTGGGGACTTCACGAAGCTCGACCGTATCGGGGAGCGCCGTACCGACGTTGAGCTCCACACCAGGAAGCTTCACGGACGCCAGAGGCTGTTTCTTCACATATTCCTTGATGACCGTTTCCTGTTCCGGTTGGATGACCACAGTGTCGGCTGCGGCCGCACCGATGCCGGCAAGCAGCACAAACCCTGCAGCAGCTGCGGTAAGATGCATTCTCATAGTTTTCTCCTATGTTGGGTTGCGAGCCAAAACTTGGGCTGGTTACGTCAGCAAGAGGCCAGCCAAAAGAACGGTAAGGGCAAGCGAAGCGGGGACAGCAAGAAGCCATCCCGCCTCCATAACGCTGTTAACTCGATCGTCCATTGCCTTGCTTCTCATGCCGACTTCACTGGTGCACACGGCCACAATGGGTTCGTTCCCCAGATGGGCCATGGTCCGATAGGGCGCCGGACCGAAGTCCAAGCCTCAAAGGCAGAGGACCGGGTGGGGCAACCAAGGCGTTGACTACACATTGGTATCGGGCTGCCGAGCAACGTCCTTCATCGGTGGCAAATCGAGTGCTCGCTGTCACCTCCCGGCGGCGACGGGCACTTGATGCGGCTGGGCTAGCAATCGGGTTGAAGGGTGGTCCGAAGAAATAACGACGTCCTCCATCGACGTGTCGCTTCTACTCGAAGCGACACACTAAGACAGCCCGGTGCACCCACGCCGGTCGGCATCGGTGGACGCTAGTTCGCCGGAGATCACTCCTCCCTGACATCCTGCACCGTAGCATGGCGCAACTTCGGCTCGCCGCGAAGATATCTGACGCGGGCAGTGATACCGGGCTTTAGCCATTCCGCCTTTGAGATGGCTTTCGGCAGTCCCGGTGGCGGCGCCCGTCCCTTGCGCACTCGGTGCCATAGACGCTCGCGCATCTCGCTGGTGAGGGCGACCGTGGCCGAGCCGGCATATTTCCCGCCGCGCGCCATGATGCCCTGCGGCGGCTTGCCGGGCTCTCGCTTGATGCCCAGCAGTTCGAAGTCGCCGATTTCCCAACACTTGGTCTTCACCCAGATGTCGGACGGACCGCTGTGGTACGGGCTGCCGCGTCGCTTCGACACCATGCCCTCCAGGCCCATCTTGTCGACAGCGGCATAGAACTCGGCGCCATCACCTTCGACGTGTTGGCTATATTGGATGATGCCATCGGCAGGCTTCACGAGATCCCAAAGCATCGCCTTGCGCTCGATCGCAGGCAGCGATCGCAAATCCCAACCGTCAAGGTGGAGGATGTCGAAGGCCACAAAGGCGAGCAACTCCGCGTTCCAGGCCATGCGTGAGTGCATCTGATGGAAATTAGGCCTGCCGTCCGGATCAGGCGCTATCATTTCGCCATCGAGGATGAACGATTTGGCCGGCAGCTTTTCGGCCGCGCCGATCACTGGCCAGAAACGCTTCGACCAATCGTGCCCGTTCTTGGTGAAGGCACGGGCGCCGGCCCAGTCGAGAATGAGTTGGACGCGGAATCCGTCGAATTTGATTTCGTGCAGCCAGTCGTCGCTAACCGGCGGCTCGAGCACCAGGACCGGTTCGAGCGGCTTGATGAACTTCAACCGGGCTTCGCCGGCCCCGTTACGCATCGGAACTCCCACGCAACTCGAATTTGATTCAATATCGCAGAGCAGTTTCCTTAGCTGTCGCTGGGCTGCTAGCGCGCGTTTGCCACCGGCCTATATTAGGAGCACATTATAGACGGGACTTTGGGCGCTAAATGTGCCACCCTGATCGGAGAGGGTCCGACATGGAGAGGTTCTTCTTGGCAAGCCCGTTGGCCGCGATGCTGATAGCGTCGGCCGGAGAATGTAGCTCTGAGGACAAGCTACCTTACAAGTCAATCTCCGAAGAAGCAGTCAGAACGGCCAGCGACGGATATATTCCGACATTCTGAGGCAAGCATGCATGCACGGGCGTCGATATCCACGGAGCCAGATCGAGCATGGCTTCAAAAGGCACTTTGAGGAAATGAGACTGACGATCGTCGATGATGGGTACACCATCATTCCTAATGTGACTGAGAACAACTCACTCTGGACTCTTTCGGAGATGGCATTTGACGCCAAACGGCGGCGTGGCATCCCGCGCCAATTCGGCTGTTTTGAAGCATACTGGCTCGATGACAATCCGGATTGGTAACCCGCGATAGGCAGCCGGCGCGCGCGCCGCAGGGAAGCCCGCCAGCGCGCGTTCTTTGACGTCTGGCGCCGATGTGCCCCTGGCTACCAGCCCAAGTGAATTATCTGGGAAAGATCGGCGATGTCGCCATAGATCATCGAACCTTTGACGAGAAAACACTTGCCACCCAGGACCTCGAAGAGTGGGCTTGACGCAGTGCAAACCGGCGGGACCTTACGGTCCTTGGCTTCGGCATAGCCGACGCTGATCGCGAGGATAACGATAGCACAGAGAGTCGTTTTGCTCATATCTAACCCCTAAAAGCCAGTTGGCTTTTTGGGCCGCAAAACCGGGTTGCCGTCCCTTTAAGGTAGCATCGGGCCACATGAGCTTCATTCTATCGATTGGAGACACGGGCTCATCTATTTGCCGTAGGCGCAAAAGACGGTGAACCCCGCCAGCGAGCTGGCGTCACTACCGGCTGGCATCCGTGGGGCTGTATGGGCCGGCGCCAAGGCACCGCATGAGGCTGAAGTCGGCGTAGCTGGCGCCGGTTACGAACTGCGAATGAGCTTCTTGACGTGTTGACGGTCTTCCGGCGACCACTGGTCCGGGTCTTCCCCATGAGCGACCTTGCCGTGAAGTTCGACGTGCTTCATCACTTCGGCTTCGGTCTCTGCCGTGAAAGAGCCCGGGCAGGCTTCATTTCCGGGGTAGTCCTTGCACCGATATGTGTAGGCCATGGCTCATTCCTCCCTTCGGCAGAATAGCACGAAATGGCCGGAATTCAGAGCGGCCAGCCTTTTGGAAGGGCGGAGATCCTAGTGGTCAGAATCTGACGTTTGGTACCGGATTCGGAAGTCCCTCAAGGTGGGGAGTGGCCGTTGCCATTTAGCCCGCTGGGGCGTGTCAGCCTTCGATCTGCCGACCGCTCAACGCGTTCAACT
>NZ_JBJACT010000018.1:0-158569 GCF_044778005.1 Mesorhizobium sp. IMUNJ 23033
GGCGTGGCGCCAGCGGCGGAGCGGCTGCCCGGCGGGCGGCGCGCTCGGGCGGCGGCCCGGGCACCCAGCTCACCTACATCAAGCGCAAGATCAACGTCTATGAGGTGCTGGACGAAGAAGGCCTGGCGCTGATCGAGAAGAACACCGACACGGTGCTGGAAGAGATCGGCATCATTTTTCGCGATGACGCCGAAGCGCTGCAGCTCTGGAAGGAGGCCGGCGCCGACGTCAAGGGCGAGCGCGTGCATTTCCCCAAGGGGCTCTGCCGCTCGCTGCTCAAGACCGCGCCGTCGATCTACACCCAGCATGCCCGCAACCCCGAGCGCTCGGTGCAGATCGGCGGCAACGCCACCGTCTTCGCACCGGTCTACGGGCCGCCCTTCGTGCGCGACCTCGACGGCAACCGCCGCTACGCGACGATCGAGGATTTCCAGAATTTCGTGAAGCTCGCCTATATGGCGCCCTCGATCCACCATTCGGGCGGCACGGTGTGCGAGCCGGTCGACGTGCCGGTCAACAAGCGCCATCTCGACATGGTCTACAGCCATATCCGCTACTCGGACAAACCGTTCATGGGCTCGGTGACGGCGCCGGAGCGGGCCGAAGATACGGTCGCCATGGCCAAGATCGTGTTCGGCGACGATTTCGTCGAGAACAACACGGTGCTGACCAGCCTGATCAACGCCAATTCGCCGATGGTGTTCGACGAGACGATGCTCGGTGCGCTGAAAGTCTATTCGCGCCACAACCAGGCCTGCATCGTCACGCCCTTCATCCTGGCCGGCGCGATGAGCCCGGTTACGGTCGCCGGCACGCTGACGCAGGTGCTGGCCGAGGTGCTGGCCGGCGCCTCGTTCACGCAGTTGATCCGTCCCGGCGCGCCGGTGCTGTTCGGCACCTTCGCCTCGTCGATCTCGATGCAGTCGGGCGCGCCGACCTTCGGCACGCCGGAACCGTCGCTGGTGTCCTATGGCGCCGCACAGTTGGCGCGCCGGCTCGGCCTGCCGTTCCGCACCGGTGGCTCGCTCTGCGCCTCGAAAATCCCGGATGCGCAGGCCGCCTATGAAAGCGCCAACACGCTGAATTCGACCATCCTTGCCGGCACCAATTTCGTGCTGC
The DNA here is from genome assembly GCF_044778005.1 of Mesorhizobium sp. IMUNJ 23033. Taxonomy (NCBI): domain Bacteria; kingdom Pseudomonadati; phylum Pseudomonadota; class Alphaproteobacteria; order Hyphomicrobiales; family Phyllobacteriaceae; genus Mesorhizobium; species Mesorhizobium sp. IMUNJ 23033. Next base: position 1,120 of record NZ_JBJACT010000018.1, read on the forward strand.
ATTCGGCCGGCTGGCTCGAAGGCGGGCTCGCCTCCTGCTACGAAAAGTTCATGATGGATATCGACCAGCTCGGCATGACGCAGAAGTTTTCCGAGGGCGTCGACCTGTCCGAGAACGGCCAGGCGATGGACGCCATCCGCCAGGTCGGTCCGGGCAGCCACTATCTCGGCTGCGACCATACGCAGGCCAATTTCCAGACCGCTTTCTACCGCTCCAGCATTGCCGACAACAATTCCTACGAGCAGTGGCTGGCCGAGGGCCAGAAGACGGCGCCGCAGCGCGCCAACGAACTCGCCCGGCGCTGGCTGGAGACCTATGAGGCGCCGCATCTCGATCAGGGCATCGACGATGGCCTGAAAGACTTCATTGCCAGGAAGAAGGGGTCGATGCCCGACGCCTTCACCTGAAAGGAGCCCGAGTCAGGCGGGGCTAAAGTCGCCAACATCATCCACAAGGAAGTATGGCGGAGCGCCTTCTCCGATCCGGACAAGAAGGGATGATGTTTGCGGGACGCCATCGAAAGCATCGTATCGTCGCTGGCGCATAACGGCCTGACCTTGCGCGGCGGCTTCATTTTCGCCGATGACGAGGAGGCCCCTTCCGGTCCGACGGGCCTGTCGGCCAAATCTGCCCTCCTGGTGGGGCAGGCGGGTGCTGCGCCGTGGCCGCATTTCCTGCGCTGGCGCGAGAGGCAACCGCAGACCATGACCAACCCGCTCGACACCTGGTCGCGCGAGGTGATTGGCGCGGTCGCGAAAGATTTTGGCGCGCGTGCCGTCTCGCCTTCCGACCGGCCCTATCTGCCGTTCCAGCAATGGGCGATGCGGGCGGAGAAGCTAAAGCCGTCGCCGCTCGGCATCCTCATGCATCCGCAGTACGGGCTATGGCATGCCTATCGCGGCGCGTTGTTGTTCGAGGATGAGATCGCGCTTCCGGAAGGTCGCGAAGCGGTTCACCTTTGCGATGCATGTGTCGAAAAGCCTTGCCTGAAATCCTGTCCGGTCGACGCCTATTCCCTGGATGGCTTTGCCTATCACGCTTGTCTCGAACATGTGCGGGGAGCGAATGGCGCGCCGTGTCGTACGGGTGGTTGCCTCGACCGCAATGCCTGTCCCTACGGCATGGCCTATCGTTACCCTCCGGAGGTTCAGGCCTTTCACATGGCAAGTTTCGCTGGCCTCTAGTTCAGTTCCCCAATGCTGCACGAAATCTTGAATGGCACGGCCAGCTTATGACTTGCCGTGCAAGCCTGCGCGGATATCTATCGCGCAACAAAGGCAACGGAGCGCGTGATGGCGAAGCAGGATATTGAGATCAAGACGCAGGACGGCACGGCCAGAGCGGGGCTGTTTCGTCCGGCGGCTCCAGCCAAGGCCGGCGTCATCCTCTACATGGATATTTTCGGCCCGCGTCCGGCGCTCGACCAGATGGCCGAGCGCCTCGCCGGGAATGGCTATGCCGTGCTGGTGCCCGATCTCTTCTATCGCAACGTGCCCTATGGCCCGTTCGATCCCAAGACGGCTTTTGCCGAGGAAAAGAGTAAGGCTGCGCTGTCGGCCTTGAGCGGCGGCACGACGCAGGACATGACCATTCGCGACGGCAGGGCATTCCTCGATGCGCTGGTTGCGGAAGGTGTCACCGGGCCGGTTGGTGTCGTCGGCTATTGCATGGGCGGCGCGCGGGCGCTGAATGCTGCGGCGACCTATCCCGATCGCATCGTTGCCGCGGCCAGTTTCCATGGTGGCAATCTGGCCAGCGACGCTCCCGATAGCCCGCATCGCAAGGCGGCGTCGATCAAGGCGCGTGTCTATGTCGGCACATCGGGTATCGACCGCAGCTTCCCGCCGGAACAGTCGGCGCGACTGGCCCAGGCATTGCGGGTGGCGGAAGTCGACCATGTCATCGAGAACTATGTCGGCATGGCGCATGGCTGGTGCGTGCCGGACCACAGCGTCCATGACGCTGTTGGCGCCGAGCGCCATTGGAAGCGGTTGATCACGCTGTTTGCAGAAACGTTGGGATAGGCGCGCTATCGCCACGTTGCCCGTTTCACCGAGCTCGCACCGACGTGTTCAAGGCCACGGCGGCGCGGATGAGCGCCTTCAGGGCCTCCTCGTTGATCGTCTCGCCCTCGTGGAAGTCGATGGCGCGCCTGGTGTTGCCTTCGAGGCTGGAGTTGAAGAGGCCTGAGGGGTCCTCCAACGAGGCGCCCTTGGCGAAGGTCATCTTGACGACAGCCTTGTAGGTCTCGCCGGTGCAGATCATTCCGGCGTGCTCCCACACCGGAACGCCGCGCCACTTCCATTCCTCCACCACTTCGGGGTCGGCTTCCTTGATCAAGGCACGGAGCCTGCTGAGCGTCTCGCCGCGCCAGTCGCCCAGCTCGCTGATTCTCGCATCGATGAGCTGGGAGGGAGATTTCCCTCCGGTTCCTTCCGTCGAGCCGCTCTTCTTCATGGTGTTGTCGTTTCCTCCTTTGTTGTCGCGCCGCTCACATTCGTTCGCCGGGCAATTGGCTGGCTTGCTTCACCCAGGCGGCGAACTGGGCTTCGTCGAGCTCGTCATCCTCGTGGATGTCGAGGTAGCGCGTGTCCTTGGTCTTGGAGGCGCCGGGAGGGACGGGATGCAACAACGCGCCACGGAAGAAAGCCACTTTGACGTATTTCGTGAAGCAATGGAGACTGAGGAACCAGCCCTGGCCCTGTATCCCGTAGAACGGCGAGTTCCATTTGACCGCCTTGTGCACGCCAGGGACGGTGCGCTCGATGAGCGCATTGAGACGGCGCCCGAGGTCGCTTTTCCAGCCCGGCATGGCCGCGATGTAGGCCTGCACGGGGGCGTCGCCACGTTGCTCGTCACGCGACCTGGCGACATATGGCAACACGAACATGTACAGGCCGGAAAACAGCAGCAGGAAGAGCGGCAGGAGCGGCGAGTAGACCACCCAAGCGGGAGGCTCCCCCAATCCCATGGCGACGAAGTTGGCTATGACGGTCAGCGTAAAGATGATCGACAGCCAGCGGTGAATCTGGCGAATCCACTTGCTAAAGTTCAATGCGACCTCCTCTAAAAACGAACGTCGGGCCGCCCTACCAGCGCGCCAGCTGAGTGATCTGGACGAGGTTGCCGCAGGTGTCGTTCAACTGGGCGATGGTCGAGCCGGTCACTTCGGTAGGCGGCATGGCGAAACCGGCGCCGCGCCCCTTGATGCGCTCGTAGTCGCCCTTGACGTCGTCGGTGAAGAACATCACCGCGGGCTGGCCCTGCTTGAATATGGCCTGCTGGTAGGCCTTGGCCGCCGGATTGTCGTTGAGCGCCAGCTGCAGCTCGGTTCCTTCAGGCTCGTCAGGTGAAGCCACGGTCAGCCAGCGATACGGCCCGTTGCTGAAATCGGCCTTCTTGATGAAGCCCAGCACGTCGGTGTAGAAGCCCAGAGCTTTTTCCTGGTCGTCCACGTAGACGCTGGCCAGCTTGATCTTCATCGTCTCTCCTCCATTGATCACATTTCCTCCATTGGTCTCAGGCGCGCGGTGTACCGCTCCGTGCAAACGGGCGTGGCCATGAATTGTGCCGGCAGACTTCAGTCTATCCGCACCAGGACCTGCTCCAGGGCCGCAAAAAACCTCTGCCACCCGACCGTGGCGCCCCGGTAGTATGGCTGCTGATCCGGCCGGAAGCCGGTCTGCTCCATGCGCAAATGGGTCCCCGTACTCGTCGGCGTGAGCGTCCAGGTGACCACGCTCTCGAGATCCTTGGTGTCCCACGTGTAGGACAGCGTCTTGTTGGGCTCGACTGTCTGGACCTGGCAATCGACGGCGCCCCAGTCCGCGCTGAGACTGAAACGATGGTCCACGACCGGCTTGAAGCTGTTCTTCATGAGCCACTCCTCGATCAGGTGCGGTTGGGTGAGCGCGCGCCAGATTTTTTCCGGCGGAAAAGGGATTTCACGTTCGACAATGACGGCGAGGGTTTCGTTCGCAGTATTGGTCATTGGTCCATTCTTTTAAGCAGGTCTTCGAGGTCGTCGAACCGGGTTTCCCAGAACCCGGCCATCTGGCTTGTCCAGTCGATCAGCGGCGAAAGCGCGCCGAGCTGGGCGCTATAATGGGTCTGTCGTCCTTCATGGCGGTCGCGCACCAGCCCGGCCTGCCTCAGAAGGCCGAGATGCTTTGAGACGGCTGGTTGCGAGACTCCGGATTGAGACGTCAGTGCGCCGACCGTCTGCTCTCCTTCCCGGCACAGGCGCTCGAAGATAGCGCGCCGGGTCGGATCGGCCAGGGTTCTGAAGAGGACATCATGAGCGTTCGGCATTTGTGATCGATAACCTGCTGGCTATTGATTGACGTATAACCGTCGGGATATGGATGAGTCAAGCGGGAACGGGTTCTGGGCTGGTCTTGGACACGACCCGACCGTTTCCGAAAAAAAATCTTTCCATCACCCCAAGGAATCGCCATTAGCCTGCGTCCAACAGGCAAATGATGGCGATGATGCTCGACGAAAGCGAAGCCTCCGACGCCGAATTGATCGGGCGGGCGAAGGGCGGAGACAGGGGTGCTTTCGGCAAATTGCTCGAAAGGCACTATGGCTTCGTCTATCGCGCCGCCTATCGCTGGTGCGGCAGGAAGGCCGACGCCGAGGATATCGCCCAGGAAGTCTGTGTCAGGCTCGGCCGCGCGATCCGCGACTATCATGGCCGCGGCGCCTTCACGACATGGCTCTACACCATGACGCTGAACGCGGCGCGTGACATGATGCGCAAGACCGCCCGCGACACCGCAAAGACTGAAGCCTATGGCGTGCACGCGCTGATCTCGGGCGAGGCCGAAGACGATCCGGAGGATCCGGCCGAGGCGCTGTGGGTAGCGGTGCGCAAGCTGCCGGACAAGCAGCGCGACGCGGTGCTTCTGGTCTATGGCGAAGGCTTGAGCCACGCGGCCGCCGCCGAGGCGATGGCGATCTCGGAGACGACGGTTTCCTGGCACATCCATGAAGCGAAGAAACGGCTGAAGATCTTGATGCGTTCAGCCGGGGAAGTGTGACCATGGTCGACGACAACGAACTCGAGAGGCTGGGCGACATCGCAGCACCGGCACCCGGTGAGGACGCCAAGGCGCGTGCCTTCGCGGCCGCCATGCGCGCCTATGACCTGGAAGAAAAAACTTTTGCCGCCGCCCAAGGATCGGTTGGCGGGCTTCGTCTCACAGAGCGAGCACAAAAGCTCTGGAGAGAGATCATGCAAAAGAAACTCATCGCCACGCCGGCCATTGCCGGGCTCGTCGCCCTGCCGATCGCCGGATACGCCACCTTCCACATGCTGAGGGAACAGCCGTCGACATTCGCCGGCGACGAGAAGATCACGGAGACGCTGGCCGACAAGCCGGCGACCAACGGGCCGGCGTCGGTGAAGCCGGTGCCTGCCGAGGCCGACAAGCTGAAGAAAGACACCGACAGCGAAAGCCGCGATGCTGCGGAAGCGCTGGTCGCGCCGGCCTCGCCGCCGAAATCCGAAGCGAACGAGGTCGGCGGCCTGACGCGGCAGCATTCGCTTCAGCGCACCGAGCCGGCGCCTGCACCGACGGCCAACGGCGTGGTTGCCCTCGATGGTGGCGCTGCAGCCCCCGCGGATTCCGCGCGGGGCCGCATGCCTGGCACGGCGGCCGAGTCCAAGTTGATGGTGCAGCCGTCGACCGCGCCCGTAGATCAGTTGCTGCCGCAACAGGAAAACAACGATCGTGTCGAGGACTTTAAGACCAATCCGGTGCATGCCGCACTCGAGGATCCGGTTTCGACCTTCTCGATCGACGTCGACACCGCCTCCTATTCTTTCGTGCGGCGCTCGCTGAAGGAAGGTTACCTGCCGCAAGCCGATACGGTCCGGGTCGAGGAGATGGTCAACTACTTCCCCTATGACTGGAAGGGGCCGGACTCCGCGTCGACGCCGTTCAACTCGACCGTCAGCGTCATGCCGACGCCTTGGAACGAGCACACCAAGCTGATGCACGTCGCCATCAAGGGCTTTGACGTCAAGTCGCTCGAGCAGCCCAAGGCCAATCTGGTGTTCCTGATCGACGTGTCGGGCTCGATGAACGAACAGGACAAGCTGCCACTCTTGCAGTCGGCCTTCCGCCTGCTGGTCAGCAAGTTGAAGCCCGACGACACGGTCTCGATCGTCACCTATACAGGCGACGCCGGCACCGTCCTGGAGCCGACCAAGGTTACCGAGAAGGACAAGATCCTCCATGCCATCGACACCTTGACGCCTGGCGGCAGCACAGCGGGCGAGGCGGGTATCAAGGAAGCCTACAGGCTGGCGCAGAAATCCTTCGTCAAGGACGGCGTCAACCGTGTGATGCTCGCCACAGACGGCGACTTCAATGTCGGGCAGACAGATGACGACGACCTGAAGCGGTTGATCGAGCAGGAGCGCAAGACCGGCGTCTTCCTGTCGGTGTTCGGCTTCGGGCGCGGCAATTTGAACGACCAGATGATGCAGACCATCGCCCAGAACGGTAACGGCACCGCCGCCTATATCGACACGCTCGCCGAGGCCGAGAAGGTCCTGGTCGAGGATGCGTCCTCGACGCTGTTCACCATCGCCAAGGATGTGAAGATCCAGGTCGAGTTCAATCCGAACAGGGTCTCGGAATATCGACTGATCGGCTATGAAACCCGCGCGCTCAATCGCGAGGACTTCAACAACGATCGCGTCGATGCGGGCGACATCGGTTCCGGCCATTCGGTGACGGCGATCTATGAGATCATACCGAAGGGCAGCGGCGGTGAGCAGATCGACCCGCTGCGCTATGGCGAGGCAACGGTGAACAATGGCGGCGTCGCCAATGCGGACGAATATGCCTTCGTCAAGATCCGCTACAAGCTGCCCAATGAGGACGTTTCGAAGCTGATCACGACGCCGGTCACCTCGGCCAATGAGGTCGCGTCCTTCGACCAGGCCGGCACCGACCAGCGCTTCTCCGTCGCTGTCGCAGCCTTCGGCCAGAAGCTGCGCGACGAGGATGCGACCGCGAAGTTCGGTTACGACAAGATCATGGAGATTGCCACCGCCGCCCGAGGAGCCGACCCGTTTGGGTACAGGTCGGAATTCCTGTCGCTTGTGCGCCTTGCCTCGGCGCTGGGCGGTAACCGGTAGTGGCAATGAGGGCCGGTTCCATTCAGACGAGATCGTTCTGTTAGGGGAGCCGGCCTACGGGCGGGTGAGGCAGGCCGGCGAGGGGTCTTCCCTTGCCGGCCTTTTTTTCGACTGGCGCTGCCGGCAATCGTTAAATTGCGCGGCATTTCCGGAACAGGATCGCAATTCCCTCTTGTTATGCAGGGCTAATGTACGGGCTTGTGGGGGCCGAATTGCTGATCCGAGATATTGCGACTTCAATGCCGGCTGCACGGGACGTTCAGTCGACCGCTTCGCAGGCGCCTTCGCCGGAAGTCAGACGCATCAGCGATGACGTCGCCGCCGCCAGGAACACCGCGATGTCGGCACTGAACAATGACCGCTTCCGGGTCATGCTGGAGCAGATCAGCGACCCGCAGTCGTCGGGAGCCCTGATGACGATGCGCAGCGATGCGGCCGGTACGGATTTCAAGTCGGCTCAGTCGAGCTACGCCGAAAACAGCGAATAGCCGAAACAGCGAACAGTCAGGCCGATCGGATCAGGCCCGGCCGCGACGCCGTTCGCGGCGGGCTTCGCTGGTCTCGGCGGTGTTTGCCGTCGCCACCTTGTTGCGCATCGGGCCAATGCGCTCGACGATCGTTTCGACGGTCGGCCGGCCTGCTTTGGTGTGTGCGTCGAGCGCCTTGCGCATGGCGGCAAGATGCTGGAACGAGGTGCCGCAGCAGCCGCCGACGATCCTTGCGCCGGCATCGACGGCGAGCCGGACATAGTCGGCCATCAGCTCCGGCGTGCCGGAATAGTGGATCTCGGTGCCGCGGAATTCCGGAATGCCGCAATTGCCCTTGACGATCACCGTCGCTTCCGGCTTCGCCTCGGTCATGTCGAGCAGCGAAGCGAGGATGTCGGACGCGCCGACACCGCAATTGGCGCCGACGCCGAGCGGCGCTTCGGACAAGCCGTCGACGACGCCGTGGATGTCTTTCGGCAGCAGGCCCATCATGGTGCGGCCGGCGGTGTCGAAGGAGCCGGTATAGGTGTAGGGCAGGCCGACGCGGATCGCCGCCTCGGCGGCGGCGCGGATCTCGTCCGGCGCCGACATGGTCTCGATCCAGGCGACTTCGGCGCCACCCTCCTTGAGGCCTTCGATCTGTTCGGCAAAGGCGTCGACCGCCTCGTCATAGGTCATGGCGCCGAGCGGCACCAGCAATTCGCCAGTCGGGCCGACCGAGCCGGCGACGATCACCTTGCGGCCAGCCTTGTCGGCAACATTGCGGGCGATCTCGGCGGCGCGCTTGTTCAGCGCATGCACGCGGTCCTGCGCTTGATGCAGCTTCAGCCGGTGGCGGGTGCCGCCGAAGGAATTGGTCAGGATGATGTCAGCGCCGGCATCGACGAAGTTCTGGTGCAGGCTGGTGATGGTGGCCGGCGCGGTTTCGTTCAGCAGTTCCGGTGCCTCGCCGGCCTCGAGCCCCATGGCGAACAAATTGGTGCCGGTGGCGCCATCGGCGAGCAGAACGCCTTTTTCGGCAAGCAGCGCTTCGATCGGATTGGTCATGATGGCATACGCCTTCCAGGATATCTATGAGATAACGATATAAAGAACTCTTTATATGTCGTCAATCTCGAAGCGGGCCGCTTGCTATCAAAATCGCATGTCGGCCAGCCTTTGCGCGAAGGCAGCCGATTCATGGGCATTGATGTCGGCGGCGCGGATCAGATTGTCGAAATGGCTGGTCAAGGTACGGATCGGCTGCGTCGCGTTCAGCACCAGATACATGTCGCCGACATAGATGGCGGCGCGATAGGGTCCAAAAATGGTGTAGGGGATCGAATAGCGCATGCGCCCGTCATAGAGGAACAGGCGGAATGTCGGGTAGAGGTCGTCGAGCAGCGTCGCCATGTGCAGGAGCTGCTGGCGGCGGTCGGTCTCGGGGAAACGATCCCACACACCAAGGCCGCGCGCAAAGATCTCCAGCGTGTGGCGAGGCATGCAGACTTCCATGTCGGTCTCCGGCCGCCGGTTGTAGTCGATGCGGTACTGCGTCTCGCCGGCCTGCGCCTCGCGGCTCTTGTTGGTGATGCCGGCCTCGTAGTCGACCAGCGCTTCGGTGCGCAGCAGGTCGGGAATGCCGGCCGGCACGTAGCGTATCTTGGTGCCCGCGGCCTCGGCATGCCATTTGGCGAGCAGCGTGCGGTCGAAGCCATCGGGGGCTTCCTCGATCTCCAGGCTCTCGCGGATTTCGCCGGTGACGCCCTCGTCCTGGCTGAGCCCGAGCAGCCAGTCCAGCGACACTTTGAACTCGGCGGCGATGTTGAGCAGCGTTTCGGCACGGGGCAAGCGGGTCGAGGCGCCCGACAGCAGCTGCGACAGCGCCGAACGGTCGATGCCCACCGCGGTCGCGAAGGCCGACTGGTTCAGATCCGACCGTGTCAAGAGCATTTTCAGGCGCTCGCGGAAGATCGTCGACAGGTCACGTTTGTCCATAGTTTCGCTCCAGTACGAGGGAGGAAAAATTTGCTCTGAGGCCGCCAGGATCGCGGCTCAGGCGTAAATGAATCCTTGTCGCTGTTTACAATGTATAACATGTGCGGCTGAAAATGCGCAGTCGCAACAGTTTGTGCGCATTGTCTCGTTGCTGCAACCCAACACTCCTGACACAATGCTGTCAGGAATCAGAGGGGGTTCCGGCGACTGAAAGGCAGTGGTCGATAGCATGACGAGCATAGGCAAGAGACGCAGCAGTACACCGGCCATCGAATGGCCGACCGTGTTTCTCACCTTCTTCTGTTACAGTGTCTGGCTCGTCGCCGGCTTCCTTGTCTGGCCCTCCTATCCGATCCTGGCCCTCGCCATCCTGGCTTTCACCGCCGCGCTGCAATCATCGATCATGCACGAAGTGTTGCACGGTCATCCGACCCGCAACGCACGCGTCAACGAGGCCTTCGTCTTCCTGCCGATCGGCCTTGTCTGGCCATTTCGTCGGTTCAAGACCATTCATCTGCGGCATCACGCGGACGAGCGGCTGACCGATCCGCTCGACGATCCCGAAAGCTATTATAAGGCGCTCTGGCACCACGACGATTTGCCGCCGGCGATGAAATTCCTGCTGAAGATCAACAACACCATGGTTGGCCGCTTCTTCCTCGGTCCCTGGCTGTCCTGCGTCGGCTTCTTCATCGACGACGCCAAGCAGATGCTGGCCGGCGACAAGACGATCCGCAAAGCCTGGCTGCTGCATGCCATCGGCCTTGCCGTCGTGTTGCCGGTCGTTCAGTTCGGCTTCGGCATTCCGCTGTGGCTCTACATTCTGGTGCCGGTGTGGCTCGGCCAGTCGCTGATCTCGATCCGCACATATGCCGAACACCAGTGGTCGGAACATCCCGAGGGACGCACGGTGATCGTCGAGCGCTCGCCGCTGTCCTTCCTGTTCCTCAACAACAATCTGCATTTCGTTCACCACAAGAGCCCGACGGTGGCCTGGTACCGGCTGCCAAAACTGTTCCGCGACCGTCGCGACGAGTGGCTACGGATGAACAATGGTTACGCCTACCCGAACTATTTCGCGCTGCTCAAGGCCTACGCTTTCAAGGCCAAGGAGCCGATCGTCCACCCGGTGCTGCGGCGCGCGCCGGAGCCGGGCCGGGCGTTCAAGCCGCGCGTCAGGGCGCGCAGCGTCTCTGGGCTTGGCAGCGCGCCAGTGCCCGCCGAGCCGCCGAAGGAATGATTTCTGCGGTATTGCCGGTGGCGATGCCAGGCGGCTCGCATCATGATCTTGTCAGTTTCCAACATAGCGGTCCAATCCCGGCATGAGCGAATTCGTTGCGGCCTTGCCGATGTATGCTGGGACGTTAAGCCCGGAATTCTGCGATTCCTGCGGGCTAGTTGTACTTTTGTCGTACCGGCCACACACAGAAAGCCCGCCGAAGCGGGTCGCCGCCATACCTTCGTATAAACCAGCGAGTCCCGTGTGCAATTGTGGAATGGCGTTGCTGTGGTAGTTTTTAGCCCGTCTTATTCATGACGCATCTGGGTTTGTTTGCCGCTGAGCGGCCGTTGATACCGACGTTGGTCGAGAAGCCTCCTGAGGGCGATGGATGGATTACGAAGTCAAATTCGACGGCTACCGCACCCAGATCATCATCGATGACGCTGGCGTGCGGCTGTTCACGCGAAGGGGTCTCGACTGGGACGTCGAAATACCGCGATCTGGCCAACGCGCCGGCGAACTCGAGGCGGAAAGCGCCATCATCGACGGCGAGATCATCGTGCTCAACGCTGCCGGCCTGTCTGACTTCGGCGAGCTGCGCAAAGCCATCACCAGTCGGCAGCACGACCTCTATTTCGTCGCCTTCGATCTGCTGCACCTGAACGGCCACGATCTGCGCGACATGCCGCTGGAGGACCGCCGAGAGATCCTGCAGGCGATGATCCCGGCCGGCGGACGAATCCAGTTCAGTCAGGCGTTGCTAGCCAGCGTCCTGCTTCCTGCGTAGAACAAGAAGCCGTCGATGCCCTTTTGTGCGCTGGCATTCTCCCGGATTGGGAAGATTCATGGTCGAAAGAAAGATTCTTAACCGCCTAAGACTGCTTGTCAGAAGGATTCAGGCCAGACCTGTCGAGTTCGACAATGATGTTATAGTGCTTCATAAGCATAAGTGTATCTACGTTCCGATTCCAAAAGTTGCTTGTTCGAGTATCATGTCTGCATGCGCGGACATACTTGCGGTTAAGTTTCCTGAATCGGAGTGGAAGCCAGAGTTATTTCAAACTAACAAATGGGATCACCTATTTGATAGGCAATCTGTCATAATGCCAAAGAGTCGCGCTTCGGCCTATGCTGACTACTGGAAGTTCGCGTTTGTCAGAAATCCATGGGACCGTCTGTTGTCGTGCTATTCGGAGAAAATCAGAGAAGATGGGGATAAGGAGAATTTCACGGCCGGAGTAAGTAATATTCTTTTGCCGTTTGGAGTGTTCAGATCGACCATGTCGTTTGAAGAGTTTGCTAGAACCGCTGTGGCTATCGCGGACGATATAGCCGACCCTCATTGGCGATCTCAGAACACGTTCGCGTGCCAGGGGAGTAGGCTTTGGGTCGATTTTGTAGGTAGATTTGAATCAATCGAACGCGACTTCCAGCTCGTCTGCCAAAGGATCGGAACCGATTGCGTTCTCCCACATCTTCTCAGGAGCGATCATAAAATTTATAGGGAATGCTATAGCGACGCATTGTGCGATCTGGTAGCGCGACGATACCGCCGCGACATAGACATGTTCGGTTACCAGTTTTGATGGAACGCCGGGGCGGCCAGGTCGGAGTTCGATAGGGTTTCAGCCTCGGCATCAGCGGCCGCGAACCGCGCGTAGCTTTGACCGGCTAACCCGTCTTATGCACGACGATGGGCCTTTGAGGCTGGCGGATGTAGCTTAAGCGATTGATTTGGCGTAGGATTCGGTTGCTTAGGCCAACCCTTCCACCGCAGCTCGCGAGCCACACCCGCCATGATCGAGAATATGTTGCTGCCGCTGTCTTTTCCAGCCGTCGGACGCAAGAAGATGACAACTGCGCTTGACGGCGGACGCATTACCTCGGATGGCGGCATCATGCTTCTCGCGGCCGCCGAGCGGCGATTGCGACTGGCCGACCGGCTTGCGGCTGCGATCCACGATCAGCGTCAAAACCGTGCAATAGCTGGAATTTCGCTGACACAGACTGACATGCTAACGAGTTGATTTAGAAAGAAAATCCAATGGAATCAATTGCGGCGTTGCCGATGTATGACTGGCCCGAAATGCGCGGCGAGGTCGACGCGCAATGGGCTTTGCTGCGCGACGCCTTTCGTAAAAAGGGCATCGACGCGCCCGAAGCGCTTGCCCGCGTCAATGGCGACCTGCCGCCGGTGCCGGGTGGCATTCGCGATGGCGACGGCAAGGTCATCGCGCCCGATCCGGCGACGCTGCCGCCGGACGAACTGGACTTTCACAAGCTCTGGCTGCACCCGGCGCTGCTCTTCGGGCAGACCTGCTGGGGGCCGATGGATCTCGGCCTGTCAACGCATGTCCAGGTTGTCGCCCAGCCGAGCTACGATGCCTATGAAGGCGGGCAGGGCGAGCTCTATTCCAGCGCGCTGGTGATGCCGGCGGATGGCAGGCCATCGGCTGCGTCACCGGATGACGGCGCTCCGCTGATCCCGCTGGGTCTCTTGCGCGGCAAGCGCTTCACCTTCAATGACACCGGTTCGATGTCAGGCTTCCTTGGACTGAAGCGCGATCTGGAGGCGATGGGCGAGAGCCTCGACCTCTTCGCTTCGCGCAGCCCGAGCGGCGGCCATCGGTCCTCGATCGTCGCCATCGCCGAGGGCAAGGCGGATGTTGCGGCCATCGACTGTGAGAGCTGGGCGCTGGCGCAGCGCTTCGAGCCGGCGGCGCGGCAGGTGAAGGTCGTCGGCTGGACGGGCCGGCGCAAGGGCCTGCCGTTCATCACCGCCAGGACGACACCGGAGAAGACGGTGGCCGCCTTGCGGGAAGCTGTCGCGGGTCTCGGATAGTCTCAGCCCAGCAGCCGCTCGTCGAGCGGGTAGGTCGACAACTGCTCGTTGCCGGTCTCGGTGATCAGGATCTGCTCCTCGATCTTGACGCCCTCGTGCCCGCCCAGCCGGCCGATATAGCTTTCGACGCAGAGCACCATGCCGGGTTCGATCACGCCGTCCGGAGTGTCGTCGGTCCAGTCGCTCGCATGCGGAAGCGTCGGATATTCATCGGCCAGGCCTACGCCATGATAGAGCACACCATAACGGGTTGGGAAGCAATCGCCCGGCGGCACCGCCGAGCGTTCGACGAGGTCGCGGAACGACGTGCCGGGCCGCATCAGCGCGGTGTTGTGAGCGATCTGGTCTGCGGCGATGCGGTAGAGATCACGCTGCTCGTTCGTCGGCCTCCCGTCGCCGCAGAGCCAGGTGCGCGACAGGTCGGCGCAGAAGCCGTAAGGGCCGATCAGGTCGGTGTCGAAGGCGACCAGGTCTCCCGCTTCGATGACACGCGACGAGCATTCCTGGAACCAGGGATTGGTGCGGGGGCCTGACGACAGCAGCCGGGTCTCGATCCATTCGCCGCCGCGCGCGATGTTGCCGCGGTGCAGTTCGGCCCACAGTTCGTTTTCGGAAATGCCCAGCTTCAGCGCCTGTTCCATCTCGCCCATCGCCGCTTCGCAAGCGACGATGGCGCGGCGCATGGCGAGGATCTCGTCGGACGACTTGATCAGCCGCGCATTCTCCATCACCGCTTCGCCATTGCCGATCGTCACTCCGAGGCGGGCGAGTTCCTCGACGCCTTCCGGATTGATGTGGTCGACGGCGATACGGCTGTTGCCGCCGCCATGCTCCCTGACCAGATCGGCGATGCCGGCGGCCCAGCGGCGCACTTTCAGTTCCGTCAGTTCACCGCTGTAGAGATACATCCACGACACGGCCGGCCGTACTTCGTCGACGACGCCGGAATGGTCGGACAGGTGCTCGCAGGAGAAATAGTCGAACAGCACCACCGGGCCTTCGGTGGCGACGAAGCAGTGCCGCGTCGGGTTGTGCGCGACCCAGAGCTGCATGTTGGTCGAGTCGGTGGCGTAGCGGATGTTGACGGGGTCATAGAGCAGGGCGCCGGCATAGCCGCGGCGCTTCAGTTCGGCGCGAATGCGCTCGAGCCGGTATTTGCGCATCGCCGGCAGATCGGGCGCGGCAATGCCTGACGCTGCCCACTCGCCTTCGGCAATCGCGCCGTAGCCAAGAACATGCTGGTTGAGCGAAGCCGCCTTCTGGCGAGAATCCTCGCGCAGCGCGTCGATCGAGCCGGGCTCGAACGGCATGATCTTGCGGTGCTGGCCGAAGCTTCCCTTTGGCGCCGCGCTGTCCATGGTCGAACCTCAGGTCCGCATCTTCTCGCCGCTCGGATCGAAAGGCGCTTCGACATTGATGCGGGCCGGGCGGCGATGGCCTAGGATCTCGATCTCGAACAGGCCGGCGCTTTCATCCTCGGAGAGCGCCGCCGGCACATAGCCTTGTGCCATCGACTTCTGGACATAGTGCGCATAGCCGCCCGACGTGACCCAGCCGACGACGCGCCAGTCGCCATCGACGATGCCGCGCACCGCGGAGGCGCCTTCAGCCGCCCTGGAGCCGCGCACTTCCTTGCCTGACGTGTCGAAACGCGGCGCGCCGTAGCCGTGCGGCTTTTCCACTGTGCCGTAGTCCTTGCTGACCTTGGCCCAGATCGGCTCGTCGCCCATCACATCGGCGTCGGCCGCGTCGACGATGAAGGAAACGCGGCGCAGTTTTGGTCCTTCGGCGTGCTCCTTCGCCGATGCCTCGCGGCCGATGAAGTCGTTCTTCTCCAGCTTGATGAAGCGGTCCATCGAGCCCTCGAACGGGCCGTAGATCGGGCGCAACTCGCGGAACCAGGTCGGGAAGTTCTTCTCAAGGCGCATCGACAAAAGCGCGCGCATGCCGAAATCGACCAGGCCGAATTCCTCGCCGGCGTCCTTGATCGCCTTGTAGACCAGGCGCTGATAGGCCGGCGCCATCCAGATTTCGTAGCCGAGATCGCCGGTATAGGTGATGCGGTTCACCATGCACGGCGCGCCGCCAACCGCCATTTCGCGGAAATCCATGAAGCGGAAGGCTTTTGTCGAGATGTCGACATCGACCAGCTTCTGCAAAAGGTCGCGGGATTTCGGCCCGGCGATCGAAAGGCCGACCAGCGTCTGGTCGAAGCGGTGGATGCGCACCGTTCCATCCTTCGGCAGGTGCTTCTCGAACCAGCGCATGTGGTATTTCTGCGCAGCGGACGAGCCCCAGATCATGAAACGCTCTTCACCGGCCTTGGCGATGGTGAAGTCGCCGATCAGCTTGCCGAACTCGTTGACCATCGGCGTCAGCACGATGCGGCCGGTCTTCGGCATGCGGTTGGTCATCAGCCGATTGAGGAAATCCTCGGCCGCCGGTCCGGAGACTTCGTATTTGGCGAAGTTGGCGATCTCGGTGACGCCAACGCGCTCGCGGGTGGCGCGCACTTCGTCGCCGATCGGCCCGAAATCGTTCGAGCGGTGGAAGGAAACGATGTCCTTCGGCTCCTTGCCCTTCGGTGCGAACCAGAGCGGTGTCTCCAGGCCCCAGCTGTCGCCCATCACCGCGTTGTTGGCGAGCATGGTGTCGTAGAGCGGTGTCGTCTGGGCGGGCCGAGCGGCCGGCAGTTCCTCGTTGGGGAAGCGGATCGAGAAGCGGCGCGAATAGTTCTCGCGCACCTTGGCATTGGTGTAGCGCAGGCTCGCCCATTCGCCGAAGCGCGCGACATCCATGCCCCAGACGTCGAAGCCGGGATCGCCATGCACCATCCAGTTCGACAGCGCCAGACCGACGCCGCCGCCCTGGCTGAAGCCGGCCATGACGGCGCAGGCGCACCAGAAATTGGTCAGGCCCTGCACCGGGCCGACCAGCGGGTTGCCGTCGAGTGCGAAGGTGAAGGGGCCGTTGATGATCTGCTTGATGCCGGCCTTCTCGATGCCGGGGAAATGCTTGAAGCCGATCTCCAGCGACGGCGCGATACGGTCGATGTCGGGCTGCAGCAGCTCGTGGCCGAAATCCCAGGGCGTGTTGACCGGCGACCACGGCTTGCAGGCTTTTTCGTAGGTGCCGAGCAGGATGCCGTTGCGCTCCTGGCGGGTGTAGATCTCGCCCTTGAAGTCGAGCACGCCGATCATCTCGCGGCCGGTCGACTTGTTGAATTCCTCGACCTCCGGCATCGGTTCGGTGAGCAGATACATGTGCTCCATGGCCAGGACCGGCAGTTCGACGCCGACCATGCGGCCGATCTCGCGCGCCCACAGGCCGCCGCAATTGACGACATGCTCGGCCTTGACCGTGCCCTGCTCGGTAACGACGTTCCAGGTGCCGTCGACCTCCTGCGTCAGTTCGACAACGCGGTTGCGCAGCACGATCTCGGCGCCGAGCTTTTTCGCCGCCTTGGAGTAGGCGATGGTGGTGCCGGACGGGTCGAGATGGCCTTCGACCGGGTCCCACATGGCGCCGACGAAATTGCTCTCGTCCATCAGCGGGAACATCGCCTTGGCCTCGGACGGCGTGATCAGTTCGGTGTCCATGCCGAGATAGCGGCCCTTGGCGTGGGCCAGCCGCAGGAAGTCCATGCGCTCGGGCGTATCGGCCATCATCACGCCGCCGGTCAGGTGCAGCGAGCAGGACTGGCCGGAAATCTCCTCGATCTCCTTGTAGAGCTGCACCGTATAGGCCTGCAGCTTGGCGACGTTGGGATCGCCGTTCAGCGTATGGAAGCCGCCTGCCGCGTGCCAGGACGAGCCGGAGGTGAGCTCGGAGCGCTCGATCAGCATGATGTCGGTCCAGCCAGCCTTGGCCAGGTGGTAGAGCACCGAGCAGCCGACGACACCGCCACCGATGACAACCGCTTTAACGTGAGATTTCATGAAGATAGGTCCGTTTTTGAAGGGATTGAATCGAGTGAGCGCGGAGTGAAAACCAAGCGCAGGTCGGATACAGCGATGTTTTCGGCCAGCCCACCATCAAGCGCGGCAAGAATGGTTTCACAGACGGAAGTACGATGTTTCAGAACGTCATGGCTCCAAAGACGCAGGATCGAATAGCCTTGGGCGCGCATGAAATCGTCGCGGTGGTCATATGAACTATCGGCGTGTTGGTGTCCGTCGACTTCAACAACAAGCCATTTTTCGCGGCAGACGAAGTCTGCAAAAAAGGGGCCGATGGAGAACTGACGTGTAAAGCGATAACCGCCAAGCTTTCGCGCCTTTAGTTCAAGCCAAAGTGATGCTTCCGCCTGATTGCCTCCTTGCCGGAGACTACGCGCTCGCTGTGTTGTCCCTGCTTTGCGGCGACTGCGCGTTTCATGAGCGCCTTCCCCCACTCCGTCGCCGCTTCGCGGCGCCACCTCTCCCCCCTCCGGAGGGAGAGGAAAGGCGCCAGCTGGAATCGCTTCGCACCCTTCCTCTCCCCCGTCGATCGGGGGAGAGGTGTCGAGCGCAGCTCGACGGAGTGGGGGTCGACCGTTCATCAAATCCATACGAATGATCAGTTCATCAGCACCGGTAATCAGAAATCGGTCGGTGCGCCGCCTTCGGCGCGGCGCTTGTCGACGAAGTCGTTGAGTTCCTCGCGGATCGCCGGGTCGATGTAGGGTTCCTCATAGGAAGCCAGCCGCTCCTTCCAGACCTTGTTTGCCTTCTCGATCGCCGTCGGCGATCCGGCTTCCGCCCAGGTCTCGAAATTGCGCCAGTCGGAAAGGATCGGCGAATAGAACGCGGTCTTGTAGCGGTCCTGTGTGTGCTGGGTGCCGAAGAAATGGCCGCCCGGGCCGACCGACTGGATGGCGTCGAAGCCCAGCGCCTCCTCGGACAGGTCGAGCGGGGTCAGGAATTCGGCCACCATCTGCAGCAGGTCGATGTCGAGGATGGTCTTTTCGTAAGAACAGCGCAGGCCGCCTTCGAGCCAGCCGGCCGCATGCATCATCAGATTGCCGCCGCCCTGGATGGCGCCCCACAGCGAGAACACGCTCTCATAGGCGGCCTGCGCGTCGACCGTGTTGGCGGCGCAGGTGTTGGAGGTGCGGTAGGGGATGTTGTAGCGGCGGGCGAGCTGGCCGCCGACCAGCTGCGCCTTCATGTATTCGGGCGTGCCGAAGGCCGGCGCGCCGGACTTCATGTCGACATTGGAGGTGAAGCCGCCATAGCCGACAGGCGCGCCCTTCTTCACCATCTGCGCGAAGGCGATGCCCGACAGCGCCTCGGCGTTCTGCTGCACCAGCGCGCCGGCAATGGTGACCGGTGCCATGGCGCCGGAGAGCGTGAACGGGGTGACGATGACGACCTGACCCTTGCTCGACATCTGGATGATGCCTTCCATCATCGGCACGTCGAGCTTGAGCGGCGAATTGGTGTTGATGATGGTGAAGACCGACGGCTGTTCCAGCAACTGCTCGTGGCTGATGCCGCGCGCGATCCTGGCGATCTCGATGCCGTCGACATTGCGCTCCTTGCCGAGCGAATAGATGTGGAACACCTTGTCGGTGAGCAGGCTGAGGTCGCGAATGCATTCGAGGTGGCGGACCGACGGGTGGATGTCGATCGGCTCGACCGGATAGCCGCCGGTACAGTTCAGGATGTTGTGCATCTGCGTCAGCCGCAGAAAGTTGCGGTAGTCGTGCTGGTTGCCCGGCCGGCGGCCGCGATCGATGTCGGAGCAGTTAGGCGCCGACGCCATCATCGAGATGATCAGATTGTTGCCGCCGAAGCGCACATTATGCGCCGGATTGCGGGCATGGATGGTGAATTCCGGCGGGCAGTTCGAAGCCAGATCGAGGATCATGTCGCTGTCGAAGCGCACCCGCTCGCTGCCTTCGCGCACATCGGCGCCATGTGCCTTCATGATGCGCCGGGCTTCGTCGTGCAGCACGTCGACGCCGATTTCCCTGAGCACCCGCAAGGAGGCGAGGTGGATCGATTCCAGCTCGTCATCGGACACCAGCTTGGTCGGCGTCAGAGGGTTTCTGAGCTGACGAAAGGGCGGCTGCTCGAACGCGGCCGAGCCGCCGGCGCGCTTCCCCGCGCGGCCGCCGCGACGGGCGCGGTCGGTTGCCAATGCCGGTTCGGCGGGATGAAGGGCGGCGGTCATGACAGGCCTCATGGAATGCGAAAGTGGGCGGCATAATGGACCGGCGGCAATGCTGCCGGTACGGAGGCGGCGACCACTAGGGCGAGGGAAGCGACATGCCGGAAGGGCAGCAGGATTGCTGGTGCCTGCGTCGCCCAGGTGACTTGGCGCAGCGGATTTGCCGGGGCGGCCCTTCCTTTTCCCGGATCGAACCGCTAGCCGGATAGCTTGCCGGCCGCAGGTAGGCGTTTTCACAGGGATGGCAGCATGGTCGCGACCGATTCGCGCGATGGCGAGGCGGCAACGCAATGGGCAGCGCTTGCCGGCGTCACTGCGGCGCTCGCCATGTTCGGCGCCGCGCAAGGGCTGAGCTATCCGCTGTTCACGCTCTTGATGCAGCGGCAAGGCATGTCGCCAGCGCTGATCGGGCTTTCCGCGGCGATGATGCCGGTTGGCCTGATTCTCTCGGCGTCGTTCGTGCCGGCTGCCGTGCGGCGCTTCGGGGCGCGCAATCTCGCCGTCGGCTGTTCGCTGGCCGGCGCGGTGTGCTTCCTGGCCATCGGCTATCTGCAGGATTGGGTCGCTTGGTTCATCCTCCGCTTCCTCGTAGGCGTGGTCATCAACCCGCTCTATGTGCTCGGCGAGGTGTGGGCGCTGTCGCTGGCGCCGCCATCGCGCCGCGGCCGGGTGATGGGCGTGTTCAATGCGCTGATGGGCGCCGGCTACGCTGCTGGGCCATTGATACTGATCACCGTCGGCGCGTCGGGATGGCCTCCGTTCATCGCCGCGATTGCAGGCTTTGCGCTCTGCGCGCTGATCCTGCGCGCCGTGTCGTCGAGGCTGACCGGTTTCGAGGAGGACGGCCAGGCCTCCGGCGGCCTTGTCGGCTTCGCCAGGCTGGCGCCGGCGCTGCTGCTGGCGGTGCTGGTTTCGGCGGCGGTGCAGCAAAGCACTTATGCGCTGATTCCGGTCTTTGGCGCCGGCTATGAACTTCCAGAGGCGAAACTGGCGGCGCTGGTGACGGCGCTGTCCGCCGGCAACATCCTGCTGCAGATCCCGCTTGGGCTGATGGCCGAGCGCTTCGGTGGCCGGGCGATGATTGTCTTTTGCGCCCTGGCGACGGCGGCTTGCGCGCTCTCGCTGCCGGTGCTGATCACGACGCCGCTGGTCTGGCCGGTGCTGGTGGTGATGGGCGCGGTCGGCTACGGCGTCCACACGATGGCGCTGGTCGAGCTTGGCAGCCGCTTCAAGGGAACGGCACTTGTCGCCGGCAATGCCGCCTTCGCGCTGATGTGGGGCGCCGGCGGCATTGTCGGCCCGCCCGGCGCGGGCGCGCTGATGCAGGCGATCGGCCCGCTCGGCCTGCCGGCAGTGATCGCCGGGCTCGATGCGGTGTTGATTGCCTTCGCGCTCTACAGATCGGCCAGGCGCAGAAGCTCCTGACAGGCTTGGAGCAAGCGGTTTTCGCCGGCGGGGCTTACGGCCGTCGAGGCAACCCGCTAAGGCTTCCGCCATGGATATGGCGGAAGCAAGCCGAGACGAACCGATGCAATGGGCGGCGATCACGGGCGTGATCGCGACCGTTTCCGTCTTCGCCATCGCGCAAGGGCTTTCCTATCCGCTGCTGAGCTTCATCCTGCAGCGCCAGGGCATCTCGCCGGCCATGATCGGGCTTTCGGCGGCGATGACGCCGGTAGGCTTCATCCTGTCGTCGCCACTGATACCTGGCCTGGCACGGCGGTTCGGGGCAGGGCGCACGGCGCTGACCTGCGCAGCACTTTCCGCACTCGTGCTGGCGTTGATCGGCTGGACGCAGAACGTCTATCTGTGGTTTCCGCTGCGCTTCCTGATCGGCGTAGTCACCAACCCGCTCTATGTTCTTAGTGAGATCTGGGTGATCGCACTTGCCCCACCGTCGCGGCGCGGTCGCGTCATGGGCGTCTATTCGACGATCATTTCGGCCGGTTTCGCCGCCGGTCCGCTCTGCCTGCTTGCCGTCGGCACCGAAGGCTGGCCGCCGTTTCTGGTAGGGATTGCCGCCTTCGTTTTTTGCGGTGGCTGCCTGGCGCTGGTGCTGCCTCGGTTGCCTAAAGTCGACGAGGCCGGGCACGGGGTTTCGGTGATGGGGTTCATGCCGATGGCCTGGCTGCTGCTGTCGACGGTCGTCGTGGCCGCCGGCTTCGAGCAAGCGGTGCTGGCGCTGCTTCCGGTCTATGGCACCCATTACGGCATTGCCGAAGCCCGTATGTCGGCGCTGCTGTCCGTGATGATTGCCGGCAACATCGCCATGCAGGTGCCGCTCGGCCTGCTGGCGGAACGGCTGACGGCGCGGCTGGTGCGGTTCATCTGCGTGTCGCTGACCGTACTCGGCTGCGCGCTGTTGCCGCTGCTGATCGAGACGCCGTTGATCTGGCCGTGCGTGTTCGTCTGGGGCGCGGTTTCCTACGGCATCTACACGATGTCGATCATCGAACTCGGCGAGCGTTTTACAGGCTCGGCCCTGGTCGCCGGCAATGCTGCCTTTTCGCTGATGTGGGGCGTCGGCGGCATTCTCGTGCCGCCGCTCACCGGCGGCGTCATGGATGTGATCGGCGCGCCCGGCCTGCCGTTCACGCTCGGCGCTATCTGCCTGGCGCTGGCGGCGGCGACCGTCTTGCGTCGGCGGATGGTGTGAACGCAAGCCGCGTTCGGTCGCGATGACCTTACGCCACCATCTTGAATGTGGGCGCCTGCGACGCGATGTAGGCAGGGCTGCCTGATAACGCCTTGGAGACCGCGCGTGACCCAATCGACGACAAAACGCCTGAATGAATCCGCCGCCGAGGATCCGCATCTCTGGCTGGAAGACAGGACCGGCAAAGAGGCGCTCGACTGGGTGCATCGCCAGAATGAAGTGACGGTCGGCGAATTGCAGGGTGACCCGTCCTACCAGGCGGCGTTCGAAACCGCGCTCGACCTGATGACGGCCGAGGACAACATCGCCGTTGGCGCCGCGCTCAATGGCCATGTCTACAATTTCTGGCAGGACAAGAGCAATGTGCTGGGCCTCTGGCGCCGCACAACGGTCGCCTCCTACAAGACCAACAAGCCTGAATGGGAGACGATCATCGACTTCGACGTGCTCTCGGCCAAAGAGGGCGTCAAATGGGTGTTCAGCGGGGCGAGCCGCCTCTATCCCGACTTCACCCTCTGCCTGGTCTCGATGTCGCCGGATGGCGGCGATGCCAGCGAGATGCGCGAGTTCGACATCGCGGCGAAATCCTTCGTCGAGGACGGCTTTCGCGCGCCAGCCTCGAAGTCGGGTTTCTCCTGGTTGGACAGGGACACGGTGATTGTCTCGGCCGCCTTCGAGGAGGAGGACAAGACCCAGTCCGGCTATCCGCGCGTGGTCAAGCTCTGGCGGCGCGGCACGAAACTGGAGGACGCGACGCCGATCTTCGAGGCCGAAAAACAGGATCTCGCGGCCGGCGGCGGGGTCGAGATCGACGGCGACAGGCGGCATTTGTTCCTTGCCCGCACCATCGACTTCTTCTCCTCCCACAGCTTCCTGCGGTTGGCTTCCGGCGAGAACAGGCGCATCCCGCTGCCGGACGACGTCACAGACACAGCGATCTTCAAGGGGCAGCTCATCTTCGGCGTGCGTAGCCCTTGGACCGCGCCGGACGGCACGCGCTGCCTTCCTGACGCTCTGTATTCGGTGGATTTCGAGCGCTGGATCGAAACCGGGGTGCTGGGGCCTGTCGAAACCGTGCTCGAACCGGCGCACCGGGTCTCGATCGCCGGGCTCGCGCGCACAGAGGAGCGACTGTTCATCAATCTGATGGACAATGTGCGCGGCAAGGTCATCGCCTGCGACCGCGTCGGCAGCGGCTGGTCGCTGAAGCCCGTCGCGCTGCCGGAAAACGGCAATGTCGGCATCAGCCATGCCGAGCATTTCGGCGCCAGCGTGTCCTTCTCCTTCACCGATTTCCTGACGCCGAGTTCGATCATCTGGTCGGACAATGATGGCGAGACGCTGGCGACGGTGAAGTCGCAGCCGGCGCGTTTCGACGCTTCGCCCTATGTCTCCGAGCAGTTCGAGGCGCGCTCGAAGGACGGCACCATGATCCCGTATTTCGTCGTCCGGCGGCGCGACCAGAAAGGGCCGGTGCCGACGCTGCTCTACGGCTATGGCGGTTTCGAAGTGCCGCTGCTGCCCGGCTATGCCGGCGTGCGCGGCAGGCTCTGGCTGGAGAAGGGCAATGCCTATGTGCAGGCCAACATCCGCGGCGGTGGCGAGTTCGGCCCGGCCTGGCACCAGGCGGCGCTGAAGGGGAACCGCCAGAACGCCTTCGACGACTTCGCCGCGGTTGCACAGGATGTCGTTGGGCGCGGCATCGCCACCGCGGCTTCGCTCGGTATCCAGGGCGGCTCGAATGGCGGCCTGCTCACCGGCGTCTCGCTGACCCAGCGCCCTGAGCTATTTGGCGCTGTCATCATCGACGTGCCGCTGCTCGACATGCTGCGCTACACGGAATTGCCGCCCGGCGCTTCCTGGATGGCCGAATATGGCGATCCGTCGAAGCCGGAAGAGGCGGCGTGGCTTGGTGCCTATTCGCCCTATCAGCATGTCGAGGCCGACGCCGCCTATCCGCCGGTGCTGCTCACCACATCGACCGCCGATGACCGTGTCCATCCTGGCCACGCGCGCAAGATGGCGGCGCGGCTGCAGGCGGGCGGCCATGCGAAAGCGCTGTTCTTCGAGGAGACCGAGGGTGGGCATGGCGGGCGCGGCGACCGCCGGCCGCAAGCGGCGCAGGCGGCGATGCGTTATGTCTTCCTCCAGCGGGCTCTGGCCGGCACGGCTTGAACACAAGGCCTCAGGCGGCTTAAGGTGCCGCCATGGCTCTGATGAAGACATCCAGCGCATTCGGGGTGGCGGTGACGCCGTCACCGCGCACGCTGCGTGCCGAGCTTCTGCGCCTGTGCGCCCGCATCGGCTATTCGCCTCCGGCTGTCCTCTGACGAATCCGCCCCGGCTCCTGCCGGATTGATTCAAGAGGAAAGACAAGCTCATGACCTATCAGAATTATTCGCTGAAGCAGCTTCAGCAGATCGACGCCGCGCATCACCTGCATCCGTTCACCGACCACAAGGAACTGCGCGAGGCCGGCTCGCGCATCATCACCCATGCCAACGGCCCATTCATCTACGATGCCGATGGCACGGAAATCCTCGACGGCATGGCCGGGCTGTGGTGCGTCAATGTCGGCTACGGCCGCGACGAACTGGCCGAAGCGGCCTACACCCAGATGAAGGAGCTGCCTTACTACAACTCCTTTTTCAAATGCTCGACGCCGACGCCGGTGCTTCTGTCCAAGAAGCTGGCGGAACTGGCGCCCAGGGGTGTCAGCCAGGTGTTCTACGGCTCCTCGGGCTCAGAGGCCAACGACACGGCGCTGCGGCTTGTGCGCCACTACTGGGCGCTGGAAGGCAAGCCGGAGAAGAACCGCATCATCTCGCGCAAGATGGGCTATCACGGCTCGACCATCGCCGGCACCTCGCTCGGCGGCATGGAGCCGATGCACAAGCAGCTCGGCGGCGCGGTGCCCAACATCGTGCATGTGATGATGCCCTATGCCTATGAGCTGGCGCTGCCCGGCGAAAGCGACCATGATTTCGGCCTGCGCGCGGCCAAGGCGGTCGAGGACGCCATCCTCGAAGCTGGCGCCGACAAGGTCGCCGCCTTCATCGGCGAGCCGGTGATGGGCGCGGGCGGGGTCAAGATCCCGCCGATGAGCTACTGGCCGGAAGTGCAGCGCATCTGCCGCAAATACGATGTTCTCCTGATGCTGGACGAGGTCATCACCGGCTATGGCCGCACCGGCGAGTGGTTTGCCGCGCAAACCTTCGGCATCGAGCCCGACACCATCACCACGGCCAAGGCGCTGACCTCCGGCTACCAGCCGCTGTCGGCGCTGCTGGTTGGCGAGCGTATCGCCGCAACCCTGGTCGAGAAGGGCGGCGAGTTCTATCACGGCTATACCTATTCCGGTCACCCGGTAGCCTGCGCCGTGGCGCTGAAGAACATCGAGATCATGGAGCGCGAGGGTCTGGTGGAACGGGTCAAGAACGACACCGGGCCTTACTTCGCCCAAGCGTTGCAGGATCGCATCGCCGGGCACAATCTCGTCGGCGAGGTGCGTTCCATCGGGCTGATGGGCGCGATCGAGATCGTCAAGGACAAGGCGACTAAGGAACGCTTCCTGCCGGCGGGAAGTGCGGCAGTGACCGTGCGCGACCACGCCATCGCGCAAGGCATGATGCTGCGCGCCACCGGCGACACGATGATCCTGTCGCCGCCGCTGATCTGGACACGCGAGACCATCGACATGGCCTGCGAACGCATCGCCAAGGCGCTCGACCTGGCGGAAGCGGATCTGCGCAAGCGCTAAGACGAATGACGGCTGGGCGCCTTTTGTTTCGGGCGCCCGGCCTCAAACCAACTTTCCTGATGATATCAGGGAACGAATAGCCCACATCGCGCTTAGTGTCCGGGACCGGCCACACCGGCTGCAGTTGGGGCAACGATTTTCATGACAAAAACCGGCAAGAGCCGACGGGCGTTGGAAGCGGCCGCGATAGGCCAGGATCTGATGCTGGCGCCGCTGGTGGCGGCGATGCGGCTGCCACTGATGGCGGCAGATGTGCGAAATGGCCAAGCCTGGGGGACCGAGACCGCTCGCGCCATTCATGAAAAAGCGGCCGCGATTGCCAAAGGCGCGTTTGCCGCGCAAATGGCGCTGTTGCAATCCACGGCGCACTTCTGGCCGGAAGTTTTTTCTGACCGCATGCCATCGCTGTTCAACGCTATCGCCGCTGAGCGATCGTTTAGCGCTGCGCTGAAGCCGGCCAGCCGTGCCGTAAAGGCGAATTTTCACCGGCTGTCGGCAAAGACTTGACCTGTACAAAGCGGATGAGTGGTACCCAAACGCAAAAACCGCGCCCCACCGGGAACGCGGCTTTGCCAGATACGCATGGCGTTTCGCTACAAGAACACATGCGAAACTTACGGGCTCCGGTACGCGAGACCTGATCCGGAGCGCCGGGCGGATGCGATATGTCCGCCTCGCTGTCCGTTTTATAGGCACATCGTTACCGGCCGGTTATCGAGAACTTAAGCAAATCTAAATTTGCGGTCGTTCCACCGGAAAAGGCGAGAAAAGTCCTGTGAAATTCGAAACTTAATTAGAATTGCCGCGCAGGAAATTTATGATGCCGGAAAAATCGGCGCCAGCATGCCCCTGCGCATTGAACAGCGCGTAGAGCTGCGTCGCCTCGGCACCGAGCGGCGTCACTGCGCCGGCGCCTTGGGCGGCCTCCTGCGACAGCTTCAGATCCTTCAGCATGAGTGCGGCGGCAAAGCCGGGCTTGTAGTCGCGGTTGGCAGGTGACGCCGGAACCGGGCCGGGCACCGGGCAGTAGCTGGTCAGCGACCAGCACTGGCCCGACGAGGTCGACGCGACATCGAACAGCGCCTGATGCGAGAGCCCGAGTTTTTCCGCCAGCACGAAGGCTTCCGCAACGCCGATCATAGAGATGCCGAGGATCATGTTGTTGCAGATCTTTGCCGCCTGTCCGGCGCCGTCGCCGCCGCAATGGACGACGCGGCCGGCCATCGGCTTGAGGATCGGCTCGGCTGCCGCGAATGCGTCGTGCGAGCCGCCGGCCATGAAGGTCAGTGTGCCGGCAGCGGCGCCGCCGGTGCCGCCGGAGACCGGTGCGTCGATCGACGCCAGCCCATGCTTGCTTGCGATGGCATGCGCCTTGCGCGCCGACTCGACGTCGATGGTCGAGGAATCGATGAACAGCGCGCCTTTCTTCGCCTTGGGTGCGATGTCCTCATAGACCGACAGCACATGTTTGCCGGCCGGCAGCATGGTGATGACCGCATCGGCGTCCTTCACCGCGGCAATCGCGTTGGCCATGATGACGACGCCATGCTCCCTGGCGACGGTGAGGTTCTCCGGCAGCAGGTCGAAGCCGTGCACCGCATGCCCAGCCTTGACCAAATTGGCGGCCATCGGATTGCCCATGTTGCCGAGGCCGATGAAGGCGATGGTGGTCATCGAAATGTCTCCCGGTCTTTTGTTTTGATGCATGTCGTTATCCCAAAACCGCTGCGCACTTTTGGGCGACATGCATTGGCGTCAGCGGCCGATCAGCGCGCGGGCGATGATGACCCGCATGATCTCGTTGGTGCCTTCGAGGATCTGGTGGACGCGCAGGTCTCGCACCAGCTTCTCGATGCCGTAGTCGTGCAAATAGCCGTAGCCGCCATGCAGTTGTAGGGCGTCGTTGGCGACATTGAAGCCGGTGTCGGTGACGAAGCGCTTGGCCATGGCCGACCATTTTCCGGCGTCGGGTGCCTTGCGGTCGAGCTTCGAGGCGGCGGTGTAGAGGAACATCCTGGCCGCCTGCAGCTCGGTCTCCATGTCGGCGAGCTTGAACTGCAGCGCCTGGAACTGGTTGATCTTCGAGCCGAAGGCCTTGCGTTCCGCGGTGTAGGCGAGCGCCTTGTCGAGCGCCGATTGCGCGCCGCCGAGCGAACAGGCGGCGATGTTCAACCGGCCGCCATCGAGGCCGGCCATGGCGATGCCGAAACCGGCGCCCTCAGTCGACAGCAGGTTTTCCGCCGGCACCTTGCAGTCCTCGAAGATGACCTGGCGGGTCGACTGCATGTGCCAACCCATCTTGTGCTCATTGGCGCCGAAGGAAAGGCCCGGCGCATCCTTGGGCACGACGAAGCTAGAGATGCCCTTTGGTCCATCGGCGCCGGTGCGCGCCATGACGACATAGAGGTCGCTGTCGCCGGCGCCGGAGATGAACTGTTTGGCGCCGTTGAGCACATAGCCGTCGCCGCGCTTCGCCGCGCGCGTCTTAAGCGCTGCTGCGTCCGAGCCTGAACCTGGTTCGGTCAGGCAGTAGCTGGCCAGCCACTCCATTGAGGTCAGTTTCAGCAGGTAGCGCTGGCGCTGCTCCTCGCTGCCGAAGCGGTCGATCATCGACGCAACCATGTTGTGGATCGAGATGAAGGAGGAAAAGGCCGGGTCGGCACGCGACAGCGCCTCGAAGATCAGCACTGCATCGAGCCGCCCCAAAGCCGAGCCACCGACATCGTCGCGAACATAGATACCGCCAAGGCCGAGTGGGCCTGTCTCGCGGATCACATCGGCGGGGAAATGTTTCGCCCGGTCCCAGTCAAGCGCGTTCGGCGCGACGCGGTCGGTGGCGAAGGCTTGCGCCATCTCCTGGATGGCGCGCTGCTCCTCGTTGAGTTCGAACTGGCTGGTGCTCGCATCGACCGCGGCGTCCATGGCGTGCTCCCTGTGTCCTTGGCCAGTAGTCTGCTGGCCTGTCGTTTTTGGCTTTGCGCGCCGCTCAATCTAGACCAATGATGCCGCCGCGCAACCCAGCCTGCTGCGCAGCGGCTGTGCGCGAATGGATCAGCGGAGCATAGCGTGCCGACAAATTTCGATGACCTCCTCGATAGCTTCCGTGGCTATCTGGACACGGTGGACAGCCCGCTGGTGCGGGAAGCGGTGGCGCGGATCGAGTGGAACATGCCGGCCCGTGCACTGGCGCCGCATGCGCTGCCTTGCCTTCGCTACCTCGACCGTATTGTCGAGCTTGCTCCGGCCGACGCCAGGCCGTTGACGCGGCTGCTGGCCCGGCGCCGGAACGAATTCCGCTGGGGGCAGACCTACAGCGTGACCGATTTCGGCGCGACATTCCTGGAAAAATATGGCTGGCTGGAGGTGTTCGGCACGCGCGGCCATTTCATCAATGACGAGGTCGCGGCCGGTCTGCTGATCCTTGGGCCTGGCATCGTCTATCCCGACCACCATCACATTGCCGAGGAGATCTACGTTCCGCTGACCGGCGGCACGGAATGGCGCATGGGTGAGGGCGGCTTTGAGGTTCGCGAGGCCGGCGAGGTGATCCACCATGCCTCGAATGTCAGCCACGCCATGCGCACGGCCGAGGAGCCGCTGCTGGCGCTCTATATCTGGCGCGGCGGGCCGCTGGCGCAGAAGTCGACCATTCCCGGCACCGTTGCGCAGGGCAGGGCGTGATGGCCAGGGCAATCATGCTGCAAGGCACCGGCTCTAATGTCGGCAAGACCGTGCTGGTGGCGGGCCTGTGCCGCGCGGCGAAGAAACGCGGGCTGAAGGTGCGGCCGTTCAAGCCGCAGAACATGTCCAACAACGCCGCCGTCGCCGACATTCCCGGCGACAACAATGCCGGTGGCGGCGAGATCGGCCGCGCGCAGTGGCTGCAGGCGATCGCCTGCGGTGTTGCGCCGTCTGTCCACATGAACCCGGTGCTGCTCAAGCCGCAGACCGATATCGGCTCGCAGGTGGTGGTGCAGGGCAAAGTGTTCGGCGAGGCCAGGGCGCGCGACTACCAGGCCATGAAGGGCCGGCTAATGGAGGCTGTGCTGGAGTCCTGGGCCAAGGTCGGCGAGGGCGCCGACCTCGTCATCGTCGAGGGCGCGGGGTCGCCGGCCGAAATCAATCTTCGCAGCCGCGACATCGCCAATATGGGCTTTGCGACGCGCGCCAACGTGCCGGTGATCCTGGTCGGCGACATCGACCGCGGCGGCGTCATCGCCTCGGTCGCCGGCACGCATCTGATCCTGCCGGAAGAGGACCGGCGCATGATCGTCGGCTACCTCATCAACAAGTTCCGCGGCGATGTCTCGCTGTTCGATGATGGCATCAAGGCGATCGAAAAATTCACCGGCTGGCCATGCTTCGGCGTCGTGCCGTGGCTGAAGGCGGCAACGCGGTTGCCTTCGGAGGATTCAGTTGTGCTCGAACGGCTGGCATCGGGCGAGAAGCGGGCGCTGAAGGTCGCCGTGCCGATGCTTGGCCGCATCGCCAACTTCGACGACCTCGATCCGCTTAAGGCCGAACCGCAGGTCGAGGTCGTGTTCGTGCCGCCCGGACAGCGGCTCCCGGAGGACGCCGGGCTGGTGGTCATTCCCGGCTCCAAGTCGACGATCGCCGACCTCATCAAATTCCGCGAGAATGGTTGGAACCTCGATCTTCTCGCCCACCGCAAACGCGGTGGCCATGTCGTCGGCATCTGCGGTGGCTTTCAGATGTTGGGCCGCATGGTGCGCGATCCCGACGGAATTGAAGGCAGCGTCACCGAAACAGAGGGCCTTGGCTTGCTCGACTTCGAAACGGTGATGGAGCCGGAAAAGATCGTGCGCAATTCCAGCGCCCGGTCGGTACAGTTCGACCTGCCGCTGGAAGGTTACGAGATCCATCTCGGCCGCACCACCGGTCCGGACATGGCGCGACCTTCGGCAATCATCAATGGTGTCGAGGACGGAGCGGTTTCCGCCGACGGCAAGGTGATGGGCACCTATCTGCACGGGCTGTTTTCCGCCGACGCCTTCCGGGCAAGATTCCTGGAAAGCCTCGGCGTCAGGGGCGGCGGCATAGACTATCGCGCCGAGGTCGAACGGGCGCTGGACGAGGTCGCCGCCGAACTGGAAAGCCATCTCGACTGCGACGCGATTTTTGCGCTGGCTCGTTAGAGCTGCCTACGCCTTTTCGCCGGCCTTCGGCCAGTAGGTGCCGAAGGACCAGACATTGCCTTCGGGATCGCGGCAGATGAATTCGCGGCTGCCGTAATCGCGGTCAACAAGTTCCTGTATGATCGTGGCGCCAGCCTTTTTGGCCTTGGCATAGGCGACGTCGGCATCGTCGACGGCGACGTAGATCGATTTGCCACCGCCTGAGCCCGGCTCGCCAACCATCTTGCCGTAATCGTCGTCGCGCGCGGTGCCCAGCATGATCATCGAGGAGCCGAAGACGAGTTCGGCGTGGTGCACGACGTCACCCTCGCCATAGCGGGCGCGAACGGTGAAGCCGAACGCATCGCCGAGCCAGTCGATCATTTTTGCTGCGTTCTTGTAACGCAGGGCAGGGTAGAGCCGGGACGCTTCGCTGGTCGTGGGCATTGGGGAACCTCCTTCAACTAGGGTTGGTCGATAACCCAGTCTGGGCAAAGGTCGCTGCGGCGTCTTGAAGAAATGTTACCCGGCGGCGATTGCGGTCGGCGTCTCGCCGGCGAGGTCGCGGAACTCGCGCACCAGATGCGCCTGGTCGGCATAGCCGCAATCGGCGGCGATGTCGGCCCAATCGCTTTTGTCCTGTCTCGACAGGCCAAGCGCGCGGTTGAAGCGGACGATGCGCGACAGTGTCTTCGGGCCGACGCCGACCGCGTCGGAAAACTTTCCCGCAAGGTGCTTGCGGCTCCAGCCCAGTCTTCCGGCCAGCGTGGCGACGCGGGTGCGCCCGCCGGAGGCGATGATGCTGTCATAGGCCCAGCCGATTTCGGCCTGCATGGGATCCGTCGAAGCCAACCGGGCAGCGACGAAGCTCTCGGCTATGGCAAAGCGAGCGTTCCAATCCCGCGCATCGCCGAGCCTTTCGCGCAGCGTGATGCCCTCGAGGCCAAGCACATCGTCGAGGCCAACCATGCGGTCAGTCAATTCGCTCATCGGCTGGCCAAAGAAACGGCGGGCGCCGAGCGGCGTGAAATTGATCTGCACGCAGCAGGCGCCGCCGAAGGATTCGATCACCACCGGCCCGGCAAAAAGGCCGGCGGCAAAGCTGGCGAAGCGGTCGTTGTCGCCGGGGTTCTTGCCCAGACCGATGGCGAAAGGCTCGGCGAAGCTGATGACCAGCGGCACGGTCAGCGAGGCATATTCGACGCTGCGGAAATGGCTTGAAATCGTCTCGCGGTAGCCGCACATGTCGGTGACCGCGCCCTGAAGCTGCGGGCCGGGCAGGCGACGCACCATCTCGAATCGGCTCGGATCAGGCTCTTCACTATCGGTGGCCACGGCGTCTCCTCCGGCAAAGGAAACTAGCAGACCATGCGTCAAAATCAAAAGCGCCCGGTTTGGGACCGGGCGCTTCGCGGTTACCTGAGATCTTGAAGTGCCTAGGCGCCGCGCATCATGCAGCCGCCGGCAAGCACGATGTAGGCGATGAGCACGATCCAAACTGATGCGAGGGGAATGAACGCAAGAACGCCAAGAGCGGCGAGAACGCCGATGATGGCGATAACAAGGGCTATAATGAAAATAAGCTGAGTAGGTGCACTAAGATTCATGTGTGGCTCCTCCAACATGATTCGTACGCCGGCATTCTAACAGGCGCGGGGTCATACACCAATCAAGGTGCGCAGCGGGTTCGCCGCGTCGGCTGGGCGCTTTATCGCGAACGCCATGCGGGGCGAGGAGGATTTCGCCCGGCGAAAGAATTGTGCGCGTTCGACCACTGCTACCCCGTTTGCGCAAGGCCGATTCCGCG
Organism: Mesorhizobium sp. IMUNJ 23033; assembly: GCF_044778005.1. NCBI lineage: Bacteria > Pseudomonadati > Pseudomonadota > Alphaproteobacteria > Hyphomicrobiales > Phyllobacteriaceae > Mesorhizobium > Mesorhizobium sp. IMUNJ 23033. Next base: position 34,313 of record NZ_JBJACT010000018.1, read on the forward strand.
CTACCTATTCTACAAGAATCGGAAAAGGGGCTCTGATGGCGTTCGCATTGCTTGACCAGATACGCTCGATCTTCGAAGGCGATCCCGGTGTGCGCAAGGTCGCCGACGACCCGGTGCTGTCAGCGGAACTCTTGATGCTGTTTCGCATGATCCTGGCCGATGGGTCGGTCTCAGAGAGCGAAATGGTCGCCTTCCGCCGCATCTGCAAGGAGGCCTTTGGCATTCCCGAGGCCAGCATCGACAACGTCATCGAGTATCTCAACGAGTTCGGCTACGAGACCAACGGCTCGCAGGCCGTTGCGCAATTCCGCGACCTCGACGTCGAGCGGCGCAAGCTGCTCGCCCGCCATATGGCCGAGATCGCGAAGGCCGACTCGCAACTGGCCGAGAGTGAGGTGCGGCTGTTGCGCCGCACGCTCGACCTGCTCGACATCAGCCCTGTCGATGTGGTGAAGCCGGAAGAATAGGCTTTGTCTTGACGGTCGCCCGGCCGGGTCCCCGCTGCTTCGCAGCGTCCCGGCGTTCGCTGACCTTTCATCGTGCCACCGGCACGATGAATTCGCTTCGCGAACCGGTCGCTCACCCCTGTTCCTGCAACCGCCGCGCGATCGCCCGATGCAGATCGGGCGCTGCGGCGATCAGGGCCTTGGCCGCCTCCGATTGCGGATGGTCCAGCACCTCGCTCGTCTTGCCGCGCTCGACGATCCTGCCGTCATGCATTACCAGCACCTCGTCGGTGATGGCGCGGGCGACAGTCAGGTCGTGGGTGATGAACAGATAGGCGATGCCGAGCTTCTGATTGAGCTCGGCGAACAGGTCGAGTATCTGGGCGCGGATCGAGACGTCGAGCGCCGAGACCGGCTCGTCGGCAACCACCAGTTTCGGACGGGTGATGATGGCGCGGGCGATCGACAGGCGCTGGCGCTGGCCGCCGGAAAATTCATGCGGGTATTTGTCCATGTCTCGCGGGCCGAGCCCGACCTCGTGCAGCGCATGCGCCACCATCTCGCGGCGCTCCGCGGGCGCTGGCTTCTTGTCCAGCACATGCAGCGGTTCGGCCACGAGTTTCTCGACCTTCTGGCGCGGGTCGAAGGAGCCGTAAGGATCCTGGAACACCACCTGCATGTCGCGCCGCGACGGCTTAAGTTCCACCTCGCTCTTGCCGGTGATGGTCTCGCCGCGAAAGCGGATCGTTCCCGAAGTCGATTTGTCCAGCGCCAGTATCATGCGGGCGAGCGTGGACTTGCCGCAGCCGGAGCGCCCGACCAGTGCCACCGACTGGCCCGGCGCCATCGACAAGGACACGTCGTCGACGGCTCGGACCGGTGTGGCGCGTTTGAACAGGGACATGCGCCGTCCCGGGTAATCGCGCGTCACGCCTTCGACCTGAAGCAGCGGCTTGCCCTGACCGGCCTCATGCACTCTGGGGCGCGCGGGCACATGCATGGAGGCCTGCGCCAATTGGCGTGTGTAGGGGTGGAGCTGCTCGGAAAGCGTGCGCGCGGTATCGCCTGCCTCCATCACCTCGCCATGGCGCAGGATGGTGATGCGATCTGCCATCTCCGTCACCACCGCGAGATCGTGCGAGATCAGCAGCAGGCCCATGCGGTTTTCTGCGACAAGGTCGCGCAAGAGATCGAGGATCTGCGCTTGCAGCACCACGTCGAGGGCCGTCGTCGGCTCGTCGGCGATCAAAAGCTTCGGCTTCAGCGCACAGGCGATGGCGATGACGACACGCTGACGCTGGCCGCCGGAGAGTTCGTGCGGATAGCGCGACAGCGGGAAAAGTGCTGCCGGCAGGCCGACCCGGTCGAGCATTTTTCGCGCCCGGTCCTCGGCCTCGGCGCGGCTTGACCTTGTGTGCCAGCGGATGCCTTCGGCCACCTGTTCGCCGATGGTCTTGACCGGGTTGAGCGCGGTCATCGGCTCCTGGAACACCATGCCGATGTCGTCGCCGCGCAGCGCGCACATCTGGTCTTCGCTGGCGGCGAGAATGTCGATGCCATCGAAGGTGACTCGTCCAGTGGCGCGCGCCGCGAAAGGCAGGAGCTGCATCACTGTTAGCGCCGTCATCGACTTGCCTGAGCCAGATTCGCCGACCAGGCCTATCACCTCGCCGGGCGGGACGGAAAGCTCGACACCCTTCAGGATCGGCGTGTCGCCGATCGCCAGCGAGAGGTTCTCGATCTCGAGCAGGCTCATCGCTGCCGCCGCGATTTCGGGTCGAGGATGTCGGCGATACCGTCGCCGAGCAGATTGAGGCCAAGCACGGTGACGACGATCGCCATGCCAGGGAAGATCGCCATCCACGGCGCCACCACCATGCGGGTCTGGGCGTCGAACAGCATGCGGCCCCAGCTCGGCATCGGCGGCTGGGCGCCGAGGCCGACATAGGAAAGCCCGGCTTCGGCGAGGATGCCGAGCGCGAACTGTATGGTGCCTTGCACCAGGAGCAGCGTGGCGATGTTGGGCAGGATATGTTCGATGGTGATCAGCGTGCTGCCTTTGCCGGCGGCGCGCGCGGCGAGGATGAATTCGCGCGGCCAGATCGCCAGCGCGCCAGCCCGCGCCACGCGCGCAAACACCGGGATGTTGAAGATGCCGATGGCGATGATGGCGTTGATGGCGCCCGGCCCGAAGATGGCGGTGATCATGATCGCCGACAGCAGGGCCGGGAAGGCGAAGACGAGATCGTTCATGCGCATCAGCACTTCGTCGACAAGGCCGCCGCGCGCGGCGGCGAAGGCGCCGAGCGGCACGCCGACACCCATGCCGATGCCGACAGCGACAAGCGCCACGGCGATCGAGTTGCGGGCGCCGACCATGATCATCGACAGGATGTCGCGGCCGAAATGATCGGTGCCGAACCAGTGCGTCGGCGACGGGCCTTGCGTCTTGTCTGATATCACCAGTCTGGTGACGTCGTAGGGCGTCCAGACATAGGAGAGGATCGCCACCGCCGCCACCAGGGCAGTGATGATGAGGCCGATGAGAAACGATCGATTGCAGAACGCCTTGGCCAGAATTCTGGCAAGCGTCTCTTCGGGGATGTCGACGTGCAGCGTCATTGCCGGCTTCTCAGGCGCGGATCGACCACCGCGTAGGAGAGGTCGACAAGGAGGTTGACGGCAATGACGGCGGCGACCAGCAGCATGACGACGCTTTCGACGACGATCAGGTCGCGCTGGGTGATCGCCTGGAACACCAGCCGTCCGAGACCGGGCAGGTAGAAGACATTCTCGATGATGATGGTGCCGGCGAGCAAAAACGCGAACTGCAAGCCGAGAATGGTCAGCACTGGGATCATGGCATTGCGCAGCGCATGCCGCCAGAGCACGGCACGGTAGGGCAGGCCCTTGGCGCGGGCGGTTCGGATGTAGTCCTCGTTGAGCACCTCGATCAGTGCCGAGCGGGCGACACGGGCGAGGATCGCCGCCTGCGGCAGCGCTAGTGCTACGGCCGGTAACAGCAGCGATTTCAATGCCGGCCAGACACCGGCACTCCAGCCCGGAAAGCCTCCGGCCGGCACCAGTCGCAGCCAGACGGCAAAGAGGTAGATCAGCATCAGCGCGAACCAGAAGTTCGGTACGGCAACGCCGAACTGCGTGGCGCCCATGGCAATCGCATCGCCGGCCCGCCCGCGCCGGCTGGCGGAATAGAGCCCAACCGGAATGGCGATGATTGTGGAGAGCGCGAGCGCGATCAGCGCCAGCGGCAGCGAGACGACGATGCGCTCGCGCACGAGATCGATGACAGGCACCGAATAGGTGTAAGAGCGGCCGAAATCGAGGCTAAGCAAGCCGCCGGCCCAGTGCAGATAGCGCAAGGCCAGCGGCGCGTTGAGGCCCATCTGGTTGCGCAGCACCTCGACCTGGTCGGCGCTGGCGTTCAGGCCCAGCATCAGCCGCGCCGGATCGCCGGGGATGATCTCAAGCACGGCGAACACCACCATGGAGGCCAGCACCAGCGTGGCGAGAGCGATGATGAGGCGTTTTAGGAGGTAGGCGGTCATGGAACGCGGGCGAGCGTAGCTTCGTCATCCTGGGGCGGAGCAGGAGCGAAGCGACGTCGCGAAGACCCCAGGATCCATGCCGTGACAGCAGCCGAAGAGCGCGACGGTCCGGAACGGGCGTTGCCTCTCCCTATCTCCACCTCAAAGTCTCCCAGATTCTGCATCGCGGCGACGCTCTCAGGTCACGGAATGGATCCTAGGTCTACGCAGTTCGCTTCGCTCGCTGCTTCGCCCGAGGATGACGAAATCCAGAGAGCCTCACTCGCTCCACTTCACCTTGGTGAGATCATTCGCCTGGATCGGTGCGTTTTCCCACAGCCCCTGCAGCTTGGCGTCCCAGACACCAACCTTCGGCAATTCATAGAGGAAACCGACCACGGCATCATCGGCGAGGATCTTCTGGGCCTGTCCCAGAAGCTCCTTGCGCTTGGCCTCGTCGGAGGTGAGGTTGAGATCGGCGATGATCTTGTCGAAGGCCGGATTGTCGTAGTTGAAGTAGTAGTCCTTGCGCGAATAGATATCGATGTCGTTGGGCTCGGTGTGCGAAACGATGGTCAGGTCGTAGTCCTTCTTGGTGAACACCTGATCCAGCCACTGCGCCCATTCGACCGGAATGATCTCCAGATCGATGCCGACATCGCGAAGCTCCGAGGCGATGATCTCGCCGCCGAGCCGCGCATAGGAGGGCGGCGGCAATTTCAGTGTTGCCTTGAAGCCGTTCTCGAGGCCGGCCTCCTTCAAGAGTTCCTTGGCCTTGGCGACATCATGCGGATAGCGGCCGGTGAGGTCGACATAGTCCTTGTTGGCTGGCGACATATGCGAGCCGATCGGCACGCCGAGGCCGGCCGAGGCGCCGTCGATGATCGCCTTGCGGTCGAGCGCGTAGGAAATCGCTTGCCTGACCTGCAGCTTGTCGAAAGGCGGTTTCTTGTTGTTGATCGACAGGATGGTCTCGCCCTCGGTCGAGCCGATCACCACCTTGAAGCGCGGATCGTCCTTGACCTGGGCGACGCTGTCGGGATCGAAGAACGGGAAGGCCTGGATGTCGCCGGAAAGCAGTGCCGGCACGGCGGCCGCGGCGTCCGGAACGATGCGGAACTCGGCCTTGTCGAGGGCTACAGGCGCGCCCCAGTAATTGTCCGATTTGACCAGCGTGATCGACGACCCCTTGGCCCAGCTCTGGAACTTGAACGGACCGGTGCCGATGGGCTTTTCCTTGTTGGTGTCGGCGGACTCCGGCGCCACCATCACCGCGTCGCCCCAGCCCATATTGTAGAGGAAGGAGCCTTGAGGGTTCTTTAGCGTCACCTTCACGGTCGCCGGGTCGACCACGTCGACCTTGTCTATGGCCGCGAACAGGCCCTTCTGCGCATTGACAGAATTGTCGGCTCTGGCGCGGTCGAGCGAGAATTTTACGTCGTCCGCATTGAAGTCGGTGCCGTCGTGGAATTTCACGCCAGTGTGCAGCTTGAAGGTGTAGACCGTGCCGTCATCGGAAATGGCCCAGCTCTCTGCGAGATCAGGCAGCACCTCGCCGCTTGGGCCGATGCGGGTCAGGCCCTCGAACACGTTGGCGTAGAGCACTTCGTCGATCGCCGCCGCGGCGCCCGCGGTCGGGTCGAGATGCGGGGGTTCGAGCGGAATGCCGATGACCAGGTCGGTGCGCGCGGCAAATGACGAGGTGCTGGCGGCAAGCGCCAGGGCCGCAGCGGCAAGAATGGTTTTCCACAATTTCATCGTGCAACTCCCATATGCTCAAACCGGGTGGATAGAAGCGTGATTTCGAGGTGGAGTAAATTGCGTTTCGTGCTGCCGGGCAGCGCCAGGGGGAATGTTTTTCCTCGGATCGCGTCGTCGATCGGCGCTGACCTCTTTGTCGCCGGATCATCCCGTTGCCGTGCCGCGCAGCAGCACGTTGAGCCCGATCGCCATCACCTTGGCCGACTCCACCATATCGGCAATGCCGACCCATTCGTCGGGCCGGTGCGCGAGATCGAGAATGCCCGGACCGTACGCGATGCAGTCATAGATGTGGCCGATGCGGGCAACGTGCTTCTGGTCGTAGGTGCCGGGCGAGATCACATAGTCTGGCTCGCGGTCGAAGATCGCCATGATCCCCTGCGCCACCGCCTTGACCACCGGTGCGTCGCGCTCGGTCATCAGCGGCAGCACCTCCATCAGGTCGCGGATCTCGTAGTCGAATTTCTTGCGCTCCCGCTTCAGCCGCTCGAGGATATCGGTCACTTCGCTCTTGACCGTGGCAAGATCCTCTTCGAGCAGGAAGCGGCGGTCGATGGTCAGCCGGCAGGAATCGGGCACGTTGGGTGAGGGCAGCCCAGGCCGGAAATCCTCGGTCTGGCCGCCATGGATCGAATTGATGTTCATGGTCGAGCGCCTGGCGCCCTCGGGCACCACCGGCATGCGCGTCATCTTGCGGTCAAGTGCGGGAAACAATTCATCCTCGAAGGCCTGCAGCACGGCGCCCATGTGGCGCACCGCATTGTCGCCGAGGAACGGCATCGAGCCATGCGCGATCTCGCCCTTGGTCTCGATCTCCGCCCACCAGACGCCGCGATGGCCGAGACAGATGCGGTCCTTGTTCAGCGGCTCCGGAATGATGACGTGGTCGACCCTGGGCTTCGAGAAATAGCCGAGCTTGGCCAGGTGGGCGACGCCGCCGAAGCCGCCGGATTCTTCGTCGACGGTGCCCGAGATATCGATGGCGCCGGGAAAGTCCGGGAAGACCTCCATGAAGGCTTCGGCGGCGATAATCGAGGAAGCCAGGCCCCCCTTCATGTCGCAGGCGCCGCGGCCATAGACCTTGCCGTCCTTCACCAGGCCGGCGAAGGGATCGACGCTCCAGCCGTCGCCGGCCTCGACGACATCGATATGCGAGTTGAAATGCACACAGGCGCCGGGCGAGCGGCCGTCGAAACGGGCGACGACATTGACACGCGGATAGCGGTCGGTGTCGCCGGGTGTGCCTTCGGCGCGGATGAACTCGGTTTCGAAGCCGTGCTTCTTCAGCCGCGCACCAATGTATTCCGCGCACGGCCTGTAGGCCTCGCCGGGCGGATTAATGGTCGGAAAGCGGATCAGCTCGGCGGTCAGTGCAATCAGGTCGTCGACCCGAGCGTCGACGGCCTTCAGGAGTCGTTCGTTCATTTCCGGAGTTGAGCAGCGAACCGGGTCATTTTGCAAGCATGATGCTGAAGCCGCTGAAACTGCGTGTCACAGCGGCAACTATGACGGGAAAATCGTTCAAATTCGCTGCTTTAGATTGGCGAATTTATCAATGAGTGTGTGTTACTTCATTCACCTGCTATTAAAAGCATGAAAAACAGCGTGATGGCAGCGGGCAAGGGCAATCAAAGGGGTTTGATCGCATGAAAAAGACCGTTCTCATGGCGGCGATACTGGCAACGGCGCTGTTCGGCACTTCAATCGAAAGCAAGGCAGCCGCTCTCGTAGCCAACATCGACATATCTTCGCAGACGATGACCGTCAGCCGTTATGGTCAGGTGGTTTACCGGTGGAGCGTGTCCACCGCCCGCAAGGGTTACATCACGCCGCGCGGCAAGTACCGCCCGCAATGGACGGCGCGGATGTGGTATTCGCGCAAATATGACATGTCGCCGATGCCCTATTCGGTGTTCTTCCGCGGTGGCTACGCCATCCACGGCACGGGTGCTGTGAAGTATCTTGGGCGCCCGGCCTCGCATGGCTGCGTGCGCCTGCACACGGCCAATGCCGCGACCTTCTACTCGATGGTGCGGGAAGCCGGTTACGGCAACACACGGATCGTCGTCACCGACTAGTCCGGGCAGACGCTTGTGGTTACTGGCGGGCAGCGTCCATTGCCCGCCCGCGCTGGCGGCGACGCCGGCCGCTGATCTCCCACCTCTTGTGGAACCACATCCACTGTCCCGGATCCTCGCGCACCCAGCGCTCGACCACATCGGCGAGTAGCTGGGTGGTGGCCGGCACGTCGACGCTGCCACCCGCGGTGCGCGGCAAGGTCAGCTTGTCCTCGATATCGAGGCGGAACCGGTTGCCCGGTAGCCGCACGCAGCGCGCCGGATAGACGTCGCAGTCATAGTGGCGGGCCAGCATGCCCAGCACCGGATTGCTCTGGCACGGGCGGCCGAAGAAGGTCGTTTCCAGCCCGCTCGAGAATTTCTGGTCGACCAGCACGCCGATATTGCCGCCGTTTTCCAGGATCGCGGCGAGTGCGAATGAAGCGCCGGTGGAAGACGGCAGCAAGGCCCCCATCGTCGAACGGCGGGTCGAATGGATGTAGTCGGCCAGATAGGGATTGTTGGGCGGACGAAACAGCGCCGTGATCTTCATGCCGAAGGTGGCGGCAGCCACCGGCAAAAGTTCGAAATTGCCGAGATGGCCGGTGAACAAGATGTGCGGCTTGTCTTCGCCGGCGATCTCAAGGAAATGCTCGACGCCGCGGACCTCGACCCGACCGGGCGTCGTCGCTTTCGGGTCGTAGTCGAAAAGCGCGTCGAGGAAGATGTACTCGGCCGCAAGGCGGGCCATGTTGCCCCACATGTCCAAGGCGATGGCCTCGATCTCGGCATCGCTCTTCTCGGGATAGGCGAGGCGCAGATTACTGGTCGCGACGCGGTGGCGCCCGACCAATGGACCGATGCGGCGAGCGACGCGGTCGGCGAAGTTGAGCGCACTGTCGGGCGGCAGCAAGCGCAGCAGCGAAATGATCGTCATCGCGACGCGCGCGACCAGCCAGTGCTCCATCTGGCGAAGCCGCCGGCCGTAGCGAAACGCCAGGTCCCTGCGGACTTTCTTGAAGGCTCTGCCGACCATTCCTAGTCGACGCGCAGGATGATCTTGCCGAACACGTCGCGGCCTTCCATGCGCTTCAGCGCGTCATCGATGTCGTCGAAGCCGACTTCGGTGTCGATCACCGGCGCGACGAGGCCCGCCGCCATCTTCTGCATGGCGTCGGCCATATTCTCCATGCGGCAGCCGAACGAGCCGAGCAGCTTCAGCTGCTGCTGGAAAAGCTGCATCAAATTGATTTGCGTCGACACGCCCGACGTAGAGCCGCAAGTGACCAGGCGCCCGCCGCGCTTCAGGCACAGCATCGAGGCGGCAAAGGTGTCGGCGCCGACATGCTCGAACACGACGTCGACGCCCTTCTTCTTGGTCAGCTTGCGCACGACACCCTCGAAACGGTCGTCGCGGTAGTTGATGACATGGTCGGCGCCGAGCGCCTTCGCCTTGTCGATCTTGTCGTTCGAGCCGACCGTGGTGATCACGGTGCAGCCCATCTTCTTCGCCAGCTGGATGGCGGCGGAACCGATGCCCGAGCCTCCGGCATGGACGAGGATCGTTTCGCCCGGCTGCAGCCTGGCATTGTCGAACAGCATGTGCTCGACCGTGCCGAAGGTGACAGGCGCGACAGCGGCGCCGATCTCGCTCACCCCGGGCGGAGCAGGGACCAGAAGCCGTGCCGGCAGGTTGATCTTCTCCTGCGCGAAGCCATCCAGGTGGAAGCCGTGCACACCGGAGACATGCTCGCAGAGATTGTCGCGGCCTTCGCGGCAGGCGCGGCAAAGGCCGCAAGTGCGCGCGCCATAGATCGACACCAATTGTCCGGGCAGGAGGCTGGATACGCCGGGGCCGACGGCCTCGACCTCGCCGGAGGCCTCGGCGCCGACGACCAGCGGCAGCTTGCGCTTGGCGAAGGCCATGCCGCGCCAGCCCCAGACGTCGATGTGGTTCAGCGCCACGGCCTTGATGCGCAGCGTTACCTCGCCGAGCGAGGGCGGCGGGGGAGGCGGCAGGTCCACCGTTTCAAGGCGGCGGTCCTCGATAAGTTGCAGTGCGCGCATGGAGTCTGTCGGTTCTGTTGAGCGGAAAGCGCTCGCTTAGACCGGTTCCCGCGCCATGACAAGGCAAGTGTTCTGGCCGCCGAAGCCGAAGGAATTCGACAGGACGGTGCCAACCTCGGCATTGCGCTTCTTGTTCGGTACAACGTCGAGCACGATCGCCGGATCGGGATTGTCGTAGTTGATGGTCGGCGGAATGACGCTTTCGCGCATCGTCATCAGCGAAAATGCCGCCTCGACGGCGCCGGCGGCCGACAGCGTGTGGCCGATCATCGACTTGTTCGACGAGATCGGCATCGAGCCGATCCGTTCGCCGAAGACGGTCGACAGCGACAAATGCTCCATCTTGTCGTTTTCCGGCGTCGAAGTGCCGTGCGCGTTGACGTAGTCGATCTCGTCCTCGCCAAGGCCGGCATCGGCGAGCGCGGCGCGCACCGCCGCGATCGCCGGCGAACCGTCGGGCTTCGAGCGAGTGCGGTGGAAATCGTCGGCCTTCTCGCCGCAGCCGCGCATGATGCCGAGAATGGTGGCGCCTCGGGCAAGTGCGGCCTCCAGCGATTCCAGCACCAGCGCGCCGGAGCCTTCGGCGAGCACAAAACCGTCGCGATCCTTGGAGAAGGGTTTTGAGGCCTTTTCCGGGATGTCGTTGTGGGTGGACAGCGCCGACAGCAGCGAGAAACGGATCAGCGCCTCGGCAGTCGCCGAGCCGTCGGCGCCGATCGACAGCGCCTTGTCGCATTCGCCGCGGCGGATCGCCTCGACGCCGAGCTGGATGGCGGTGGCGCCCGAGGCGCAAGCGGTCGACAGCGTGATCGGCAGGCCGCGGGTGCCGAACCTGTCCGCCAGCCGGTCGGCGATCGAGCCGAACTGCGTTGTCTCGAAGATGTCGAGTTCCTTCAGCGCGCGCGCCACGCGCAGCAGTCTTTCGGCGCCGGCGTCCTGCTTGTCGGAATTGTAGAGCGAAAAGCGATCAGCCCAGTCGAGCTCGACCGGCGGCGAGGCGAGGAAAAGCGGTCCGCCGAAATCGGCGGAATCGAGGCCTGCTTCCGCGACTGCTTCACGCGCGGCGGTTTCGGCCAGCTCGTAGGTGAGGGGGCTGGAGCCCTGCGAGCTCGACGGCAGGAAGTCGACCATGCCGGAGATGCGGGTGTTCAGGTGATCGACCGGAAAGCGGGTGATCGGATGGATGCCGGATTTGCCCGATGTGAGTGCCGCCCAGTTGTCGGCCTTGCCGACGCCGAGCGACGTCACCACGCCGATACCGGTGACGGCGACGATTGGCCTGCCCATGTGATCGTTTAGATTGGCCATGTTTTGTCCTAGGTCGTAGCTCAGGCGGCTTTTACCAGCCCCATGCCCTCGAATTGGTGATAGCCGATCGCCGTTGCAAGCACGGATCTGGGAACGCCACCGAACGGCTTTTCGACCGTGGCATCGAAGGCGGGATAGGCGGCCTTGCGGTCGACGGCCAGCGCTGCCAGCGCCACCGCGAAGGGGAACTGCGCTTCCTTCATGTGGCCGGTCAGCGTTGAGAACGCGCGCGCTGCAATCGCCGGATGGGCGTCGAAAGTTGCTTTCTCGGCGGCGGTGGCGGCATGAGCGCCGGAAGCACCTGACATCACCAGCAATTCACCGTCAGGCAATGCAGTCTGGTTGAGCAGTGTGGCGATCTCGGCGTCGAGTTCGCCCAGCCGCCGCCTGGCGCGTCCGGAGACGATGTGGCCGAGTTCGGCGTAGATCTTGCGCCCACGGCTTTCAGCGTGCTCGCGCTGCTCCAGCACCAGGAAGGCGCCGCCGGAGCCGGTAACCACGCCACCGCCTTCGCCGCCCTGTCTTTGCCAGACTGGTTTCCAGGCGCCGCGATGCAAATAGCCGGCCAGCTCGTAGCCGAGCAGCATGTCGGAATGTTCGGTCTGGAAGGCGCCGCCAACCAGCACATGCGTCGACTGTCCCGAGCGGATGCGCGCTGCGGCCGTCTCGACCGCGGCGACGCCGGCACCTTCCTCGCCCATGAAAGTGCGCGACGAACCGGTAACCTTGTGGACGATGGAGATGTTTCCGGCGAGCAGGTTGGACAATTGCGCCAGGAACAAGGTCGGGCGCAATTCGGTGGTCAGTTTCTCGTTGAGCAGCACGTCGCGGTCGTTGCGGCTTTCCGAAGCGGCGAGGATCGCGGCATCGACCGCCTCGTCGCGCTCGCCGCCGCCGGCGGCCACCACCATGTCCATGGTCGCGCAGAGCTCGTCATTGCCCTTGATGCCGGCATCGTCCAGCGCCAGGCCGGCGGAATAGGTGCCGAGCCGCTGCCAGGTCTCCATCTGCCGCTGGTCGCCGCGCTTGGCGATCTGCAGGTTCCAGTCGATGTCGGGCAGCGGGTGGATGGTGTAGGGCGCAAAGCGCGCGGCCTCCAGCACCGGCTGCAGGCCCGGCTGGGCGAGCTTCTGCCAGTGCGCATCCGGACCTTCTCCCAGCGAAGAGACAAGGCCGATGCCGGTGATGACGACGTCGCGGGGGCTGCTCATGGGCGGCTTTGTTTGTGGGTTAGGCGGCAGAGCGCGTCAAGGTCACGCGCTCAACTGACGTCAGGCGGTCTTGGCGGCGACCAGCGCGTCGATCTTGGCGCACAGGTTCTTCATGACGAAGTAATCGTCGGTCGAGGCCTTGCCGTCATTGACCTCCTGCGTCCACTTCTCCAGCGGCACCTTGATGCCGAATTCCTTATCGATGGCAAAGACGATGTCGAGGAAATCGAGGCTGTCGATGCCGAGATCGTCGATGGTGTGGCTTTCGGGCGTGATCGTCTCGATATCGATCTCGCTGGTGTCGGCAATGATCTTGGCGACTTTGTCGAACGTGGTGGACAAGGGCTCTTCCTTCGGTTGCGGGCGGAATCTGTCCGCATCTTGTTTGGGCGCTGTCTAATCGGTTTTTCCGGGCAGGAAAAGGCCTGATACGCCGGGCGCAGATGGGATGCCTCCCTTGCAAAGACAAGAAGGGCCGCCGGTTTGTCCGGCGGCCCTTCCCATTTGACGCAAGGTCAGCTCAATCGCGGAGCTTGACCAGGTCGTTCAGCAGCCCGCCCGTTCCGTTGTGGACGGTCAGCCGCTCGACCTTTCCGGCGATGGTCTCCAGAGCCTCGAGCTCCTTCAGACGCAGCATCACCGGGTTCTCGGCCATCACCCGGGCCGTGTTGAGCAGCGAACGCGTCGCGTTCGTCTCCTCGCGACGGCGGATGACGTTGGCCTCGGCCTGCTTTTCGGCCGAAACCACCTGGTTGAGGATTTCGCGCATCTCGCCCGGCAGGATGACATCCTTGAGCGCGATATCGCTGACCTCGACCCCGACCTCGGCCATGTCGGCGCGGACCTTGCCGGCGGCCTCCTCGTCGACCGTCACCTTCTTCTCGAGGATCTGGTCGAGCGTCAGAGCGCCAAGCGTCTTGCGGAAGGCGTACTGCAGGGCGCGGTAGAGGGCTTCCGCGAAGTCCTTCACAGCGCTCACCGCCTTGACCGGATCGACGACCCGGTATTCGGCGGCGATGTTGACGCGGATCGTGACGCGATCCTTGGTCAGCACTTCCTGCCCGGCGACATCGAGCGACTGGCGCTTGAGGTCGACGACCTTCACCTGCACCATGCGTCCGACGTTCCAGAACGCATGCACGCCCGCCGTGAGCGTCCGCACAAGGACACCATCGACGAACAGCAGTCCGGCCTGGCCGTCGACGACCGGATGGACGGACATCAGTTCCGTCTTCCGCGCCTGGCCGATCCGGCGCATGACCGCAGGATCGATCGCCAGTTCCGCGGCAGTGTCGACCAGCGTCACCTTCCACGGTCCGGCATCCGTCCACAGCACGAGCTTGCGGTCTGGCGCCAGGACGGCATGGAGGTTGCCGTCACGCTCGATGACGGCGACATCCGTGCGCCCGGTGCGAATGACGGTGAAATGACGCGCGGCCACATCCGGGAGCTTGTCGAACAACGCCTTCTCGTACGCCGAAACGAATTCCGGGTTCTTCAGATCGTGCCGCGAGACTTCAAGGCTCTGGCGCCGGTTGGCGAGCCAGTGCTCGCCCGGCATCAGGACAGCCTTGATCTCACCCTTGTAGAGGGTGACGGCACGCTCGTTTTCCTTAACAAGGACGCGCTCGCGTCCCAAAACCTTATCGAGAATGGTCATTGTCTTACTCCTGTCGGGCATGGCCCCATGCGAGGCGTCACGTCATGCGTCGATCTTCCTTTTCGTTTCTCGTTTCGCTTCGTCTCTTGCTTCACGTCCCGGCACGATGATCCAGGGACCGGTGGCGTCAATTCGCGGCGGGCCTTCGGGAGCGGATCGCGGGGCGGCGAAGCGGGCGCCGGAAGCCGAAGCTTCCCTTGCCGGCGGCGCTGCGCCTTGATCGTCACCGCGGGCCTGGCCGCGAGCCGACGGCGTCAGACCTTCGGTGCGGTCTCGGCCCGAAGGCTTCGGCCGTCCGTCAGGTCTTCAGCATTCCGGTCCCCGGACCGCTTTTCAGATAACACCGTGAAAGGGTGGTGGCCTATCAGCCATTGGAGAAGGATTCGAACCTTCGACCGTCAGATCATGAGTCTGATGCTCTACCCAAACTGAGCTATCCGTGGTGCAGACAGCAGGATTCGAACCTGCGACCTCCGGACCCAAATCCGGCGCTCTCCCCCTGAGCTACATCCGCGATCCCAACCCCCGAAACGGCGCCGTACACAGGACGGCAAAGCCACCTGCGCGGGCGGAGGCGAAAGCTCCAACCGTTGTGCTCGCTTCGGTTTTCGTGACCGGGAGCGCGCCTATAGCCCCTGCGACGGGTTGTCGCAAGCGGCATTGTCGCGGCATATTTGCGGCTTCCCTCGATGGTGGCATTTCGGCAACACTCGCTCGGCGCCCGGGCAGGGCCTTCGGTGCCGTCAGAAGGTGACGCGGCCGAGCACGCGCAAGCCGTCGCCCTGCGGCTCGACCACCACCGCTTCGCCTTCGCGCGGCGACACGCCGGTCAGCGCCACGATGTTCTCCAGATGGGTGACCAGGACCAGATTGTCCGAGCCGGAATAGCCGCGGATCTCGGTCATCACCGCTGTGAGCTGCGCGGCCTTCTCCGCCGGATCGGTCTTCAGCAGGTCAAGCGGCGCGAAGGGCTCCGGATCGGCCTCGAAGGCGATCCGAGCAGTGTCGAGGCAACGGCAATAGCGGCTGGACAGAACGCGCTCGATCGGGGCGGCGCGGGCGGCGAACAGCGCACCGATCCGGCTTGCCTGCTGCTGGCCGCGCGCCGAAAGGTTGAGCTGGGTCGGGCATTTGGCGATGTCTAAATTGGCCGGATCGGTGGTGCCGGTGACCATGGCGTGGCGAAGCAGCACGACATGTCCGCCGTCACGCAGCAACGCCCAGCCGGCATCCGTCGCGTGGGCTGTGGCGGGAGCGACGAGCAGGAGCAGCACCAACAGAAATCGAACCATCAGTTATCTTTCTCCCGGTCGCCGGCAGGTGGTCCGGTGACCGGCATATAGGGACGGCAAAGCCGGCTGAAAGACAAGTGAGGGTCAAAGGGCCCCGTTTTCGCGCCATGCGGTTTGGAAGGGGCAGGGCGATTGCGCCGCACTCAGGGCTCGCCTATCACGGGAAAAATGTCTCCGCTGACCGAAACCGTCCTCTTCGTCTTCAGTCTTGTCGCGCTCGGCTATCTGGCCGGGCTCACCGGCTATCTCAAGCCGGCGAGTGGCGAGGGCATTTCCGAATTCGCCATCAACGTGGCGATGCCGCTGCTCTTGCTTCAGACGATGGTGAAGTCCGATTTCCACGGCGTCGCGCCATGGTCGTTGTGGGGCGCCTATTTCACGGCGTTCGCCATCACCTGGGCCGCCGGCCATCTGGTCACCACGCGGATATTCGGGCGAGACGCCCGCGCCGGCGTGGTCGGGGGCGTTTCGTCGGCCTATTCCAATGTGGTCCTGCTGGGAGCCCCCTTCATCCTCGGCATTTTTGGACAGGACGGGTTCGAGGTATTGTCGCTGCTGGTTTCCATTCACCTGCCGGTCACGATGGCCGCCTCGATCATCCTGTTCGAGATGTTCGGCCGCGGCGGCAACGAGCCTGTGCATCCGCTGCGCGTCATCCAGAGCTTCTTACGGCGGCTGTTCGTCAATCCGCTGATCATCGGCATCCTGGTGGGGCTTGCCTGGCGCATCACCGGGGCGCCGCTGCCCGATCTGGTCATGCGGCTGGTCGATGCGCTGGCCGCCACGGCAGGGCCGGTCGCGCTGTTCGCGATGGGGCTCAGCCTGCGCCGCTTCGGCATCTCCGGCAATGTCCTGCCGGCGCTCGCTTTGTCGGCGTTGAAGCTGTTCCTGATGCCGGGGCTGGTGCTCAGCCTGGTCTGGCTGTTCGGCCTGCCGCCTTTGACGGCGAAGGTGGCGGTCCTGGTGGCAGCGCTGCCGTCCGGCATCAATACCTATCTCATCGCCGTGCAGTTCAACACCGGCCAGGCGCTGGCATCGAACCAGATGACCATCGCCACGGCGAGCGCGGTGGTCACCACGGCTTTCTGGCTGACGGTGGTGGTCCACATTTTTGGATAAAACCGGGGCACTCGGGCCGGAATCCGGGAGGGCGTGCTCTCGCCTTCTCTGGCCCAACCCCTATATGCCATATTGCGATTGCTTGCCGGGCTCGCCCTAGGTAAAGAGCAATGCCCCAGCGTGCCGGCTTCGAGGGCCTTTGCGCACGCTCCACCGAAGAAATCAGCGACCGGCCCGCGCGCCGAACGGAGGTTAGACCATGCTTCAGAAAACCAGCCATTTCATGCGGCAGGCCAATCTCATCAACGGCGAATGGGTGCAGGCCGACAGCGGCCAGACGGTCGACGTCAACAATCCGGCCACCGGCCTCAAGATCGGCACCGTGCCGAAGTCGGGCAAGGCGGAGACCCGCCGCGCCATCGAGGCTGCCCATGAAGCCTTCAAGACCTGGCGCAAGACCACCGCGCTCGAGCGCTCGAAGCTGCTGCGCAAGCTGCATGACGCGATGATGGATAATCAGGACGTGCTGGCCGAGCTCTTGACCATCGAGCAGGGTAAGTCGCTGTTCGAATCCAAGGGCGAGATCGGCTCGGCCGCGTCCTACATACTCTGGTTCGCCGAGGAAGGCCGCCGCACCTATGGCGACGTCGTGCCGTCGCCGTGGGCGGACCGCCGCATCCTGGTGACCAAGGAGCCGGTCGGCGTCATCGCCGCCGTCACGCCGTGGAATTTCCCGTCCTCGATGCTCGCCCGCAAGCTCGGCCCGGCGCTGGCCGCCGGCTGCACCGCCGTGGTCAAGCCGGCGACGCAGACGCCTTATTCCGGCCTGGCCTGGGGCGCGCTCGCCGAGGAAGTCGGCTTCCCAAAGGGTGTCGTCAACATCCTGACCGGTGCCGCCGCCGAAATCGGCGACGAGATCTGCGCCAATCCGCTGGTGTCGAAGATCACCTTCACCGGCTCGACCGAAATCGGCAAGATGCTCATCCAGAAGGCGTCGGTGACCGTCAAGAAAGTGTCGATGGAACTCGGCGGCAATGCGCCGTTCATCGTCTTCGACGATGCCGATATCGAGCGTGCCGTCGCCGGCGCGATCACCGCCAAGTACCGCAACTCAGGCCAGACTTGCGTTTGCACCAACCGCTTCCTGGTTCAGGCCGGCGTCTATGACAAGTTCGTCGAAAAGCTCGCCGCCGCCAGCGACAATCTCAAGGTCGGTTCCGGCCTCGAAGAGGGCGTGCAGCAGGGGCCGCTGATCGACGAGAAGGCGGTCGAGAAGGTCGAGGAACTGATCGCCGACGCGACCTCCAAGGGCGGCAAGGTCGTCGCCGGCGGCAAGCGCCATGCGCTCGGCGGCTCGTTCTTCCAGCCGACCGTGATCGCGAACGCGACGCCGAAGATGCGCTTCATGAAGGAAGAGATATTTGGACCGGTCGCGCCAGTCTTCAAATTCGAGACCGAGGAAGAGGCAGTCACTCTGGCCAACGACACCGAATTCGGCCTTGCCTGCTATTTCTACACCGGCGATCTCGGCCGCGCCTTCCGGGTCATGGAAGGGCTGAAATACGGTATGGTCGGCGTCAATGAAGGCCTCATCACCACACCGGAAGCGCCGTTCGGCGGCGTCAAGGAATCGGGCCTCGGCAAGGAAGGCGGACATCAGGGCATCGAGGATTATCTCGACACCAAATATGTCTGCATCGGCGGCCTCGGCTTCTGATAGCCATCGGAAGAGCGGGGCAGGCGCAAGCCTGCCCTTTCGATACGTCAAACCCGGCCGAAAGACGCAACCGGCCGAAGTCGATAGATCAACGAACTGACTTTCGGGCATGACGATGAAGGACGGCGAGGTCTTCGGTACGACGCAGGCGGGCGATGCCGTCCGCCGCTTCACCATCCGTGGCGGCGGCCTCACCGCCAACATCATCGGGCTGGGCGCGATCATCCAGGATTTGCGCCTCTCCGGACATGATGCGCCGCTGGTGCTGGGCTACGACCGTTTCGAGCCCTACGAGACCGACAAGGCGTTCTTCGGCGCGGTCGTCGGGCGCTATGCCAACCGCATCCGCGACGGCCGCTTCACCATCGCCGGCAACCGCTACCAGACGGAACGCAACTTCCTCGACAAGCACACATTGCATGGCGGCTCTGAAGGCTACTTCCACCGGCCGTGGATCGTCTCGCTGCACGGCCGGGACTTCGTCACGCTGTCCCTGCATGACCCCGACGGCACGATGGGCTTTCCCGGCGCGCTCGACGTGACCTGCACCTACCGGCTAAAAATCCCGGGTACGCTCAGCGTCGAGTTGACCGCGACCTCAGAGGAGCCGACACTGTGCAATCTCGCGCAGCATTCCTATTTCAACCTCGACGACGGCGGCGCCGGCGATATCCTCGACCACCGGCTGATGCTCAATGCCGGCGCCTACACGCCAATCGACGGCGAGATGATCCCGACCGGCGCGGTCAAGCCGGTCGACGGCACGCCCTTCGACTTCCGCCAGGCGCGACCGCTGCGCATGGAGAGCGAGGGCGAGCAGCTTCCCTACGACCTGAATTTCTGCCTCGCCCCGACACGCGGGCCGCTGAAGCAGGCTTCCTGGGCGCAAGGCGCGACTTCCGGCGTCGAGATGGAGGTGTGGACCACCGAGCCCGGCCTGCAGCTCTATACCGGCCAGTATTTGACGCCGTCCTCAGCGGGACTGGAGGGTCGCCAGTACAAAGCGTTCTCGGGCTTCTGCCTGGAGGCGCAGGTCTGGCCGGATGCACCGAACCGGCCGTATTTCCCACAAGCGACGCTGTGGCCCGGGCAAATCTACCATCAGGTGACGGAATATCGGTTCCGCCTGCCTTAACCGTCAAATGCCACTCGAAGGGTTTCGAACGGAGCGAGCGCGCCGCGCACCTGCACGACGGCGGCGGCGACGCGATGCGCGCGCAGTGCGGCGTCCACCGGGGCATGGCCGGCGAGTCGGGCGGCGAGGTAGCCGCCATTGAAGGAATCGCCGGCGCCGGTGGTGTCCACAGGGGTCGCGACGTGGACCGCCGGAACCGGGTGAAAGGCTCCGTTCGTCGCGATAAGCGCCGCTTCCTCGCCGTTCTTGACGACGACTTCACCGGCCAGCTTTCCGAGCCGCTCCGCGGTCGCCTGCGACGTGGTATCGCCGAACAGCATCTGCTCGTCGGGAAAGGTCGGCAGGGCGATGTCGGTGCCGGCAAGCGCTTCGAGGATCGCGGCTTGCGCGTCCTCGCGGTTGCGCCACAGGCGTGGCCGGTAGTTGGGATCGAAGGCGACAAGCGAGCCGGCCGCGCGGGCCTTGGCCACCGCCGCCAGCAATGTCTTGCGCGCGGCGTCGTCCAGAATTGCCAAGGTGATTCCGGAAAAATAGACAAGCGCTTGGTTTTCCAGGCTTTTTGCCAGGGCGGCTGGGTCCGAAGCGAGCTGCCTGGCGGCCGCGTCGGCGCGCCAGTAGGTGAAGGCGCGTTCGGCGCCGGTCAGCGTGATGGCATAGAGGCCGGGCCGGGCTCCCGTGATGATCGGGCTCTGGCCGATGCCGATGCCGTTTTCGGCGAAGAAAGCAATCTGTGCCTGCGAGAACGGGTCGTCGCCGAAGGCCGAGACATAGGTCGCCGGCCGGTCGTTGCTCAGCGCATGCAGCGCCCACAGCGTGTTGAACGTGTCGCCGGCAAAGCCCATGCGCCAGTTCGGCCCGGCCTGGCCTGACAGTTCGAGCATGCACTCACCGATCGAGGCGATTCCCGTCATGTATCTCCCTCCAGGCAATTTTGCTGCTGTAGCTTTTTGCGATCGGCAGCGCCATGCTTGGCGCAGGCCGTTTTTTGCGCCAGAAGCGTTTTCCCCCGTGGGACGCGATCCGCCCGCTGCAACGTTATCTTGGAAAAGGAACCGGTTTGGCATCCCTATGGCGTTATCTTCTCGCGGGCCTCGGTCTGGCCGCCTTGCTGGTCGGCATCCTGGCGATCGTCTACCTGACCGCTCCGCAGACGGCGCCGGGTGCCGACACGTCGCGCTCGAAGACGACGGCGAACGGGCTGTTCGTCGCCAGTTTCCAGCCGGAACGGGGCGTCATCAGGCAAGGCGAATTGCAGTCCTGGCTGCTGACGCTGAAAACAGTCAAGGGGGCTCCTGTGGAAGGGGCGGCGATCACGGTTTCCGGCGGCATGCCGCTGCACAATCACGGCCTGCCGACCAGTCCGCAGGCGACCGACTATCTGGGCAAGGGGCGCTACCGCATCGACGGGCTGAAGTTCACCATGAGCGGCTGGTGGCAGCTGCGCTTTGCCATTTCCGCGGCGGCCGGCTCCGATACGGTCGTCTTCAATGTGGTGTTGTGAGCAGCCGATGAGGCGCCTTGCCAGTCTTTCATGCGTTCTCGCTCTTGGCGCGTTTGCCGTGCTGGCCGGCCGCGGCAAGCCGCAGTTTTCCGATGGCGAGAAGAAAACCATCGCCTCGCTGGCGTTGAACACGTTGCCGGCGTTGAAGCCCGACACTACCAACCGTTTTGCCGACGTACCTGCCGCCGCGGCACTTGGTTCGACGCTGTTCTTCGATCAGGGCATGAGCCGCGACGGGACGGTCTCCTGCTCGACCTGCCACAAGATCGATCGCCAGTTCCAGGACGACCTGCCGCAGGCGGTTGGCATCGGCCGCACCAACCGGCGCACCATGCCGCTGGCGGGTGTCGCGCGCGGTCCGTGGTTCTTCTGGGACGGGCGCCGCGATAGCCTGTGGGCGCAAGCGCTGACGCCGCTCGAAAATCCGCTCGAGCAGGGCGGCAACCGCGCCGCCTTCGCGCATTACATCAAGAAGCGTTTCGGCGAGCGCTACGAGCGCATCTTCGGGCCGCTGCCTGATCTTTCGAGCGTGCCCGCCAATGCCAGTCCGCTCGGCACCGATGCCGAGAAAGCAGCCTGGAATGCCATGCACGACAGCCAGGCCGAGGACGTCAATCGCGTCTTTGCCAATATCGGCAAGGCGATCGCCGCCTTCGAGCGATCCATCGAGCCGCCGCAGACGCGCTTCGACCGTTTTGCAATCGATCTGGCGTCGGGCGCCAAGCCGCAGGGCGACGATGCGTTTTCGCCTGAGGAGATCCTCGGGCTGAAGCTGTTCATCGGCAAGGCCAATTGCGTGACCTGCCACAACGGCCCGCGCTTCACCGACAACAGTTTTCACAACACCGGTGTGCCGCCGGTTGCCGATCTGCCGCCGGACCGCGGACGAATCGACGCGGTGGCGCAGGTCGAGGTCGATCCGTTCAACTGCTTCGGCGCTTTCCGCGACGGTGACGACAGCGCCTGTCGTGAACTGCGCTTCATGGTCAAGACAGGGCCGGAACTGATCCGTGCCTACAAGACGCCGTCTCTGCGGGGTGCAGCGACGCGACCGCCCTATATGCATGCCGGGCAGTTTTCGTCGCTGGACGAGGTGGTGGCGCATTATTCGAAGGCGCCGGCGAGTGTCGAAGGCGTGTCGGAAGTCCACCCGCTGCAGCTTTCAGACCGTGAACGCGCCGCACTGGTGGCGTTTTTGAAGACGCTGGCCGAGTGAGTTAGCGGTCCTTGACCGTCTCCATCGCCACGAAGGTCGAGGTCTGGGCGACGTGGGGGAGCGCCGAGATACGCTCGCCGAGCACGCGCCGATAGGCGGCGATGTCGGTGGTACGGACCTTCAGAAGATAGTCGAAGCTCGACGCCATCATGTGGCACTGCTCGATCTCCGGCACGGCCTGGACGGCGCGGTTGAAAGCGTCAAGGGCGGCCGAACGGGTGTCGGACAGTTTCACCTGGACGAAGGCGACATGGCCTTCACCCATGCGCTCACGATCAATGATCGCCTGGTAGCCGCGGATGAAGCCGTCCATCTCCAGCCGCTTGACCCGCGCCTGCACCGGTGTCTTCGACAGGCCGACCTTGCCGGCCAGTTCCGACATTGAAAGCCGCCCATCGCGCGCCAATGCCGACAGGATATTCCGGTCGATGCGGTCCAATTGGTCTTCGGTCATCGATTTGACGGTCATATTGGTGAGGAGTTGGCGCAAATGATAGATCAATCAGCCTGCCTTGTCGATTTCTTTGGACCGACCGAAATCCGCAATTGTGCTAGCTTGCGCCATTCGGTCCGGTGACCGCCGGCCCGCTCCCTCTTGCTCGTTCACAGGACCGCCATGCCAGCGCTCGATGCCATCCGCCAGCAGATCCGTGCCAACTATCTGCCCGCCGAAGACGCGGCCGTGAAGCGGCTGGCCGAGGCGACAGAACTGTCGACGAAGGACCGCAACGCGATCTCGGCCCGTGCGGCCGATCTGGTGCGGGCGGTGCGCGGCTCCTCCGATCCCAGGCTGATGGAGGTCTTTCTCTCCGCCTACGGCCTGTCGACCAAGGAGGGCGTGGCGCTGATGTGCCTGGCCGAAGCGTTGCTGCGCGTGCCCGACACCGAGACGATGGACGATCTGATCGCCGACAAGATCGCGCCGCATGACTGGTCAGCGCATTCGGGCGGCTCGAGTTCGATCTTCGTCAACGCCTCGACCTGGGCGCTGATGCTGACCGGGCGTGTGCTCGACGAAGGCGAGGGTGGCATCGAAGGCACGCTGCGCGCCATGGTGCGCAGGCTCGGTGAGCCGGTCATCCGCAAGGCGGTCGCGGCAGCGATGCGCGAAATGGGCGAGCAGTTCGTGCTTGGCCGCAGCATCGCCGAGGCGGTCAAGCGCGGCCGACCGATGACGCAGAAGGGCTATCTCTATTCCTTTGACATGCTGGGCGAGGCGGCCCGCACCGAGGCCGACGCGCTGCGCTATCACAAGGCCTATGCCGACGCCATTTCCTCGCTCGACTCCGGTTCCAATGGGCCGGACATCCGCCAAAACCACGGCATCTCGGTCAAGCTGTCGGCGCTGCATCCGCGCTATGAGGTGGCGCAGAAGGAAACGATGCTGCCGGTCATGGCCGAGCGGCTTCTGTCGCTGGCGTTGGCGGCGCGGCATTCGCGCATGGGCCTCAACATCGACGCCGAGGAGGCCGATCGCCTCGACCTGTCGCTCGACGTCATCGAGCGCGTGCTGGCAGAGCCGGAGCTTGCCGGCTGGAACGGCTTTGGCGTCGTCGTCCAGGCCTATGGCCCGCGCGCCGCCTTCACCATCGACTGGCTCTACGCGCTGGCGAAAAAGTACGACCGCACCATCATGGTGCGGCTGGTCAAGGGCGCCTATTGGGACACCGAGATCAAGCGGGCGCAGACGCTCGGGCTCGACGGCTATCCGGTCTTCACCCGCAAGGCCAACACCGACGTCTCCTACATGGCCTGCGCGAAGAAGCTGCTGTCGATGACCGGCCGCATCTATCCGCAATTCGCCACCCACAACGCCCATACCGTGGCCGCCATCCTGTCGATGGCGACGAACCGCGATGCCTTCGAGTTCCAGCGCCTGCACGGCATGGGCGAGGCACTGCACGAGACGGTGCGCCAGGCCGAAGGCACGCGCTGCCGCATCTATGCGCCGGTCGGCGCCCATTCCGACCTGCTGGCCTATCTGGTCCGCCGGCTGCTGGAGAACGGCGCCAACTCCTCCTTCGTCCACCAACTCACCGATGAGGAGGTCGAGCCGGAGGATATCGCCCGCGATCCATTGGAAACGGTCGAGAAGCAGGGACCGGCCGCCAATCCGGCTATCGCCCGGCCCTTTGCCATCTTCGGTGGCGGACGCCGCAACTCCAGGGGATTCGACATCACCGATACGGTGACGCTGGCTGCGATCGAAAAGGCGAAGGCGAAATTTGCCGGGTCGGACCGCTGGCACGCCAAGCCGATCACCCGCGCCGCCGGCTACGGCAAGCAGCGTCCGATCACCAATCCAGCGAAGCCAGACGAAGTGGTGGGTTCTGTCCACGAGGCGGACGCCAAGCAGGTCGCGACCGCCGTGCGCATCGCGGTAGAGGCGCAGCCGGCATGGGCGAAACGCCCCGCCGCCGAGCGCGCCGCGATCCTCAACCGCGCCGCCGACCTCTATGAAGCCAATGCCGTCGAGTTCTTCGCGCTGGCCACACGCGAGGCCGGCAAGTCACTCGCCGATGGTGTCGCCGAGGTGCGTGAGGCGGTCGACTTCCTGCGCTATTACGCCGCCGAGGCGGTCAATGCCGAGAGCGGCACGCAGGCACGCGGCGCGATCGTCTGCATCTCGCCGTGGAATTTCCCGCTCGCCATCTTCACCGGCCAGATCGCGGCCGCGCTGGTCACCGGCAATTCGGTCGTTGCCAAGCCGGCCGAGCAGACGCCGCTGATCGCCTTCCGCGCCGTCGAAATGCTGCGCGAGGCCGGCGTGCCGGAAGACGTCATCCAGTTGCTGCCGGGCGATGGTCCGTCGGTCGGCGGCCCGCTGACCGCCGATCCGCGCATTGCCGGCGTCTGCTTCACCGGCTCGACCGAGGTCGCCAAGCTGATCGAGAAGCAGCTGGCCGAGACCGCCGCGCCCGACGCCATGCTGATCGCCGAGACCGGCGGGCTGAATGCGATGATCGTCGATTCCACAGCGCTTCCCGAACAGGCGGTGCGCGACATCCTTGCCTCGGCCTTCCAGAGCGCCGGCCAGCGCTGCTCGGCACTGCGCGTGCTCTACGTGCAGAAGGACGTCGAGAAGAAGATGCTGGAGATGCTGAAGGGCGCCATGGAGGCACTCAACCTCGGCAACCCCTGGCAGATTTCGACCGATGTCGGTCCGGTCATCGACGACGAGGCGCAGGCCTCGATCCGCGACTATTGCACGAAAATGGGTCTGCAGGGTCGGCTGATCGCCAAGCTCGAAGCGCCGAAGAATGGCCGCTTCGTCGCGCCGCATGTGTTTCGGGTCAAGGGCATCGAGGAGATGGAGCGCGAGGTGTTCGGCCCGGTGCTGCATGTCGCCACCTTCGACGCCGACGAGATCGACGCCGTCATCGCCGCGATCAACCGCAAGGGCTATGGCCTGACCTTCGGCCTGCACACCCGCATCGAGGGCCGCGCCCAGCATTTCGTCGACGGCATCCACGCCGGCAACATCTATGTCAACCGCAACCAGATCGGCGCCGTGGTCGGCTCGCAGCCCTTCGGCGGCGAGGGGCTGTCCGGCACCGGACCGAAGGCCGGCGGGCCACATTATCTGAGGCGCTTCCGCAAAGGGCCGGAGGCGGGCACGCATATCGAGGACGGCCATAAGGTGACGGCGACCGAGCTTGCCGACAATCTGCCCGATCCGACGCTTGGCGGCTGGTCGACGCGGCCCGATCGTGTGGCCATCCTGCGCAAGCATCTGCGCGGCAAGGGTGCGGCGGCCATCGGGGCTGCCGCCAGCATCGATTTCGGCCAAGTCGACCTACCCGGGCCGACCGGCGAAGCCAACACGCTTTCGCTGTCGCCACGGGGCCGGGTGCTCTGCCTCGGTCCCGATCAGGACACGTTGCTGGCGCAGGCGATCCAGGCACTCGCCGCCGGCAACGCGGTGCTCGCCGTCGCGCCAGGGGCGCCGGCGGCACTGTCGGCGCTGACCGGCAAGGGCCTGCCGCTGGCGGCCATCGACGGCCGTCCCGATCCGGTCGAGGCGCGTTCGCTACGCGTCGACGTCGTCGCCTTCTCCGGCACGCCCGAGGCCGCGCGCATCGTGCGCAAGGTGATCGCCGAGCGAAGCGGCCCGATCGTGCCTTTGGTCAGCGAGGTGCTCAACCCGGCGGCCTATGCGCATGAGCGTGCTGTCTGCGTCGACACCACGGCGGCGGGCGGCAATGCCAGCCTGCTGGCCGCGGCCTAGGTTTTCGTACTTCGCTCGCCTGCGTCGAGTTGCAAAGGAAAAGCTGCCGGATGAACATGGGTGGCAATTCGAGCGGGCGAGGCCGATCAGATGGAAGACACGTCCCCACCGTTTGAGCTGCCGCGCGTGGCGGTGGTCATTACCTGCTACAATTACCGCCCATACGTCGAACAGGCGATCCGCTCGGTGTTGGCGCAGACCTACCGGAACTGGGACTGCGTCATCGTCGACGATGCCTCGACCGACGGCTCGGCCGAACATGTCCGCGAACTCCTCCAGGCGATTGGCAACCCGCGCCTGCGGCTGCTGGCGCGCTCGGAGAATGGCGGGCAGATCGCGGGATTTCGCGATGGCTTTGCCGCGACCGACGCGCCTTTCGTTGCATTCCTCGATGCCGACGATATCTGGCTGCCGAATTTCTTGCTTGCGCATCTGTCGGCGCATCTGAACCCGACGCGAACGGCGTCGCTATCCAGCTCGGATGTTTTCTTCGTCGATAGCGAGCGGACCTTGCTCGCGAGCACCTATGTCGTGCTGCGCAAGCCGCGACCGGAACCGGAGGCGGCCGGGATCGGCATTCCGGCCTTCAGGCAGCTTGGCGCGATGGCTGGCGAGCTTGCCTATCAATCGGACCATCCGGTGACCTATTTCGGACCCGGCGCCTATGGCTGGATGTGGGCGCCGACCTCGTCGATGGTTTTCCGGCGCGGTGCGCTGGAACCGGTTCTGGCGTTCCCGTTTCGGGTGAAGACAGGGACCGACTACTTTGCCGCGACATGCGCGCATCTGGCCGCTGGCAGCCTGATCCTGTCCGAGAGTCTCGGCCTTTATCGTCTGCATGGCGCCAACGCATCGGCCGGCGCTGCCTATGCCGGCGGCCATGTGCAGCAATCGCTGGCCTATCTTGCCCACGAAGCGACCATGGGCGCGGATGTCCTCGATTATGTGCTGGCCCATGCGGAGCGGCTACGCGCCATCAACGGCAGGGATTTCGTGCCCGGGTTCCTTGCGCAGCATGTCCGGCGGTTCGGCACTCTGGCCGCCGATCCCCGGCTGACGCCGTTTCTCAGTAGCAAGAACCGCCGGCGACAGTTGCGCAAGCGCTTCACGCGGAGAGTGCGGCGGCTGTTCGGTTGGGCGCCACGCTGACACGCGTTGCCCGGCGAAGCTTCAGATCTCCTCGGGCGCGCAGCCGAATTTCAGCAGATTGCCATGCGGGTCCCGGAGGTAGAACTCCTTCATGTTCCATGGCCGCACGGTGAACGGGCTGAGTTTCTCGACGCCGCGCGCTGAAAATTCGGCGTGCAGCGCCGGCACCTCGCCACCCCTGATGTAGCAGGACGAAACTTCGGGCAGTTTGAGGTCGTCGCTCTTCCAGAAATGGATCTCGATTTCGCCACGGCGCACGATCAGATAGTCGTCCATCTCCGGCCCGACGATGCCGAAGCCGAGCTCATCGCAATAGAAATCGCGCGTCGCCGCGATGTCGGGCGAGGGCAGGACCGGGATGCTACGGGCCGGGTCGGCCGCGGGCGATGCCATCTCAGGCGCCTTCGACGACGGAAAAGCCCTCGAATTGCGGATGGCCGAGATAATGGACTTTTGTCGTGCCGGTGTTGCGGTGCGCGGCGCGGAAATTCTCCGACTTGGTCCAGGCGACGAAATCATCGTGGCTCGCCCACACCGTGTGCGAGGCAAACAGCGTGTAG
Source organism: Mesorhizobium sp. IMUNJ 23033 (assembly GCF_044778005.1). Taxonomy (NCBI): domain Bacteria; kingdom Pseudomonadati; phylum Pseudomonadota; class Alphaproteobacteria; order Hyphomicrobiales; family Phyllobacteriaceae; genus Mesorhizobium; species Mesorhizobium sp. IMUNJ 23033. Next base: position 62,225 of record NZ_JBJACT010000018.1, read on the forward strand.
CCTTCAGCTTCGTTGACCGGGCCGCGCAGCAGATGGAATTCCCGAAAACCTTTCATCTCCGAAAGGCTGGAATCACGGTTCTTCCAGACGTCCTCGAAGGCGGTTTCCGAGCCGTTCTGGACCTTGAAGCGGTTCATGGCGATGTACATGGGGTTCCTTTCAAAATGGCGAGCCAAGATTGTCTCAAAACGGCCCGATCGCACCGGTGAATTCCAGACTGTTCCCGACCTTTGCCGGGATGGGAGGGAAGGGCGCCGCCTTGCGAACGAAGCCGAGAACGATCTGGTCGAAAGTTGTCGAGCCTGAACTTTCGACGACACGCAGTTCATCGACGTTGCCCTGTCTGCCGATGACGAAGGTGACAACGGTGTTGGTGCGCGCCGTCGCTTGTAGCGAAGGCGGTACTGCTCGATAGACGCGGCCAAGTTTTCTGATGACGTCGCTACGGTAGCTCGCTTCCGCGACTGTCCCCACCTCGTTCTGCTTCCGGCCCTTGCTCGCCGTCCGCTCGGAGCGGTTCCGGCCATCCGTGGTGCCGCTCTTGTCTTCCGCCTCGCGGGATTTTTCGAAGACCGGTCTGGCGGTCGGAATAGGCGGTTGTGCGGGAACGGGAGGAGGGCTTTCGGTCTGGGTTTCTGTGGGCGCCGGCTTCTTGTCATCCTGAACGACGCTCTCTGCGTCGTCACGCGGGGCGCTGACGACAAGTATGTCAGGCTGAATCGGCTTTCTTTCGACCGCTTCCGGCGAAGGCTGTGGTTTCGGCGCCTCGGCGGGTCGAACCGGCGCTGTCGGCTGCGCTGGCTTGGGCGGCTGCGGGGCCGCCACCAAGGCGACATTCACGGCTGACGGTTCCGAGTTGAGCGCACTGCCCACGACGTTGGCGCCGGACCTGTCGCTGCCCTCCGTTTGGGCCGAATCCTGAAAATCGTTTCTTGCCGCCGGTGATATCAGCAAGGTCGCCGCCAACGCGCCATGGATCAAGCATGAGGCCGCGATCGCCACTGTCCACCTGCTGTTCTCGCCGCGCGGCCGGAGGTCGGCCAGCGACTCGCCCGGAGCCACTGTCAATTCGCTGCTGGTGTCGGAGATTTGGGGGATGTCCTGCATGGCGCGGGCGGAAAATTGCCGCGACCTGTGCGAGATTGTCAAATCAAGATCGGTTGCCTGCCACGGCAGCGGACCGGAGACGGGCCAAGCCGCGGTGTCTTCCATGAAGGCGGGATGCAGTCCCACTGTCGCCCTCAGACGCCGAAAGCAATGCCGGTCTTTGTCTCGGTCTTCATCTTGCGCATGCAGGCGCCCGGCTCGACGCCGCTGCCCGCGCATTCGGTTGCGCTGTTGATCAGCACGCGACTGACCTTGGCGCAGTCCGTTCCCGCCAGGTCGAAGCGCGTCACCTTGGTCTTGCCGTTGGGCAGGTCCTTGAAATCGAGCACGGTCAGCCGGTCGACGACGCCGGCGTCGTTGAACAGCGCAATCTCGAACGCCGCCTTGGTAAGGTCGGCGCCTAGTGCATTGTTGACCACGAAGGTCAGCCGGCAGCCCTTCTCGGAGGGCTGCGCGCCGTTGAGTTCGAGCGTGAGGACAGGGGCCGGCGCGGACTGGGTCCACGCCGGCACCGTCGCAAGCGACATCGCCAGCGCCGAGGTCAGCAGACGAAGCGATGTCGTCAAGTTCATTCGTCAGCCTCCAAAGCCCATGGTTGCCGCCAGCTTCAGCGTGACGCCGGGTTCGTAGAGGACGGCGGTGGTGCTTCCGTTCAGCGGATTGGTATATTTGACATCGAACAAATTGTCGGCGCGGAAGTCCACCTTCAAATTGTCGGTCGCCTGGTAGCTGGCGAAGGCGTTGACCAGCGTATAATTCTTGGCCACGGGATTGCCCTTGGGCTTGCCGTTGTATTGCACTTCGCCGCCCACGGTCAGCTTGTCCTCGAGGAAGCGAACGCCAAGCTGCGCCGTCACCTGGGAGGACGGGATGGTGGCGAGGTCGGCCCGCTCGCCTTCATACGAGATGGTGTGACCGTTGATGATCGAGGCCGAGAGCCTGGCATAACCCCAGCCGGCGTCGTAGACGCTTTCCAGTTCGAAGCCGTTGATCTTGGCCTTGGCGAAGTTCTGGTACTGGAAGCAGATCGGAATGCCCGGGCCGAATGGGCAACCGCTGGTCGGGTCGAAGGGCGAGAGCGTCACGCCCTCGATGTAGTCGTCGACATTGTTGTTGAAGTAGGCGGCCTTCAGTCGCAGCGCGTCGCCGGCTTCGAGAATGTCGTTCTGCTTGTAGTTGATACCGAACTCGGTGGTCTTGCCGGTTTCGGGCCGCAGATTGGGATTGGGCAGGAACGGGAAGCTGACGCCGGCCGGATGGTTGCCGCTGATCAGCGTTTCGGTCAGCGACGGCGATCGGTAGCCTTCCGCATAGGTGCCGTAGAACTGCAGACCGGCGAGGCCGGCGCTTTCGAATGGCGAGACACCGACGGTGATGCGCGGCGACAGCCTGTCGCCGGATGTTTCGTTGCTCGAGTCCTTCAGGCTGTAGTTGTCATAGCGCAGGCCGGTGATGACTTCGAGCCAGTCCCAGGTCAGCTTGTCCTGGACGTAGCCGCCGGAGACGTTGCGCTTGCCCGACGGCGTATAGAAACTGTCGCCGCCGGCCGTGCCGCCCGTCTCGACATTGTCGCCCACCCAGTCGCCGCCATAGGTCAACTCATGCGCGATGCCCGCGGTCTCGAAGCGTGACGTGTTCCAGATGTCGATGCCTGTGGTGCCGACATCGAAGGTCGATATCGAGCCCGCCGGCAGCACCACGGGAAGGCCGGTGACCGGATCGAACCGGTTTTGCGCAACAAGTGTCGTCAGATCGAGGTTGGTCTTGTTGTAGGAGGCGTTGATGTGGAGGTCGAGCCAGCTCTTGGCGTCGTCGGTGATCTTGTAGCGAGCGGTGAAGGTGTTCGACTTCAAGTCGACATCGTTCGCCGGCACGCCGCTGCTGGTCTCTGTCCATCCGTCGCTCGAGCCGACCCAGCCGAGCTTCAATTCGCTGTTTTCGCTCGGGCGGATCGTGGTCTTGAGCAGGCCGCTCAATACGTCGAAGCCGGTGCCGGCAACGGTGTCGCCGCCGCCATTCTTGTAGTCGTCATAGTTGCGGTAGACGATGTTGCCCAGCACATCCCAGTTTTCGTTGAAGCGGTGAGCGCCGCTGGCACTGGTGGTCCAGCCCTTGCCGTTGCTTTCATAGCGCCCGGTGACGGAGCCGGCCCAGGTTTCCTCTGGCTTGAGGAAGTCCTCGACGTCTTTGGTGTCGAAGAAGACGACGCCACCGATGGCGCCGGAACCATAGGTGTTAGCGACCGGGCCGCGGATGACGTCGACGGATTTGATGAGCTCGGGATCGACATAGAAGGTCGATTGCGTGCCGTGGTCGGAGCGCTGGAAATTCTGCCTGGCACCGTCGACGATGACGGCGACTCGGCCGAAATCCTGCAGGCCGCGGATGTTGATGCTGGAGCTGACGCGCCGTGCGTCGGCCTGTACCGCGACGCCCGGCACGCCGAGCAGCATCTCGTTTGGCGTCGTCGCCATGCGGCGGTCGAGCTGTTCGCGGTCGACATGGCTGGCCGAGGCCAGCGATTCGATCGCCGTTTCGCCGGTGCGGCTTATGACAAGGATCTTGTCGAGCAGTGTTGCGCCTGCCTCGGCAGGCTTAGGCTCTTCCGTCTTCTTCGGCTCATCCGTCTGGTCAGCCGCCGGTTGGGCGGCCTGCTGGGCATTGGCGGGCGGTGCGAACAATGCGATTGCCGCCGCACCTGCCAGCAATGTGGCCACTCCCTTTGCCATCGATCGATGCGCCGGGCCAGCGCTGTCCGCCAGGCCCAGTCCCCAATTCGCCAACCCCATGCCCCAACTCCAAAAATCCAGGTTCGATGCTGGCTGGCCCGGGGCTCGCTGGCATTTTTTCATTGCGTTCCGGCGTCTTAAATGTTGACTCATTTAGTCCGGTATTGCACTGACTAGTAAACATGATTATTCAAGTCAAGAAATGAATCGGCATTTTACGCAGGCGCCCGGCCAGGTGGCCGGCACAGGAAAGGGACCGACCAGATGAACACGCACAATCCCAGTGACTTCCGCTATCGCGTCCGCCGCTCCGACGACACATCAGCCCGTTTCGACCGGGTTCCGCTGGCGGTGCGGACGCTCTCCAGCAACACGCTGTTCCAGGGCGAGCACGAGATCGGCATCGAGCATCATGGCGCGCTCTACCGGCTGAAGATCACCCGCCAGGGCAAGCTTATCCTCAACAAGTAAGGTACCGACATGGACCAGCGCGTGAAACCTTCCCCGCATGAAATCCGGCGGGCGCGGGAAGACAATCCCAAAACGCGCGAGCGCGATCTCGCCGCCGAGCTCGGCATTTCGGAGGCCGAACTCGTCGCGGCGCATTGCGGCGAAGGCGTTGTTCGCGTCGAGCCGCGCGTCAACGATCTCCTGACCGGCCTCGAAGCCGTTGGCGAGGTGATGGCGCTGACTCGCAACGAAAGCGCGGTGCACGAGAAGATAGGCATCTACGACAAGGTCGTCACCGGCAACCACAATGCCATGGTGTTAGGCGAGAACATCGACCTGCGCATCTTCCCGAAAGTCTGGGCGCACGGCTTTGCCGTCGAAAAGCGCGATGGCGGCGACATCCGCCGCAGCCTGCAGTTCTTCGACGCGGCCGGCGAAGCCGTGCACAAGGTGCATCTGCGGCCCGCATCCAACCTCTATGCCTATCAGAAGCTGGTGGCGGGGCTGGAATCGTCGAACCAGGAACCGACCGTGGCGGTCTCGGCAAGCGGCGCCGAGGAGGAGAACGAGGTCCAGGGTGCCGCTGCCAGTGTCGACGATCTGCGCGATCAGTGGAGCAGGCTGACCGACGTGCACCAGTTCTTCGGCATGCTGAAGACGCTCAAGCTCAGCCGCCGCCAGGCGGTGCGCATGGTCGGTCAGGACTATGCCTGGCTGGTCGACAACGACGCTGTCAGCGCCATGTTCCATCATGCCGCCGCCGGTGAAATGCCGATCATGTGCTTTGTCGGCAATCGCGGCTGCATCCAGATCCATTCCGGCCCGGTCAAGTCGATCAAGCCGATGGGGCCTTGGATCAATGTGCTCGACGAGACCTTCCATTTGCATCTGCGGACCGACCACATCCACGAGGTCTGGGCCGTGCGCAAGCCGACCAAGGACGGCCATGTGACTTCGCTCGAGGTTTATGGCGCCGACGGCAAGATGATCATCCAGTTCTTCGGCAAGCGCCATGAGGGCGAGGGCGAGCGCGACGACTGGCGCTTCCTGGCCGAGAACCTGCCGCGCATCCCAAGCCCGACCGCGGCCTAGAGCGGTTCAACGTTTGATAGAATGGTTGAGCCGCTCTAACTCTTTGTTTTTACGCAATTCCGGGCGGAAAGCCGCTACGCACTTTTCCTGGAATTGCTCTAAGGAAACATGACGATGATTTCATTGCCCCGGTTGTTTCGTGCGACGCTTGTCCCGGCGATCGGCCTCTCGCTGCTTCTCGCCGTCTTGCCGGCCCGCGCGAGCGAAACCGTTGCCGCCTTTGCCGACACATCCAGGATCGCGGCGATCGGCGGTTCGATCACCGAGATCGTCTATGCGCTTGGCCAGCAGAGCCATTTGGTCGCGCGCGACTCGACAAGCCGCTATCCCGAGGCGGCGCTCCAACTGCCTGATGTCGGCTATATGCGTCAGCTGTCACCGGAAGGCGTGCTGTCGGTCAATCCGTCGGGAATCCTGGCGCTGCATGGCAGCGGCCCGAAGGAAGCCGTCGACGTGCTGAAGAAAACCAGCATCCCTTTCATAGAGGTGCCGGAACGCTACAGCCATGAGGGCATCCTCGAAAAGATACGCATCGTCGGCAAGGCGCTTGGCGCCGAGGACAAAGCCGAGACACTGGCGGGCGAAGTCGACGCCAAGCTGAAGGCGGCGGAGAAACAGACGGCCTTGATCAAGGAGCGCAAGCGCATCCTGTTCGTACTGTCGATACAGGGTGGCAAGATCCTTGCCGCCGGCAGCGAGACCGCCGCCGACGGCATCGTCAAGCTGGCCGGCGCCGTCAACGCCGTCGAAGGCCTTTCCGGCTACAAGCAAATGTCGGACGAGGCGATCGTCACCGCCAGGCCTGATGTCATCCTGATGATGAAGAATGCCGGACCGGCCGTGTCCGACGACGAGTTGTTTTCGCACCCGTCCATCGCCTCGACGCCGGCGGGGAACACTCGCAAGGTGGTTCGGATGGATGGCGGCTACCTGCTCGGCTTCGGGCCGCGCACGGCCGACGCCATCCACGATCTTGCCGTCTCGCTTTATGGCGGCCAGGTCACGGACTGAGCGGATGGCGGATCAGTCGATCGCTGGCGTGGCGGGCGGGATGGCGACGGCAGCCGAAGGCGACCGCTCGGCGCGTGCGCGCCTCGTCATCCTGCTTTTGTGCCTAGCGCTTGGCGTCTCGATTTTCCTGTCACTGACCTCAGGCGCGTCCGACGCCTCGGCCGTCGGCGTCATCGGCGACTGGCTGTTCGGTTCGGTGCCGGGCGACGCGGCGTTGAACGCCCGCGACCAGCTGATCGTCTGGGACATCCGCATGCCGCGCGTGCTGCTCGGCGTGCTGATCGGGGCGGCACTCGCCGTGTCGGGCGCAGTGATGCAAGGGCTGTTCCGCAATCCGCTCGCCGACCCCGGCCTCATCGGCGTCTCGGCAGGCTCCAGCCTCGGCGCGGTCGCTGTCATCGTGCTCGGTGCGACAGTCCTGGCGCCGGTAACCGCCTTGCTCGGTACGCTTGCGCTGCCGCTGGCGGCCTTCGTCGGCGGTCTTGCCACGACACTGGTGCTTTATCAGGTTGCCACGCGGCGCGGGCAAACCTCGGTTGCCACCATGCTGCTCGCCGGTATCGCGCTGGCGGCGCTTGCCATGGCGCTGACCGGTATCCTGATCTTCATGGCCGATGACCGGCAGCTGCGCGACCTGACTTTCTGGCAGCTCGGCTCACTGGCCGGCGCGACCTGGCAGAAGATCGGTTCCGTCGGGCCGGTCATCGGGCTGGCGCTGGCGGCGATGCCGTTCCTGGCGCGGGGTCTCAATGCGCTGACGCTCGGCGAGGCGACCGCCGGCCATCTCGGCATTCCAGTCCAGCGGCTGAAATACACGGCGATCGTTGGTGTTTCGGCGGCGGTGGGCGCCTCCGTCGCGGTCAGCGGCGGCATCGGCTTCGTCGGCATCGTGGTGCCGCATCTGCTGCGGCTCTTGATCGGGCCCGACAATCGCTATCTGCTGCCGGCCTCGGCCTTGCTCGGCGCCTCGCTGCTTTTGCTGGCAGACGCCGTTGCCCGCACCATCGTCGCGCCCGCCGAACTGCCGATCGGCATCGTCACCGCGATCGCCGGCGCGCCGTTCTTCCTCTGGATCCTGCTGCGCAAGCGCAGCATCGTCGACCTGTGAGGGCCGGATGATCGAGGCAAGGGATGTTTCGGTGGCGATCGCTGGCAAACCTATCGTTACCGGTGTCGATTTCGATGCGCGGCCGGGCGAAGTGGCCGCCATTGTCGGCCCCAACGGGTCCGGCAAGACGACCTTCCTCAAGGCCCTGTCGGGAGAGCTTGCCTATACGGGCAGCATTGCCCTCAACGGCCGCGACATGTCGGCGATGAGGCCGGTCGAGGCCGCGACGCAGCGAGCGGTGCTGCCGCAGGCGACGACGCTGTCCTTCCCCTTCACGGTGCGGGAGGTGGTCAAGCTTGGCCTCGTCGGCGGCCGTTCGGGTGTCTTGCCAGGCGAGGACGCGCGGCTGCCTGAACGCGCACTGGCGCGTGTCGACCTCGAGGGTTTTGCCGGACGCTTCTACCAGGAGCTTTCGGGCGGCGAGCAGCAGCGCGTCCAGTTGGCGCGCGTGTTGTGCCAGGTCTGGGCGCCGATGCTGGACGGCAAACCGCGCTATCTGTTCCTCGACGAGCCGGTTTCCAGCCTCGACATCAAGCATCAGCTGATCATCATGAACATCGCCCGCGACTTCGCCAGGCGCGGCGGTGGCGTGATCGTCATCCTGCACGACCTCAACCTGACGGCCATGTATGCCGACCGCATCCATGTCATGCATCGCGGACGGCTCGTCGCCGCCGGCGCGCCGCAGGATGTGCTCAGCGACGAGCTGATCGAAAAGGTCTTCGATTGCCGGCTGAAGGTCGGCGTGCTGCCGGCTGGCAACGTGCCGTTCGTGTTGCCGCAATCGGCCGCTTAGCGACAGCCAGAGGATCAGGCGGCCGGAGCGCGCTGCACCAGCATGTCGATGCCAAGCAACTGGCGCACATTAGGGCGCGCCGCCACCAGGTCGGCGATCGTATAGCGCGACAGCACGGCAAAGAAGGCGTTGAGCGCCTCGCGCAGCGCCGAATTCAGCGCGCAGCTGTCGACCAGCGGGCATTCGGCCGCGTCGTTCTCGAAGCACTCGGCCATGGCGAAGCTCTCTTCCGTCACCCGCACGACGTCGAACAGGCTGATCTGCTCGGCGGCGCGGCCAAGCCTGACGCCGCCATTCCTGCCGCGCACCGTCTCGACCAGACCATGCTCGACCAGCGGCTGCAGGATCTTGAACAGGAAAAGCTCCGACACCGAATAGGCGGCTGCGATCTCGGGGATGCGGCTCAGCCGATCGCTGTTGGCGGCGCAATACATCAGGATGCGCATGGCGTAGTTGGTCTGGCGCGTAAGCCGCATTTTGTCCTCACGAAGCAGTAGCTTGGGTTCAATATGGCCTATACCTTGGAACAATTCCAGACTGGCGGCGCATAATAGATGAACAAGTTCGTCAACTTTATGTGCATGACCGCGCGCATTTGTGACCCGGATGGCGTGTCGCGGGCATTTGACCGGGACCGATCCTAAATAAGATCGCGACACCGATCAGGAGCGGCTCGACCCATGTCACCACCAGTCCAGGTTCTTGCCCCGGCTGCCGCCGTTCGCATCGACATCGATGCCGAAGTGAAGCTCTCGGCGCTGAGGCGTACCAAGTTCGCGGCCACCGCGGCGCTGGTGCTCTGCGTCCTCGTCTTTGCTTTGGCCAAGTCGTTCGAGGGCACTTATCCATGGCTTGGGTTTGTCGCCGCCTTCGCCGAGGCGGCGACCATCGGCGGGCTGGCCGACTGGTATGCGGTGGTGGCGCTGTTCAAGCGGCCGCTCGGCCTGCCGATCCCACACACCGCCATCATCCCGGAGAACCAGAACCGTATCGCCGACAATCTCGGCCGCTTCATCGAGGTCAATTTCCTGGCGCCCGAGCCGGTGCGCGAGAAACTGGCCGAGGTCGACTTTTCGGCTTTGGTCGCCGACTGGCTGGCTGATGCCGAGCGCGCCGCCGGCCTGTCGCGCTTCGTCGCCCGTCTGGTGCCGCAGACGCTCACAGCGGTCGAGCAATCCGGCCTGCGCGGTTTCGTCACCAGCCGCATGCTGGAGCAAATCGACAAGGTGCCGCTGGCGCCGCTGGCCGCGGAATTGCTGTCGGCGCTGACCGACGACCGCCGCCACCAGAAACTGTTCGACGAATTCACCAGGGTGATAGGCCGCTTCCTCAACGATGAGGAGGCGCTGGCGACCATGCGCGAGAAGATTCGCGAGGAACTGCCGTCGCTGTTCAACCTGTTTCGCGCCGACGCCTATCTGTTGAAGAAGATCGTCGCGTCCGCCGGTTCTCTGCTCGACGAGGTGCGGGCCGATCCCGATCATCCGATGCGCGCCGAATTCGACCGCTTTGCGCGGACCTTCATCGAGCGGCTGAGGACGTCCAAGCAATATGCCAAGCGCGCCGAGCAGCTGAAGCGCGATTTCCTGGCAAGGCCGGAGGTGAAGTCACTGGCCGGCGACATGTGGGAGAGCCTCAGCCTGTTTATCGAGCAGGATGCCAAGGCGCCGAATTCGATGATCCGCGCCCATCTCGCGGCCATGTTCGTCGAGGTCGGCCGCCACCTGGCCAGCGACGCGCAGATCAGGGCCGACATGAACCAGGGGTTCATCGTGGCGCTGTCTTCCTTCGTCGAAAGCCAGAAGAGCGGCGTGTCGAAATTCATCGCCGACCAGGTCAAGCGCTGGGATCTTGCCCAGCTCACCCGGCTGATCGAAATGAACATCGGCCGGGACCTGCAATACATCCGCTTCAACGGCATGGTCATCGGCGGACTTGCCGGCATAGCGCTTTATACGGCGGAGCGATTGTTCCTCGTCAATTGACGCGGGCGCGTCATGCTCTATTCTTCCATGAGGGTTAGTATTCGCGGCAGACTGGGGAGCAAACGACTATGGCAAAACAACCGGAATCCGACTCGTTCCTGGACATGTTCAGCAGATTCGGCCGTGACCTGAAGGTGCCGAATGTCGATATAGAAGCGATCCTCAGCCACCATCGCAAGAACCTCGAAGCGCTGGAGAAGTCGGCGAGAGCCGGTGCTGCCGGAGCGACCTCGCTGTTCTCCAGGCAGCGCGAGATGCTGCAGGACACGCTGCGCGAGGTCGCCGACATGGCGCAGAACTACCGGGCGCCGGGCAATCCGCAGGAACTGATGGCCAAGCAGGCGGAGTTCGCGCGGAAATCCTTCGAAACCGCGCTGAAGAATGCCGGCGAGGTGTCCGAACTGGTTCGGAAATCCGGCACCGAATCCGTCGAGATCCTGCGCGAGCGCATCAAGGAAGCGATGGCGGAAATCCGCTCCGGCTACGAGAAGAAATAGTCGCTTCCGTACCAAAGCCGTTTTTCCCTGGTTCGACGATTGCGCTTGAAGCTTGGGATGAAGACCATCGAGGCAGCTGGAAATGTTCAGCCGCAGGCTTTTCGTGCATGGAAATCAATCCTGACGCGGTCTTAGGATGGTGAAGTGGAATCGCTCGAGGCGAATTGACAGAGACTGGCGGTTCGTGGTCCGGAGACAGGTAGAGCGATCGGGAATGCAGGAATGACGGAAACACGGTCGAGGACTCCGCCGACCTTCGAGCAACTGAGGACGATGGCCGGGCAGGAGCTTGGCGTGTCGGAGTGGACGACGGTCGATCAGCACCGCATCGACCAGTTTGCCGAATGCACAGGCGATCATCAATGGATCCATGTCGACCCTGAAAGAGCGAAACGGCAAAGCCCGTTCCGCACCACGATCGCGCATGGCTATCTGACGCTGTCGATCATCGGCGCGCTGGCGCTCGGCATGGGCATCGTGCCCGAAAACACGCAGGCCGCCTTCAATTACGGCTTCGACAAGGTGCGCTTCCTGGCGCCGGTCCGGGTCGGCGCGCGCATCAGGCTGCGCACGACACTCCTGTCGATGGAGGACAAAGGTCCCGGCCAGTATCTGATGAAGGCCGCCAATACGGTCGAGATCGAAGGCGAGCAGAAGCCGGCCTTGACCGCCGAGACGCTGGTGATGCTCTACGAGCGCCGCAAGCGGGCAGGGGCCTGAAGCCCCTACGCCCGTGTCTCGCGTTTGGCGACGGTGCGCCAGGAGAACACTGCGAGGCTGAGCGCGACCAGCGCAAGCACCGTGGCCGCCTGGAAGGTGACCTGCATGCCCCGGGCAGCTGCCGCAGAGCCCAATATCACCTCGTCCGTGCCGCCAGCCGATGCTGCGGCGAAGATGGCGCCCATCAACGATGCACCGGTGATCAGACCAAGATTGCGCGACAGGTTGAGCAGGCCGGAAACGACTCCGCGCTCGCCGGCACCGACACCCATCATCACGGCTGCATTGTTGGACGTCTGGAACAGCGCGTAGCCGATGCAGGCGACGCTGATCGGAACGACATAGCTGACAATGCCGAGTTCCGTCATGGCCAGCGACAGCAGGAAAGTGCCCGTGGCGAGGCCGAGCAGGCCGGCAATCATCATCCTGTGGGCTCCGAAGCGATCGGTAAGGCGTCCGGCCACCAGCGCGGAAAGGGTCGAGACAAGCGGCCCCGTAGACAGCACGAGACCGGCCATTGCGGCATCCAGCCCGAGCCCACGAGACAGATAGAATGGGGCAACGACCAGGGTCGCCATCATCACGGTGGCGACGATGAGGCTCATGCCGAGGCTGGCGCTCAGCTCGAGGTCACGAAAGCTGGCGAGCTGGATCAACGGGCTTTTCACCTTCGCCTGCGCGCCGGCGAACAGAAGGACGCCGATGCCGGCGACAGCCAGCAGGCCGATGTTGAGTGAGCCGAAATTGCCTCTGCCAAGCGTCATGGCCAGCGCGTAGGCGGCCAGCGTTAGGGCCAGCAGGACGGTGCCTATCGCGTCGAATTCGCCTCGATCGGCTTGCGCGGTCTTACTGCGTGCCGGCAAGGCACGCCAGGCGAGAGCGAAGGTCAGGACGCCAAGCGGGACATTGACGAGGAAAATCGCCCGCCAGCCGAAGCCGGCGATCAACAAGCCGCCGAGTGAGGGGCCGAGTGTCGTGCCGATCGCCGACATGGCGCCGAGCAGGCCCATTGCGCTGCCCGTCCTGGCCTTGGTCACCGTTTCCGCGACAAAGGCCAGCGTCAGCGCCATCATCAGCGCCGCGCCAAGTCCCTGCAGAGCCCGCGCGGCAATCAGCAGCCAAAGGGTCGGCGCCAGGCCGCAGAGCACCGAGGCGAGCGTGAACAGCGCGATGCCGCCAAGCAGCAATGGCCGGCGACCGAACATGTCGGCCAGCCGTCCGGCACTGACGATCAATGTGGTGATGGCAAGCAGGTAGGCGAGAACAACCCATTGCACTGACTGGAACGACGCGCCGAACGCCTGTATCAGCGACGGCAGGCCGACGCTGGCGATGCTGGTTCCAAGCGATGACAGCAGCGTGGCGAGCGACAGGCTTACCAGCGCCCAGCCTGCGGATTGCGTCTGTTGCGGCACCGATACGCGCTCGTCCCGATTTTGCTCAGCGATTGCCAAGGCGATCTCCTTTCCATCAGCCCCAGAACCGGAGCTATCGGAGATCTAGCCTTCTGGCTGATATGGCGGAAGGCGCAGCATTTGCACCTTTTTCATGCACAGAACGCCATGTCATGTGTTATGATCCGTCGATGGCATCGCCTGATCTCAATTTGCTCTTCGCTCTCGACATTTTGCTGACCGAGGGCAGCGTGGCGCGGGCCGCCCAGCGGCTGCGCCTCAGCCCCTCGGCGATGAGCCGCACACTGGCGCGCCTGCGCGAGGCAACGGGCGATCCCTTGCTGGTCCGCGCCGGGCGCGGCCTGGTGCCGACGCCGCGGGCACTTGAATTGCGGCAACAGACAGGGCGTGTGGTTCAGGACGCGGAAGCGTTGTTGCGTCCGGCGAGGCTGCTCGACCTTTCACGTCTCGACAGGACGTTTACGCTGCGCACCAATGAAGGCTTCGTCGAGGAGTTCGGGCCGCGGCTTGTCGCCCGCATCGAAGCGGATACGCCCGAGGTTCGGCTGCGTTTTGCGCCAAAGTCCGACAAGGACGTCGCCTCACTGCGCGAAGCGGCTGTTGACCTGGAGATCGGCGTTGCCGGTGAGACCGGGCCCGAGGTGCGTATCCAGGCGCTGTTCCGCGACCGCTTCATCGGTGTGGTGCGGGCCGGCCATCCGCTGAGCCGGGGCGCCATCACACCGGAGCGCTTCGCGGCCGGCCGCCACATCAGTGTTTCGCGGCGTGGCCGCGAAAGGGGGCCGATTGACGAGGCATTGAGCCAACTCGGAATGCAGCGGACTGTGGTGTGCATGGTTTCAGGCTTCTCGGCCGCACTGGCCATGGCGCGTGCTTCCGATCTGATCGCCAGCGTCCCCGAGCGGCATTCGCACGGGGCACGTGCCGGCATGTTCAGCTTTCCCCTGCCGGTCACCACCGTGGAGGTCACCATTTCCATGCTCTGGCATCCGCGCCTCGACGCCGATCCGGCGCAGCGCTGGCTGCGGGATTGCGTTCGGGAGGTTTGCACGTCTTCCCGCTGACTGGTGATCACGACATCAACGCGACATCACCGCTTCGAGCGTGGTGAAAATCCGCTCGTCTCCCGACTGGGCAACGTTGAAGCGCAAGAAACGGCTGGCGGTCTGCGACAGGCTGAACGCATTGCCAGGTGCGAGCACGATGTTGGCGGCCAAAGCACGGCGGGCCACTTCTGTCGCATCCACCCCATCCGGCAGGCTGCACCACAGGAACAGGCCGGCCGGTTGCTCGATCCAGGGCGTGATGCCGATCGCCTTCAGGCGGGCGCTCGTTTCGCCCATGGCGCGCGAAAGCCGCGTCCGCAGCAAGTCCATGTGCTTGCGATAGCTGCCGTCCTTGAGCAGCGTCAGCACCAGTTCGGCCGCGAGCCGGCCGCCGCCGAAGGTTGTGGCGATCTTGAGGTCGGTGAGTTGTTCGATCCAGTCGCGGGGCGCCGCGATGAAGCCGCAGCGCACCGATGCCGAAAGCGTCTTGGAGAAGCTGCCGATATGGACGACACGGCTCAGGCCATCGAACGCCGCAAGGCGCGGGGCAGGCGCGTGCTCGAAATCGGCGAAGATGTCGTCCTCGATGATGGTGAGGTCCGACTGGTCGGCGAGCTTGAGCAGGCGGTGGGCGGTGACAGGCGACAGGATCGCGCCGGTCGGATTGTGGATGGCGGAATTGGTGATGTAGAGGCGCGGCCGGTGCTCGGCCAGCGCTTGGGCGAACAGCTCGATATCCGGCCCCGACGGCGTATAGGGAACGCTGACGACCTTGGCCCGGTGAGCGCGCAACAGGGCATGGAAGTTGAAATAGCAGGGGTCGTCGACCAGCACCGTGTCGCCGGGTTCGAGCAGGAAGCGGCAGAGGAGATCGATGGCCTGCGTGCCCGATTCCGTCAGCATGATCTGTTCTGGAGACGCCTCGATACCGTGCCCGGCCATGCGCCGCGCGAGCAGCTGGCGCAGCGCTGGCAGGCCGAGCGGTGTGCCGTAGTCCGCCAGCGTGACATCGTCGGTCCGCGCCACTGTGCGCAGCGCCCGGCGCAACGCCGCCTGCGGCATCCATGAGGCTGGCAGCCAGCCACAGCCGGGTTTCAGGGTCTCGTCGCCGGCTTCCAGGGACTGGCGCGAGACCCAGAGCGGATCGATGACCCGGTCGAGCCGAGGGCCGATCTCGGCCAGCGACAGTGGCGCCAGCGGTCCGGCGGCGTAGAAGCCCGAACCAGGCCGCGAACGGATCGTGCCTTCGGCGGCTAGGCGCTCATAGGCTTCGACGACGGTCGACTTGGACACCTGCATCGTGCCGGCAAAGGCCCGGATTGACGGCAGCCGCGCCCCAGGCGTCAGGGTGCGCGCGGTGATCCGCTGCCTGATCGCTGCCATGACCGCTTCGACAAGCGTTCCTTCGCTGTCCGCTTTTGGAGCAGGCGTGTCCATCTGTACTTCTCGATGAGCCATAACAGTTTTGCCAAACTGTACCGCATTGTCTCTGGCGGCGCCATAGCCCGAACCGGTACGGAAGGGCAAACGGAGCAGATCATGGACAAGAGTTTGAACGGCTGGGTGAGCGGCTTGATCGGCGTGCTGATCTTCAGTGGCTCGCTGCCGGCGACGCGCGTGGCGGTGATGGACTTCGACCCGACATTCCTGACGTCGGCCAGAGCGGCGATTGCCGGACTGCTTGGTCTGGCATTGCTGCTCCTGTTCCGCCAGAAACGTCCGGAGCGCGCGGATCTGCTGTCGCTGGTGATCGTGGCGTTGGGCGTGGTGGTCGGCTTTCCCTTGCTGACCGCGCTGGCGCTCAAGCACGTAACCTCGGCCCATTCCATCATCTTCGTCGGCCTGCTGCCGCTGGCGACCGCGATCTTCGGCGTGCTGCGCGGTGGCGATCGGCCAAGGCCGGCGTTCTGGCTGTTCTCCTGCCTCGGCAGCGCGCTTGTTGTCGGCTTTGCCCTGAGCCAAGGCGTGTCCGCCTCACCGATCGGCGATCTCCTGATGCTGTCGGCAATCATCGCCTGCGGGCTGGGCTACGCCGAGGGCGCGGCGCTGTCGCGCAAGCTCGGCGGCTGGCAGGTGATCTGCTGGGCGCTGGTGCTGTCGCTGCCGATCATGCTGGTGCTGACATTTGCGACGATGCCGCCATCCTTTGCCGACGTCGGCTCCGGCGCGTGGATTGGCCTCGCCTATGTCTCGCTGTTCAGCATGCTGATCGGCTTCGTCTTCTGGTATCGCGGCCTGGCGCAAGGCGGCATTGCAGCGGTCGGGCAGTTGCAGTTGCTGCAGCCGTTCTTCGGCCTCGCGCTGGCGGCAACGCTGCTGCATGAACAGGTGAGCCCGCTGATGATTGTCGTCACGCTTGGCGTGGTGCTTTGCGTTGTCGGCGCCAAGAAATTCGCCAAGCAGGAAGCGCCGCGACCCGCGACTGTTGGCTGATAGTGCCTGCCGCAGCTAAAACTTCGTCACCACGCCGATGCCGATGCCCTCGAAACCGCCCATCGCCATCAGCGCGGCGGGCGCCTCTTCGAGGCTGATCTTCTTGCCGACCAGCAGTTCGGGCTTGAGCTTGCCGGTGCGGATCATCTCCATCATCGCCGGGTAGCGGTAGGCCTGCATGCCGTGGCTGCCGAGGATCTCGAGCTCGAAGGCAATCACCTTGTCCATCGGCACCTGCGGCCTGGCGTGCTCGGCGAGCATCAGGCCGACCTGCACGTGGCGTCCGCGACGGCGTAGATTGGCGATCGAATTGAACGAGGTCGTCGGGTGGCCGAGCGCGTCCATCGACATATGCGCGCCGCCATTGGTGATCTGCTTGACCGCCTTGACCACATTCGGCGTCTTCGCGGCATTGATCGTCGCCACCGCGCCGATCTTCTTGGCGAAATCCAGCTTCTCGTCGGTGAGGTCGATGGCGATGACATTGGCACCCATCGAACTGGCGATCATGATCGCCGACAGGCCGACGCCGCCGCAGCCATGCACGGCCACCCATTCGCCCGGCGTCACCCGGCCCTGGTCGACGATGGCGCGGAACGAAGTGACAAAGCGGCAGCCGAGGCTGGCGGCGGTGGCGAATTCCATCGAGTCAGGCAAGCGGACGAGGTTGGTGTCGGCATGGTCGATGGCGACATATTCGGCGAATGAGCCCCAGCCAGTGAAACCCGGCTGCGTCTGGTGCTCGCAGACCTGGTGGTTGCCCGAGTTGCATTCGAAACAGCGGCCGCAACCGACGGCAAAGGGCACGGTGACGCGCTCGCCGGCCTTCCAGCGGGTCACCCGCTTGCCGGCGGCGACCACGACGCCGGCCAACTCGTGACCCGGCACGTGCGGCAGGGTGATGCCGTCGTCATGGCCCATCCAGCCGTGCCAGTCGCTGCGGCAGAGTCCGGTCGCCTCGACCTTGATGACGACGCCTTCGGGCGCCGGCTTCGGGTCGGGCACGGTCTGGATCGTCGGCGCCTCGCCGAATTTTTCGAAGACGACGGCTTTCATCGGCAACTCCCCATGCTCTGCCCCGGCATTGTGCTTCTATTCGGCATCTATCTGATTCTCTGGCGCCGCCTTCTCGAAGGCTGGCAGCGCCATGCAGGCGGTGTGGATGCGCGAGATCACCGGGTAGGGCGTCATGTCGACGCCGAAGCGGGCATTGTTGGTGACCTGGGCGACCAGGCAGATGTCGGCCAGCCCCGGCGTATCGCCGTGACAGAATGTGCCGGTCTCGGGCGACGAAGCCAGAATTTTCTCAAGCGGCTGGAAACCTTCGTTCACCCAGTGCCTGAACCAGTTGACGACATCCTGGTCGCCGGCGCCGAACAGGGTGCGCAGCGAGGTCAGGACACGCAGATTGTTCACCGGATGGATGTCGCAGGCGATCATCTGCGCCAGCATCCTGACGCGCGCCCGGCCGAGAGCATCCTTCGGCAGAAGCGGCGGTTCGGGCTTCGTCTCGTCCAGATATTCGATGATCGCCAGCGACTGTGTAAGAAGGGTGCCGTCGCCCAGGATCAGCGCCGGCACCAGCCCCTGCGGATTAACCGCGAGATAGGCTGGCTCCAGATGCTCGCCATGGCGCAGATGATGCGGCACATAATCATAGGTCAGGCCCTTCATCTCCAGTGCGATCCGCACCCGGTAGGAGGTGGAGGAGCGGTAGTAGTTGTGAAGGACGAGGTCGCTCATCGGATCACGCTGTCGGCTGGCCGATGGTCAGTTCGATCGTGCCTATCCTGTCGACGCCACTCAGAGCCTGCGACGGCCACCGAAGGGGTTGCGGGCAAGGGGAGGACGAATTCTGTCATGCACGGTCTCTGCAAAGCCATGGTTTTGTTCGCCGGCACATTCGACCGATTTGGACGGCCGGGCAAGCGCTGGTCAAATATGGAGATGTACTATCTTGCAATAATCTGGCCATGGTCGCGGGATTATCCTATTCTGAGCGAAGTGAAGCGACCTCACCATGACCGCAGTCAACGATCGCGCCCGGTTTCTGATCATCGACGACCATCCGCTGTTTCGCGAGGCGCTGCATAGCGCCGTGCAGATGGCCTATCCGGATGTCGACACGGTCGAGGCGCGCTCGATCGCCGAGGCGCTCGATCTGCTGGCCGGCACAAAACTGTTCGACCTTGCGCTGCTCGACCTCAGCATGCCCGACGTACATGGCTTCGACGGACTGCTGCAGCTCAGGACCCGCCATCCGCGCCTGCCGGTGGTCATCGTCTCTGGCTATGAAGAGCCCAGGATCATTTCCGAGGCACTGTCTTATGGGGCTGCCGGTTTCATCCCGAAATCGGCGCGCAAGAGCGATCTCGCCGTCGCCATCCGTTCGGTGATGGATGGCGCGATTTATGTGCCCGAAACCTATGAGGGCCAGCCGCCGGACGCCGACAGCGCCGACCGCGCCGACATGCTGCAGCGCCTGTCCAGGTTGACGCCGCAGCAGTTGAGGGTGCTGCAGATGCTGCGCCAGGGCATGCTCAACAAACAGATCGCCTATGAACTGCAGGTCGGCGAGACCACGGTCAAGGCGCATGTCTCGGAGATATTGCGCAAGCTCAATGTCTACAGCCGCACGCAAGCCGTGATCGAGGTTTCGAAGCTGGACAATGCGGAGCTGTTTCGGGATCAGGCTGGGTTTTGAGCCTTTTACCCTCCCCATCGAGGGGAGGGCATGGAGCTAAGCCAGCAGATGCGCCAGAAGCGCGCGCAGTTGCGCGGGCTTCAGCGGCTTGCGCATCAGCTCGATTCCATCGGCGCGGGCGGCCTTGGCGACAATTTCTGAAGCGTCGGCGGTGACGATCAGGGCCGGAACCGGGCGGCCGAGATAGTCGCGGACCTCGGCGATAGTGGTGGTGCCGAGGTCGCCGCCGTCGAGATGCTGGTCGGCTATGACGATGTCCGGAACCCAGTCGGTATCGCCGAGCATGTCGAGCGCATCGTCGGTCGAGGTCGCCGCACGCACCACGCATTGCCAGCGCTCGAGCAGGGATGTCATCGCCTGCAGCACGTCGGCGTCGTTCTCGACCAGCAGCACCTTGGTGCCGAACAGGCCGTAGCCGCGCGGCCGTTCCATGTCGGCAGCGCCGGCGATGGCGTCGGCCGAAGCACCAATGCCGACCGGCACATCGATGTGGAAAATCGTGCCGCGCCCGACCTTCGACGAAAACGTCACGGGATGGCCAAGGGCGGCCGCCATGCGGCGCACGATGGCGAGGCCTAGTCCCAGCCCGCCGCCGGACAGGCCGGTATCGGCGAGCGCGGTGCCGCCGCGGTGGAATTCCTCGAACACCGCCTCGCGCTGGTCGTCGGGGATGCCGCAGCCGGTGTCGGCGACGTCGATGCGGATGGTGTCGCCGCGATGCCTGGTGCCGACCAGCACGCCGCCGGAGCGGGTGTAGCGTAGCGCATTGGACAGGATGTTCTGCAGGATGCGCCGCAGCAGCGTGCGGTCGGAACGCACGACGGCGTTGACCGGCCGGAATTTCAGCGTCAGCCCCTTCATCTCGGCGACGGGGAGGAAATCCGAGCGCAGCGAGGAGAACAGCGTCTCCAGGCTGACATCGCCGATGTCGGGCTGCACGACGCCGGCGTCGAGCTTGGAAATGTCGAGCAGCGTGCGAAGCAAGTCTTCCATCGTTTCCAGCGAGCGCTCGACCTGGCGCACCAGCTTCTTGCCTTCGTCGCTGGTCTGCAGTTCGGCAAGGGCCGAGACGGAGAGGTGGGCGGCGTTCAGCGGCTGCAGCACGTCGTGGCTGGCGGCGGCCAGGAACCTGGTCTTGGACAGGTTCGCCAGCTCGGCGGTTTCCTTGGCGGCGCTGAGGTCGATGTTCGACTGTTCAAGCCGGCGCAAGGTGGAATGCAGTTCCTCGGTGCGCGTGCGCACCCGGTTCTCCAGCGAAATCGCGGTCTGGAACAGCGAGAAGGCATTGCCTTGCTGGTCCATCGAGCGCTCGACGCGGCTGACAAGGGCCGCGTTGATCTTCTTCAGCTTCTCCAGGTCGTTGATGTCTCTCAGCGGCATGGAGAAAGGATCCTATTCCGCCGCCTGGCGCTCGCCGAAGGCGATGCCGGTAAAGGTCTGGTTGAGATGCATCGATCGGTACTGTTCGCCATAGGTGCCGAAGCCGATGACGTTGTTGACCCGGTAGAGCTCCGAAATGTCGCGAAAGACCTGGCGGTTGCGGGCGTCGAGCCTTCGCAGCACGCAGTCGAAGCCGAGGATCATGTCGATGCCGCCCAGCTTTTCCTCGACGTCCTTGAGGGCGGCGCGCGTCGCTTCCACCATGTTCTTCGGCTGGGCAATGGAGAGCACGACGCCGTCGTCGATGGCGCAGAAGAACGACAGCGAGCCGTCGGCATGCATTCTCTGAATCGAACGGCAATAATATTCGCCGCCGACCTTCACCACCACCGGATGCGAGGCGAAGCTGAGCGGCGTCAGCGTCTGCGGGATGATGCCGACCGAAGCGGCATATTCCTCTGCGGCGTTGGTGGCGTTGAATTCGCGCACGATGCGGTGATCGGGATCGGACGCGGTCACCACCAGCTTCTCGTCGGTGGGGATGAAATTATCGGTCTTGAAGACGTGGAACGGAATTTCCGTGGTGATCAGCATGATGATGGCGCTGTCGGAGGCGACCTTGCCATTGGAGATCAGCCGCGTCGTCTCGAACTTCAGATCGTCGCCGGCCGAGCCGCCGATCAGCGGAATGTCGTCCAGCCCCCAATGGATGGCCGAGGTCACCGCTTCCTCGGCATAGGACAGCCCATCGATCAAGCACAGCGCGAAGGTGCCCTTGGCCAGTTCGTGTCCGACGCGGCCGCGCAGCAGGCGCCTGAGGGCGGCGACTTCGCCGGTGATCCTGTCCATGCCCGACGAGGAAAGGTTGTCGACCATGATGCTGACCGTCGAAAACGACGCCGAAGGCAGCAGCAAGGCAAGGATGTGACCTTCCTCCAGACCCTGCGGCGTGATCTCGCCGGCGGTCGAACAGCCGGCATAGGCAAGCGACGGCGCGTGCGCCTTCAGCGCCTGGGACAGGGCTGTCGCGTCGACCAGGCTCTGGGAGAAGAACAGCAGCGCGAAGCCGGCGTCGATGGCTGCCGCTTCCGCCGCGATGGCCTGGGCGAAAACATTGGCGTCGGGCTCATCCGTGGTGAGCGCCGAGAGGCCGCATGCGTAGCGCGTGCTCGAACTGGCCAGCTGCCTTCCTCCTGCGGGTCCTCCAACGCTTGTTCTTGTGCGTGTCCGGCACGCGGGCGTTGCAGGGCATTGTTGTCTTCGGGGGTCGCTTTGGCAATGGGCCGGCCCCGTCAGGCGTGACCGAAAGTACAATATGCGCCGTTTCGGACGAACTGCATTCTCGCGTCGTGGAGGGCGCAAGGCACTTTTTCCCGTGCTTTGTGCGGTATAGGAATAGGCCGATAGCCACTGCGTCCGGGCAACACCGGCGCCGGGACGACCAAGGTAAATTACCCAGGGAGGTTTCATGTCGGACGTATCGTTGATGGTGAACGGCAAGCGGGTCAGCGGCACAGCCGAAGACCGGACGCTGCTGGTTCATTTCTTGCGGGAAAATCTCGGCCTCACCGGGACACATGTCGGCTGCGACACCTCGCAATGCGGTGCCTGCGTCGTGCATGTCGACGGCAAGGCGGTGAAATCCTGCTCGATGCTCGCGGTGCAGGCCAACGGGTCGAGCGTCGTGACGATCGAAGGGTTGGCGAACGGCGCCGACCTCCATCCGGTGCAGGCTGCGTTCAAGGAACATCACGGCCTGCAATGCGGCTTCTGCACGCCCGGCATGATCATGACCGCGACCGACATGATCGCGCGCCATCCGGAAGGCCTCGACGAGGCGACCGTGCGCGCCGAACTGGAAGGCAATATCTGCCGCTGCACCGGCTACCACAACATCGTCAAGGCGATCCTCGCCGCATCGAAGACGATGGCCAAGGGAGTCAAGGGCAAGGCCAGGCAAGCTGCATAGGCATAAGGGAGTAGCGAATAGTGAGTAGCGAGTAGTCGGTGTCCGTCTGGCCGAGTTGCAACTCACCACCATTCACTACTCACTATTTGCTACTCTCTATTCGCTATTTCGGGAGGAATTTCTGCGATGGGCATTGAAGGTGTTGGCGCTCGGGTCGCGCGCAAGGAAGACAAGAGGTTCATCACCGGCGCCGGCCGCTATGTCGACGATATGGTGGTTCCCGGCATGAAGCATGCGGCCTTCGTGCGCAGCCCGCACGCGCATGCGCAGATCAAGAAGATCGACGTCAAGAAGGCCCAAGCCATGCCCGGCGTTATCGGCGTGCTGACCGGCAAGGAGCTCAAGGCCGACGGCATCGGCAATCTCATCTGCGGCTGGATGATCCATTCCAAGGACGGCTCGCCGATGAAGATGGGCGCCTGGTCGCCGCTCGCCGTCGACAAGGTCCGCTATGTCGGCGATGCGGTCGTCATCGTGGTCGCGGAAACCAAGGGCCAGGCGCGCGATGCGGCCGAAGCGGTCGAGATCACCTACAAGGAACTGAAAGCCGTCGTCGATGCGACAAAGGCGCTCGAAAAAGGCGCGCCGCAGCTCCACCCGGAGGCCGAGAACAATCTGATCTTCGACTGGGAGATCGGCGACGCCAAGGCGACCGACGCGGCGATCAAGGCTGCCGCCCACGTTACCCGCATGAAGATCGTCAACAACCGGCTGGTGCCCAACGCCATGGAGCCTCGCGCCGCCCTTGGCCATTACGACAAGGCCGAGGACCACTATACCTGCTGGACGACGTCGCAGAACCCGCATGTCGCGCGGTTGGTGATGAGCGCTTTCTACAACATCGCGCCGGAAAACAAATTGCGCGTCATTGCGCCCGATGTCGGCGGCGGCTTCGGTTCCAAGATCTACATCTATCCGGAAGAGATCGTCTGCCTGTGGGCTTCGAAGAAGACCGGCGTGCCCGTCAAATGGGTCGCCGACCGCACCGAAAGTTTTCTGTCGGACGCGCATGGCCGCGACCATGTCTCGACGGTGGAGATGGCCTTCGACAAAAACAACCGGATAACCGGTCTGAAAGTCGACACCATCGCCAATCTCGGCGCCTACATGTCGCTGTTCTCGTCCTGCGTGCCGACCTATCTCTATGCGACGCTGCTGTCGGGCCAGTACGACATCCCGGCAATCCACGCCAATGTGCGCACGGTCTACACGAACACCGCGCCCGTTGACGCCTATCGCGGGGCAGGGCGGCCGGAAGCCACTTATCTGCTCGAGCGCACCATGGAGGCGGCGGCGCGCGAACTTCGCGTGTCGCCGGCGGAACTGCGGCGCACGAACTTCATTACCTCCTTCCCGCACCAGACACCGGTGATCATGAATTACGACGCCGGCGACTATGCCGCCTCGCTCGACGCAGCTACGAAGGCGTCCGACTATGCCGGCTTTGCCAAGCGCAAGGCAGCCGCCGCCAAGAAGGGGCTGCTGCGCGGCATCGGCATGAGCTGCTACATCGAGGCCTGCGGCATCGCGCCGTCGGCGGCGGTCGGCTCGCTCGGCGCCGGTGTCGGCCTTTGGGAATCGGCCGAGGTGCGGGTCAACGCCGTCGGCACGATCGAGGTGCTGACCGGTTCGCACAGCCACGGCCAGGGCCACGAGACGACCTTTGCGCAACTGGTCAATGAGCGCTTTGGCGTGCCGATCGACAGCGTTTCGATCGTCCATGGCGACACCGACAAGGTGCAGATGGGCATGGGCACCTATGGCTCACGCTCGGGCGCCGTCGGCATGTCGGCCATCGCCAAGGCGTTGGACAAGGTCGAGGCCAAGGCCAAGAAGATCGCCGCCCATTTGCTCGAAGCCGACGAGGGCGACATCGTCATCGAGAACGGGGCGCTGAAGGTAGCCGGCACCGACAAGAACATACCGTGGTTCCAGATGGCGCTCGCCGCCTACACCGCCCATAATCTGCCAAGCGGCATGGAGCCGGGGCTGAAGGAGACGGCGTTCTACGATCCGGCGAATTTCACTTTCCCGGCAGGCTGCTACATCTGCGAGGTCGAGATCGATCCGGAAACCGGCACGACCGAGATCGTCCAGTTCGTCGCGGCGGACGATTTCGGCAACATCATCAACCCGATGATCGTCGAGGGTCAGGTGCATGGCGGCATCGCCCAGGGCATCGGCCAGGCCTTGCTGGAAGGCGCGCATTATGACGCCGGCGGACAATTGCTGACGGCGAGCTACATGGACTACACCATGCCGCGCGCCGGCGACCTGCCGTCGTTCAAGGTCTCGACTTCGAACACGCCGTGCCCGAGCAATCCGCTCGGCATCAAGGGCTGCGGCGAGGCGGGCGCCATCGGATCGCCGCCGGCGGTCATCAACGCCATCACCGACGCCATCGGCATCACCGACATTGCCATGCCGGCATCGCCGTCCACGGTCTGGGCAGCGATCCGCGCGACGACGAAGCACTGAGGAGGAACAGCCATGTATTCGGTCAATTACCACCGCGCCACCTCGGTCGCCGACGCCGCCAAGCTGGTCAAGAGCGGCGATGCCAAGCTGTTATCGGGCGGCATGACGCTGATCCCGGCGATGAAGACGCGGCTCGCCGCACCCTCCGATCTCGTCGACTTGTCGCGGATCAAGGAGCTGCAAGGCGTCAAGGTGTCGGGCAAGACCGTCACCATCGGTGCCGCCACGACGCATTACGACGTCGCCAGCGATGAGAAGCTGATGAAGGTGTGCCCGGCGCTCGCCCACATGGCTTCGCTGATCGGCGACCCGGCGGTGCGCTACAAGGGCACGATCGGCGGCTCGGTCGCCAACAATGATCCGGCCGCCGACTATCCGGCGGCATTGCTGGCATTGGGCGCAACCATCATCACCAACAAGCGCGAGATATCAGCCGGCAAATTCTTCACGGGCCTGTTCGAGACGGCGCTGAAGGACGGCGAGATCATCACCGCGGTGAGCTTCACCGCGCCGGCCAAGGCTGCGTACGAAAAATTCCGCAACCCCGCCTCGCGCTACGCGATCGTCGGCGTGTTCGTGGCCAAGGGCAAGGACGGCGTCAGCGTGGCCGTCACCGGCGCCGGTGACGACGGCGTCTTCCGTTCGAAGGAGATCGAGGCGGCGCTGGCGAAGAATTTTTCGGCCGCGGCGCTCGATGGCGTGAAAGTGCCGGCGAAGAATTTGATGAGCGACCTCCATGCCTCGGCTGAATACCGCGCCAATCTGGTGGCGGTGATGGCCAAGCGCGCGGTGGCCGCTGCCAACGCCTGATCACTTGCGATCTCATGGCATGAAAAAGGGGCCTTCACGGCCCCTTTTTCATCGGTTTTCGACTCGCCATCATGCGTGAATGGCGGGGCTGCGGTATTTGTTTTTACGCAATTCCGGACGGAAAACCGCTGCGCACTTTTCCTGGAATTGCTCCAGGGTGCTACAGGGCGTGATCGTGCCGCCATGCCCGCTTCTGCGCCAGATAGCGGCGCAGGCCGGCTTCGCCGCGCGGTGTCGTCCAGCGATGATTCCAGGCAAAGGCGGGCCGCAGCAGCGGCGCGAGGAATTTCAGGATCGGCCTCAGCACCGTGACCTGCCAGGTTAGCTTGACATGGGTGCCCGAACCCGATGGCGACAGCTCGGCGCGCCACAGCCCGTCGAAGTCACCGATCGTCTTGACCGCGACGAGTTTGCCGGGATCCATTTCGACCGCCTCGATGATGAAGTTCAACTCATAGGGCAGGGCGCCACGCGCCCGGGCTCGTGCCCGCGAGCCGACGACGCCTTTGCCCTTGCTGTCGAGCGGCACGACCTCCTTGTAGACGTCGCCCCACCAGAGCGGCAGCAGTTCGGCATCGGAGAGCACGTCCCACACCTCCTGCGGTGTGGCCTCGGGAATGTCCCAGTTCTCGTCGAAGCGGAAGACGTTGCTTGCCATGACAGGGGGCTCCGGCCGCGGAAGCACTCATATTAGCTGCTGCTTCTTTATGTGGCCAGCGCCTGCCCGGGCTCAGGTCGGGATATGCCTGGCATAGTAGCGCACGGCCTTCTGGCCGCCATGGATCACCGCATCGCCGACCTCGGCAAAGCCGAGCGCGGCGTGGAAGGCATCCGAGGCCGGATTCGGCGGCTCGGCATTCACCTCGCAGGTGACGACGGTCTGCCCGGCGCGCGAAACATGATCGAACAGATCCTCGTAGAGCCGGCGGGCGTGGCCGCGGCCGCGCGCTTGCGCGGCCACGACGACCCGATCGACATAGACGAAGCGCGCATAGCGCTCGCGGAACCAGAGGAAGTTCGGGCTGTCGTAGTTTGCATGCTGGTCGAAGGTCATGATGAAGGCTTCGAGCGCGCCGATGCGGCGCGCGTAGAACGCCTCGCCAATCAGGAAAGACAGCCGCTCGGGCTCGAGCCATGACAATTCGGCGGCATGCGCGTTGTTGAGCGCCAGGATGGCAGCTTCATCCTCGAGCAAGACCCGGTCTATCGGCAAAGCTGCGCTCATGGTCTGGCAGCCGCGATGGTCGCCGCCACCAGCGCCTCATCGGTGATGGTGGTGCGGTATTCGCGGTCGAGGTCGGTGCCGCCCATGCCGACATGCGGATTGCGGTAGGCCATTACGCTCGGCACGTCGGTGAGCGCGGCGAAATGCATTTCGCTCAGCCCGGTTTTTCCAAACACCTCGGCGATGTTGTCGGGGGCGAGCCCGCCACAGCCGAGGATGATGATGCGGTCGCCGGCCTGCCGGACAAGGTCGGCCAGCAGATCGGCTCCCTCCAGCGCCGTGTCGCGCTGGCCGCTGGTCAGCACGCGGCCGACCTTGCAGCGGATCAGGGCTTCAAGCGCCTCGACCGGATCGCGCGTCATGTCGAAGGCGCGGTGGCAGGTGACATTGAGCGAGCCGGCCGCCTGCACCAGCCCGCTCATGCGCTGTTCGTCGATGCTGCCGTCCGCGTTGAGGCAGCCGACGACGACACCGGCGGCGCCGAGATCGCGGAGCGCGCTGACATCGGCCAGCATCGAACGGTATTCGGTCTCGCTGTAGAGAAAGTCACCGCCGCGCGGCCGCACGATGACGTGGAACGGAACGGTCGCAAGCTCCAGTGCCGCGCGCACGGTGCCGAGGCTCGGCGTGATGCCGCCTTCGACCAGGCTGGCGCAGAGTTCGACCCGGTCGGCGCCGGCAGCTTGCGCTGCGAGCAGGCCATCAATGCCTTCGACGCAAAGTTCGATCAGGGGCAGGCGAGCATTTCTGGCCAAGAGGACGATCCGTTCATGATTGCAGACGGCCAGCCCTAGCATCGGGCCTGCCGTCGTTAAAGCAGCAATGATCGGTCCACACGCGACAGTGGGGCGCCTATTCAGGACCAGACGCCGCTTGACATTTCCATAACCGACGAGTTATGGATAATCCATAGCCAGTTGGTTATTGATTTCGCGGCCGACGACAGCCCTGCCGAAACCGATTTGAAGGAGACCAATCATGCAAGCACGACTGAAAAACCCGGTGATGCTCATTCCCGGCGCCTTGCAGGCGCTGCTGGCGCTGGACAAGTCGACCGAAGCTGCCGATGTGCCTTATGTGACGCGCAAGCTCCTGCACCTGCGTGCCAGCCAGATCAACAGCTGCAGCGTCTGCGTCGACATGCATGCGCGCGAACTGAAGAAGGCCGGTGAAAAGGACGAACGCATCTTCGCCGTCTCCGCCTGGCGAGAAACGCCTTATTTCAACGATGCCGAACGCGCCGCCCTTGCGCTGACTGAGGCCACGACCCGGTTGAGCGACCGCTCCGATGCGGTGCCCGACGATGTATGGGACGAGGCCGCCCGGCACTATGACGAGAAAGGGCTGGCCGCGCTGGCGGTCCAGATCGCGCTCATCAATGCGTTCAACCGCCTCAACGCCGCCACCAGACAGCCGGTCGGTGCCTGGGGCTGAACGTGGCTACTGGCGCAGCACCGTGTTCTTGGCGCCTTGCTCGACCTGGTCGATGACCAAAAGCTTGACCGGGCCGTCG
This sequence comes from Mesorhizobium sp. IMUNJ 23033, assembly GCF_044778005.1. Classification (NCBI taxonomy): domain Bacteria; kingdom Pseudomonadati; phylum Pseudomonadota; class Alphaproteobacteria; order Hyphomicrobiales; family Phyllobacteriaceae; genus Mesorhizobium; species Mesorhizobium sp. IMUNJ 23033. Next base: position 90,693 of record NZ_JBJACT010000018.1, read on the forward strand.
CCGACATTGGTGGCCTGGTGCCACTGGCCGATCATCTCGATGATGAAATCGCCCGTCTTGTAGGTGTTGCTCTTGCCGGTCTCGACATTCGTCACTTGAAGCGTTCCCGCCTGCACATAGGCGTAGCGGGGAAACGGATGCTTGTGCACCGGCAAGGTCGCGCCCACCGCAATGTCGAAGGTCGAAACCAGGACCTGGACGTTTTTCTGCGGCAGCGTGATCGGCTGGCCCGAGGCCGTCTCGGTGCGATCGGCAAGCGGCGTCACGACGACCGGCGTGCCGCTGCTGTCCAGCGCCGCGGCGGTGTCTGCGCAGAGCGCGGCGCAAAGCAGCAGCGCCGATGCCAGGATGTTTCGCATGGTTCCTCCCAAAGACACGGTTGCACCATCGCCCGGCGGGCATGCGCGTGCAAGCGCCTCTCGCAGGCAGAACCGAACAGGACTTGGGTCGCAAAGCCACCGTCGGGGGATACGGAATCTGAAATCGGTCCGATCGATCGATCGCCGCTTTTCGAGGATGGCCGGCGCCGCAGGGGGCGGGGAGATTGGGGTTGGCTGGGAGCGCCGGCCACGCGGCGTCAAGTCCGCCGCTGAGCCAAGCATAGCAAAGTCCGCCGGATTGATTATTGCGCGATCGCGTAAGCCGGCCCTTCGGCCCTTGCGTAGCGCCACGGGGTGTCGCTCAAATCATTGCCCCGTTTTGCCTGCCCAGCGCCTCAGGCCTCAATCGCTTCGCCCGTGCCCGGTATTGTCGCTCATGGCATTGATGTGCGGCGTTACTCCTTGGGAGGAGGGGCGCTCAATCGCCGGTAGGGGACGCCGTCGAAGACTGCCGTCACGAAGTCGGTGACCGACATCTTGCGTTTGCGGCCGTCGCTGCATTTGTAGACCGGCCAACCGTCATCGCTGCATTCGCTGGCGGAGCAGATGCGGGCAAGGCAATTTCCGGTCGTCAGCCGGAAGCCGCCCGTGCCGGCAAAACCCTGCAACAGGCTGCCGTCCGCCGCCCGCCACGTTCGCGCACGGAATTCCGCGCGCAGGAGCCTTGGCTCAAGCGGGACCGCAAGGTCGCTTTCGTCGCCACGCGCGGTCAGATTGAGACGATTGCGCGCCATTCCCGTCATGTAGGCGGTCACCAGGTCCGATTCGCCTGAATAGGCTCGCGCCATATCGGAGCGGTCGAGCAGGTGAGACACCCGCGCGTCTGCCGCGACCGGCATTGCCGCGTCATTGGCGCGACCATCGGAGATGAAGGCGTGAGCAGCCAAGAGAGCCAGGGCGTGCCCTGCAAACCGATACCTCACCATGGTCCAATGCCCCCATTGCATCCATTTGACATGGATTTAGGGCAATAGTTGCAGGAAACCGCCAGGAATCAAGGATTGCTTGTTTTCGGCTGGGCAAGCGCACTATGCGTGGGACCATGGCGCTGCAATGCATGGCGCTGGCGCGCGTCTACCACGAGCACGGGCAGGCCGCATAGGCCACAGCCAGCCACAGCCGGGCGCCAAGACGCGCGAGGCGCATCTCCGCTGCAGGACAGCGGCCAACAAGAACGCGCGCTGGCGGCGGCACGGATATTCCGACCTTCTTTTTTCTCCTCGTCGAACCTCGCTGACCCGAATTGTCTATCCGCGCTAGCTCGAGCGGCCGATTTGGGGGCGATCTACATCGGCTACTATTGATCTGTCGCTTGACGCTGGGGTCAATTGGGTGGGCACGTACGTCAGGCCGGTGTGCGGTTGGGGTTACGGAAGTCGCAACGTCTTGAAGGTCCGTCCCCCGGCCGCACTCCTTGAGACGCCGGCCCCGGCATTGGCCGGTGTAAGAGGACTGACAGGACGTTCAAAACGGCTCCCCTGTCATTAGTTCTTTCATTGCTCAGTCACCTATTTGGTTGTGCTGCCACTGCACCCTGCGAAGGCAGCTCAAGGCAGCGGGGACCAACCCCAAGCCCCCCACCCCTGTCCCCGCTGCTCATGCATCGCCGTGCCTCGTCACCCCGTAGTCCTCTCCGACGCGGCTGAGCCGGAAAGTTTGACAAACTCGTCAAACTCTTCGAGTCTTTCATAGCGCTGTATCGCCCGATAGGCCGCTCCTCGCTGGCGGGGCACGGCACTAGGCTTGCGATCGAAGGGGCGGCTTTTGCCCCCTCTCACGTCTTCAGTCGTCCCATTCGTCATCATCGAGCGGCTGATAGTCAGGAACGACCCGGATAATCGGACGAGGACGTTCATAGCGCCAGTAGTATTCGTCTGGCGGCTGCGCCTCATAGGTCCGATAGGCGCGCTGGTAATATTTACGGTGCTTCCAGTGCTCTTTGTGCACTTTGCGCGGCCGTACGCAGTAGCCGTCCCGGGTTAAGTAAGCGCATGTCACTCGCGCCTCCTGGACCAGGCCGCGGTGGGCCGGCGCGCCAAGTGTCATCGGCGCCGCTTGGGCGCCGAAGGTCAGCGACAAAATCGCGCCGGCCAAGGCAAAAACAGGCAGCTTCATTCGCTTCTCCATCGTCTCAGGTCATGGCCGAACAACACTTCGATTTCGGACGATTTAGGGCGCTCGAAATCACTTTGTTTTTCCGTCGCACATCTACCCGCCAATTCACCGGCCCCGTAACGTGCACCCGATGAACGGCAGATCCTTCCCACTTGCCGGAGTCACCCCTTCAACGGAGATCGCCTTTCCGTGACCATGAAATACCCGTTTTTCGAGGACACACTCGGCAAGAAAGTCGCGATCGGCACGGGGCTGTCGTGCTCGAGGTGCCTGCGCTAGCCCGCCGCCTAGGCGACGACTACCGCTGCATGCATTGGATCTGGTCAAGGCGCTCTATTGCCAACCATGTCGAGAGGCCGGCCGCGAGGATCGAAACCTCCTCTTCACAAACCGTGCTATGACGCCGGACAAGCGGCGTTAGTTTGGCATCTTGAAGTCGACGTCGACCAGACTGAACTTTCCCGGAATGTGCGCCTTTAATCTGGTTTCAGTGCTTTCCCAGGCGGGTTGATGGCAAGGTGACGCCTGTTCATGTCCAGCGAGACGCCCCCGGCCTCCCAAATGTGAAGAGCACCCCCATCGGGTGGGTGCGAGTGCAGCAGCGCATGGCCGACGGTCAGTCCATGCTGCATATCTGCTGGAAAATCCATCCGCGGAACGCCGCGCGACGATGTCATAGTGGGCGGCATGAACGGCACCTCGCGCACAACCATGCTAACGTTCTCGCCATTGTCCAAATTGAAGAAAAATGTTGGCATCCCCACCGCGCTCAATTTCGGGCCGAGGGCCGCGGCTGGCTCCTTGGACATGAAGAAATGGAATTGCGCGGCGTTCTCGTAGTTCGCTATGCCGAATGCAAATAGGCCATTTCCCGGTCTTCCTACTTGCTTACCGAGGGCAAGATGCCTTGCGGGGATAGTGAGTGATACAACCTCGACGGCGCCTGTCTCTGGCAAGGTGGGTTTTTCCCAGACCACGGTTGCGCGCTCATCAACAAACCCCCGGCTGTTGCGTGAGCGAAGGTATTCGACATCTTGCCTGTCGAAGGCCAGCCGGAATTTGTGGTCGGCATGGAGGCTTACCTTTTGCACCCGTCCCAATCCTGTCGGCATAAGGTAGAACGAGTTGCGATGTGCCCAAGCTGCCCACACCCACGAATACAGGTCATGTGGCCCATAAACAGTAAGTGCACGCGCTTGCGTATTGCACTGTCGATCGCATTGCTGATCGCTTGCTTCCTGGAAACCATAGGCGGCTACTTCCTGAACCTCACACGCGCACCGCCGTCATTCTTGGCAATGAACTCGACGCGTGCCGATTCGAGGCCGCGCCGAAAGTCACCGGCTTTCACTCAGCCTTCAGTACCTGGTGTCTGATCAACCAGTCACGAATGATCAATCGGACGGCTTCAGGTCGTGAAACATCATGTTCTGCAACAAATTGATCGACGCCTGCGAGCATGTCCGGTTGAAGGCGGACCATGATCGGCACGCCCTTTCCGGTCGGGGCCGGTCCGCGTTTCTTTGATACCACGGTTTCTTGCTTTGGCATGAAACTCTGATATCATAATTTCCGTTCTTACGGAAGCACCAGGGCCACACACGAAACCAGATTTGGAGAAGATCCGATGCCGAACGGCCTTGTTCGGGCTGCCGCCGCAGGCATGGCCCTCGATCTCATGACGTACCTCATAGCCGTAACGGATCATTGGTGGGGTGATCTAGGCGGGGAGTACCGGGCTGGGCAGCGCGCCTAGCAGGGCGAGCCGCGAGCCCTGTTAACCAGCCGAAGCCGAACCGGTATCAAATATACGCGCCTGTGCTAAAAATGCCTGCAATGCCGGGAACAAGCCGGCGCTCTTTCTTGCCGGGGGGCAAAGAGCCGTGTTGGTCAACTGTGCGCAATGCACCATGGTAGTAAGCTCGGCCACGCCTAAGTGTCCGCGTTGCGGTCATCATAACGCACTGGACCACCAAGCTGCCTCAGAGCCGTTGTTCGGAAGCATTGAAAAACACAGCCGGTCCGAAAACGTCGAGAGGCTATTTCTGGCGACCTTCCTTGGCATCTTCGGCGCCGGAATGTTGACGGTTCTGATTTTGATCGTCCACCAGGTTACGACAGGTGTCGTCCTGCCTAAGTGAGCCTCCGGTACAATGGCGCTGGCGGGGCTGCCAGGGCCTCTGAGTTAACAGGCGGCCCGGCTACCTCCTCGTCGGGACTAGCCAGCTCTGGGTCGCTTTCGAGGCTTATGCCCAGAAATTGTCCCAGGCGTAGAGGTCGTAGAAGTGGTCCCTGGCGTCCATCAACTTGCCGTTCTTGATGTCGAAAACGATGCAACAGAGCACGTCCAGCCGTTTGCCGTTGCGCTCCCCGGTATTCTGATGGACGCCGACCACGAGCCCGTCCTCGCTCTCCGTCACGTGCAAAAGTTTTGCCTTGAAGGTCCCGTGGGTTTCGCTGCCCAACTGGCCGAACTGGCCAAAGATTGCCTCGTGGCCTTTATGGTCTCCGGCCACGGGACTCTTGCCCGGAGTATGCCAGGTGCAGGTCTCGTCGATGATTAGCGCCAGCGTGTCCATGTCTCCAGTATTGAACGCGGCATAACCGCGCCGAACGATCTCGGAGTTCTGATCTCTTGACGTCACATCTGCCATAACTTTCCTCCCTAACCGGCGAAACCGGTAGGTTTGCCGGCTGGCAAATTATAGGCCGTTCATTCGAATATTCAATTTTGCTAAAATGCTTCGGAACTAAGATTAGGCGCCACGCCTTGAATCGCGTTCCGTGAGTCTGTGCATGCGTTTGAAGTTCATCCCTCCGTTGATGCCGACCTTGGTGGAGAAGCCTGCCGAGGGCGATGGCTGGATTCACGAAGTCAAGTTTGATGGCTACCGCTCCCAGATCGTGAGGGATGCCGACGGCGTGCGCATCTTCACAAAGCGCGGTCTCGACTGGACATCGAAATACCGCGACCTCGCAGCCGCCGCGGCCTCGCTCGAGGTGGAAAGCGCCATCATTGACGGCGAGATCATCGTCACCAACGAGGCGGGGATCTCCGACTTCGCAGCACTTCGGAAAGCGATCACCCGGCGCCAGCATGATCTGTACTTCGTCGCCTTCGATCTGCTGCACCTTAATGGCCACGACCTCCGCGACATGGTTCTAGAAGACCGGCGTGAGATACTGGCCGAGATGATTCCGGATGGCGGTCACATCCAATTTAGTCAGGCGTTGCCGGGCGATGCCAAGGCGATTTTCCATCTCGTCGAGCAGGCCGGCCTCGAAGGCGTCGTCTCGAAGCGGAAGGAGAGCAAGTATCGATCCGGCCCATCCACAAACTGGCTAAAGGCGGCATCGATGAATACGAGCTGCTCGGCGTCGAGCGCTAGGCCGGCAAGCCGGCATTCGCTCTGATGGCCGAGCGAGACACAGGCCGCTATGTCGGCTCGGCTTTCATCACCCTAAACCGGGAAATGCGGGAACGGCTCTGGGAGCGCGTTCGGGAACACGCAGGGCCACCGCCGAAGGGCATGAGGCGGCCGGCAACGCAAATGGGTCAGGCCTGGGCTGATCGGCCGTGTCAAGCACATACGGGGCGAGGAAGACCTACGCCATGCGTCGCTGCAGGATTTCCGGGAGGAGTGAATAAATAGCGCCCACTATGTCAAACTTTATTGCTGGCAACGGCCGCTCGGCAAATAATCCTGTTTGGTGGGGGTGGTGCCGGCAGCCCGCGCGCTTCTTCCGTACAGGGAGAAGGCGCGGGTTCTCGGTTTTAATTTATCGAGAGTTGCGAAGGAGATCATTAACCGGGTCACCTGGGACACCGCAGGCCGGTACCGTAATGACTCGCTATCCATTGTCGGAAGCGTACAGTCCTATTGTCGCTCGGTCTTCAACGGCAACGAGCGTTTGAAAGAGTCTCACGCTTTCTGTGTTGCAAAAGATTGGCGCGGCACGTCCGCAGCGAGCAGTTGACCGCTAGGCCAGCGGTCCGGCGGTCGAGGGCGTTGGGTGCGGTGTTTCGGCCGCCGGGCCTAGCCGACATGAGAGGGGATTTTGTCGGCATAACCCATTATAACGTCTTTTCTAATTTAGTAAAACCAAAGGGCTGGCTCCTCTGCCTCTCAAATCGGATGAACCAGGGCTCAGATCTCGCGTTTTCGTGGGAACCTGACGATCGATCCGAACTTAACGGTTATTGACCACTTTCCGACAATGTGCCCAACGTCGCCGGCGCCGACGTCATGTCCGCGGACAAGGCAACCGATAAACTGTTTGCTGATGCTCAAAAGCAGGGAATTGAGGGGCAGAATCGTGGAGGAGACGGGCACGGGTAGCGTCTATGAAACGATCCTCGACGCTGTAGTTCACTACCATAGCCCAGGCTTGGCAGACTGAGCGCATTCTCGGTTTATCACTATGTGCAAGGTCACGCCGAGCACAGCTCCTGTGTCCCATTCCGGGAAGCAAATCCTGGCATCCATATTGCACCGCCAGCTTGCCGGTTGATCCCGGTCCTGATCGCATACTCTGATCAGGTTAGGCTCGCCGGGCTCGAGGTGGTTGGGGTCTTCGCCCGGCGAGTTTCCATCGCAATACGCCTTGCTCGCATCGATGCAGGAATATAAGCCTCTAGTTGCGGGACCCTTCAACGGAGATCGCATGCCCCAAAAAACCCTCGCCGACACTTTGGCCGCTCGCGAAACCGTCTATGTCAATTGCGCCCACCCGATGTGCGGCAGATCGACAAAGCTAGATATCCAGGCGCTGATCGACAGGCTCGGGCCGGATCACGGATCGATGCATCAGGATCTGGTCGGGCGCTTTGGCTGCTTGAAATGCAGCCGCTGGCCGCCACCGTAGGCCAGTGTTCTTCACATGCATTCCTGACTACGAAGGTCAGCAGCGGGAGCGGAACCACAACTGGAGACCGACTTTCGAGAAGCGTTAGGAATCATCTCTGATTGAGTTGGCCGGCGCCCGTTGGGCGGGGGGCTTGGGGTAAAGGCGCCGGCCAGTGACGGGCTCAAGAGTCCGCCGCCATCTTGAGGTAGGGTAAGGCGGTCCGTTTCCGTATGGTGTGATCGCGTAAGCTAGAGCCTCGCCGGCAGCACCAGCACCACGACCGCTAGGTCGTAAACTCATAAACGATACAGACTGAGGCGTCCCAGCTTGTCGTCGGTCGGCTTACCGTTCATGGTTGCGTGATGGACCATGCTCGCTCGGATTTCCTTCCCGATGAGGTGACCGCCGCCGATCTAAGCGGGTGGGCGGACATTTTGCCAGCACGATGCCGTGTCGTGGGAGCCAACCTATTCGCCGACATATTTTTAGCTGATGCCAACGGTGCAGTTCACATGCTGGAAGTGTCTGCGGCTTCGATCACAAAGATCGCTGCTTCTAAGGAGGAGTTTCGTCATCGGTGCATCGATGATGAAGATGGTTGGTTGTTGCGCCCACTAGTGGATCAGTGCCGGTCGGCGGGGATGAACCCAACGCCTCCCAGTGCTACGCCTTCACGACGCTCCCCCAGTTCGGTGGAGAATATAAGACCGACAACATCTGGATGTGCTCGTGGAGTGAGTGGATCAGCTATACGGCCTCGATCTACGCGCAGACCAAGGACCTGCCGGACGGCACCCCGGTTTCGATCAGCGTTGTCGATTGAACGGCTTGCCTGAGCCGAGAGAAGCTGATTCAGCGTCGGCATGAGCCGATATGATCTGACCGACTTCGAATGGCGCGTGATCGAGCCGCTGCTACCCAACAAATCGCGAGGCGTTCCGCGCGTCGACGACCGCCGCGTGCTGAACGGTATCTTCTGGGTGCTGCGATCAGGCGCGCCGTGGCGGGATCTGCCCGAGCGCTATGGGCCGCGGACCACCTGCTACAACCGGTTTGTGCGATGGCGGAAGGCAGGCGTATGGGACCGCCTGATGGACGCCATCAGCGCCGCCCACGACGGCGCCATACAGATGATCGACAGCACTTCCATCCGGGCGCACCAGCAGGCTGCGACGGCAAAAAAGGGGGGCAAATCATTGTCTCGGTCGATCGCGCGGTGGGCTCACGACCAAGATCCACGTCGTCGTCGACGCGCAAGGGCTCCCAATCCGGCTCGGCCTGACAGCAGGACAGGCACATGACGGTCAGATCGCTGATCGGCTTCTCGATCATCTTGGCCCACGCACCATCGTGCTGGCCGACAAAGCCTACGACGCCGACCGCATCCGGGAACTGATCCAGGAGCAGGGTGCCACGCCCAACATCCCGGCCAAGAGCAACCGGAAATGGAAGCCCTGCTTCAGCAAGCGGCTCTACCGCGAGCGCAACCTGATCGAACGCTTCTTCTCCAAGTTGAAGCACTTCCGTCGCGTCTCAACCCGCTATGACAAGCTCGCCGACAACTTCCTCGCCATGGTCCAGCTCGCGTCAATGCGCCTGTGGCTGCGCGCTTATGAGTCTACGGCCTAGAATGGCCATCAGGAGGCAAGCGCACATGCCTACCATGTCGCGCTGCCGGTATCGCCAGACGGCGCCGGGCTAACTGCGGTGACGGCCTAAGCCATGCGGCGCTTAGATAGGGCCTCTAATAGGTCCGCTTCCTCCGTGCTCCCGCACCGGAAAACGCTGACGATTTCCTCAGCGAGGTCCTCCCTCTGTTCCGAGTCTTTTTGGGCTAGGCGACGCTCGATACAAAGTTGGTTGAACACCCGCTGGAGCAAGTCCAGATCAGTAGGCTCGAATACTCCGCTGTAACGCGAGAATGGCATAACGGCAGCCCTCATTTTGCCGTCCCTTACCCTATTATTCTGCCACCAACTACGACCAACCTCAAGGCGGTGGCATTCGGGGCAAGCTTCGCCCCCGCAAGGTGGCGGTTGGACGATTTCAGCGTCGTGTATAGACATTCCTATAACCGACGATCTCCGCCATTCCGGCTTTGCCTATGCCAGGAATGTTCCTCAGTGTTTGTTCATCCATGAAGAGAAGGCGCTCAGGAGCATCGATTCCGCAATCGAGGGTAGTGCCTCAGTTTGAAATTGCTTCGCGTAGGGACACCCCGCAATAGAAATGGCCAGTGCATTTGGGAACTTTGGGCCACCGGCCATTACGGATTTGTGCGAACCCGCGTTAGGAGGTTTACAACCATATCAGCGGTCACTCAATCGACGCCAAAGGTGTAGGCGCTACCCACCCGTTGCGGGCTCGGCCACGTCCAGCGGCCCGACGGTCGGGGGCTGGGGCGCCTTTGGCTTGACCGCCGGGCCTAACCGGCCAAGGCAAGCCGGCCGGCGACGTTATAGGCCCGTCAATCTTCGCTGCTACTTGGCAAAACGGCGGTGTTCTCTTCCCTCAAATCGGATGAGCCCAGAGTCGCAACCCGAAGTATGCCTGAGCTTCATGAGTGAGCGCTAATATGGTGAACAAAGGATGAATCACCGCTCGCCACCTCTCGGGCAGCGGGCGGCTCACTGCGGAACTTCGACGGAAATCTTGATCGCGGCATAGTAAGCCGCAACATTGGCGATGTCTTCATCGCTCAGGTTCTTGACGACCGCCGACATCATTTGACTCTTGCGCTGTCCGATCTTGTAAGCCATCAGCGAGTGGACGAGATACTCGTACTTCTGCCCGGAGATATTGGGCGTGTAAGACAGTTTGCCGATGCCATCCTTGCCGTGGCACACTTGGCATTGCGTCATGACTTTCCGGCCGGCGATGCTGTCGCCTGCTGCCTGCACAAATGACGAGGTGACCACGAGGGCAGCCAGGCCAAGGATCAAACCACGCATACTATGCGCCCGGACGTGTCGAGTAAGTTTCTTGATCATCGAAGTCCTCCCATCGCGGCCTTTTTCCCCTTTGGCCTGACGCAGAAATTAACTGCCGGTGCATCGCGCGAGTCCAGCAATTGGGGATTGTGTAAAACGATACACTCCGCAATGCGCCTACATTTCGCTGTTGTCGATGATGCCGGCTTCGCCGTCGGGCAGATGAGTGGTTGGCGCCGGCTTCTTAAGCCTCACCCCAGCACCACCGCCGTTCTCGGGGATGAACTCAACGCCTGCCGCCTCGAGGGCGCGCCGGAGCTTGAGCAGCGTCTCAGGATCTCCGCCGGACTTGCCTGTCTCAAAATTCGTGATGGTGTTCCGATGAACGCCTGACTTCTCGGAGAGGTCGCGGACACTCCAGTTAACAAGGCCGCGGGCGGCTCGCATCTGTGCGCTTGTCACATATACCCCTGTGTGCTATTTCCACATGTGTAAATTACACAGTGTGCTGTTAGCACAAATCAGGAGGCAAATCCAATGCCGAAACTCACAGTTCCGGCAGCCGGCGAAGCTGTGCCTGCTGCCGAGGGAATGCCTATCATTGGGCGGTTTTCCCGCCGCGCCTTACTTGGCGCCTTCGCTTCTGTTCCGGCCATAGGAGTCGCTACAGAGGCGCTTTCGTCAACCGGCATCGCAACACTGGAGCTACCATGCATCCGCGTTAGGAGGCTCGCCAGGGAACGGGCGCTGGCGCTTGACGACTGGTCGACCGAAATCGGCAACCCCTTCATGGTGGCCCATATCTACCCGGCCTCGATGTCCGATCGCCCGATTGCATTCGAGGATATGCAGGAGTCTTGGCGACGGCTCGATCCAGAGAACAGGAAGCGCCTACTCTCGGTCATGAAGCGGTGGCCGTCATGAACGCGCGCACGCCCATCCTACAGCCCCTCGGTATGCCGAAGGGAATGAACCCACGCGAATGGCGCGAATCGGTCGAAACATGCCTTAACGACCTACTCGACCGTGCAATGTCACTCATAACAGCGCTGGATCTGATGCAGGCCGATTGCGACATGGAGGAGACCGGCGACCTTGAGGCGTCGCTTGGCTGGACGGTGCTCGGTCCTACAAATGGCGGCGCCAACGACGATCGCGAAGCTGATGGCGATCTAGAGGACAGCGGCGATGAGCACGAGCCCTCGTTGGGCTGGACCGTGACATTGAACCAGGACCATGCGCTTGCGGCCGGCGGCGGCGACATGGCTTTCTTCGATGGCGAGCAGGACGCAGGCGACGAGCCCGAGATTGTCCACGACGGCGAAACGATGACGTGGGAGAACGATCCCGAATCGCAAGAAGCCTTGGTGTCGCTATAAGAGTTTCCGAGCTTCTCAAAATCCTCGCGGCGATGTCGCCGGAGCAAAAGGTGGCGCTGATCGCGAAATGAAACGGTTCCTCGCTGCTCGCCAGTAATTCCGCAACTTGGGGAGTCTATGGCCCGCTGCCACCGGCAGCGGGCTTTTTGTTAGCCCACCGCCCTCCGGCTGGACAGCAGGCGCCTGGTCTCGATGTCATCACGGGAAATCCCGATGTCGCTGAGCAGGTCGTCCGGTGACTCGGTCAGCTCGTCCATTGCCTTCAACCGCGCCTTCTGTGCGGCTCGGCGGCTGAGCCAATCGACAAGGGGACTAACTGCGACAAGAGGAAGCTTCATAAGCATCCGAGTACTCCTCACCGCTTGCAGATACACCCCGCGCAGCAAGCTAGGTCCGATGCGTCGATGCGTCTGTGACAAAACTCACAGGCCCGTTCGGCAAAAACTGCCCGGCTGCCGCTGGTGGCGGGCTTTCTTTATCTTGTGGCAGAAAAGTCACGCAGCTTGAATATGCAGAGCTTCAACCGGCGCGCGCTTATTATCCAGCTAAGTGAGGCGTACCGTCGTCAAACGGGGGCAAAGGGGATGGGCAAAGGGGCGCCCCCTTGACCGCGACGTTCATTTCCTCCCGAACTAAGGCCCGCCGCCTCACGGTGGCGGGCTTTTTCCCCATAGTGGGCAACGCCATGCAGCCAGGAGGGCCTTATAGACGATTAAGGCCGCCGGATTTTGCCTCTCTCCCGGGTGATCCACCAAGTACTTGCACATCGCCAGCTTGTTGGCCCGTGACGCCCTGGGGGACACAAATGAACTTCCGCTGCAAGAAGGTCTGGCCAGACAAGTCGACGCCACCCAAGTTCAGGTCGTTCAAATCGGCTACGCCCATTATGTAGCCCCGCGCGAAAAGGGGCGATCCCGTACAGAAATCGTGCAGGTCGTTGCCGCTGAAGAAATTGGCTTGTGCCGTAATGGTCGAGCACATCAAAGGAAACACAGCCCATCGCCACTTTGCCATCAGCCCCTCCATGTCGCGTGGACCAGCGGATAGTCGCAGGAAACTAGCGGGAATCAAAGCTGGTCGCCAATCGTCCGCCGCCCAAGTGATTCCAGCAAAGCAATCGGGTCCGGCGTACCTATAGCGTACCTATCGCCAAAATCGGCGATTTTGCTGCGTTGCTAAGTATTTGAAAAGATTGGCTCCCCGGGCCGGATTCGAACCAGCGACCAACCGGTTAACAGCCGGTTGCTCTACCACTGAGCTACCGGGGAACAGCGCTCTCATGTGAGTGGCGCAGCCTATAGCAAACCCGTTTCGCCTTTGCAAAGAAGCATTTCGTATTTTTTCCGGGCTTTTTTGCATGACGATTTCTGGCAATCGCCGGCGGGGGCCCTCATATGAGCGGTTCTGCTCACTGCCGTGGAGCGAAAAGGCGGTTGCGGCATTTACCGGCGGGTGTCTTTAATGATTGGAACTGGGTCTGGCTTCGACATGACTGCAGCAGGCGAACACGCACCGGCGCGGAAAATCACGGTCTTTGGCCGCGAATTCACCATGCCGCGCTCGCGCGCTCTCAGAATCGCCATCGGCGTCGTCCTGATCCTGGGCGGCATCCTCGGCTTCCTGCCTATCCTGGGCTTCTGGATGATTCCGATCGGATTGCTGGTGCTTTCCTATGAATTTGCGCTGGTGCGCCGCCACCGGCGCCGGCTTGTCGTGTGGTGGGAGCGCCGGCGCCGGCCGGATTGACCTGGCCGGCGGACCTTTCCAGATCAGCAGAAGGCGTATCGAGCCTCGACGAGGAAAGCGTCGGGAATGATGTGCGAGCGCTTGACGACTTTCTGCCGCCAACATATTGAGTCCGCTCGGAACGCCGGGAGCAACGAGGCCTCGTGGCGGAGTGGTTACGCAGAGGACTGCAAATCCTTGCACCCCGGTTCGATTCCGGGCGAGGCCTCCAGTTGCCTGGGCTCCCTTGGGAGCAGGGGTTCCGGTCGAATGAGCCGCAATCCTGGCGCGGCAAGCGCATTGGTTTTGGGCGCATTGGTTTGGGCGGATTGGTTGGAACATGAGCGCTGATTTCTCCGAACGACGCGTGAAGATGGTCGACGGCCAGATCCGCACCACGGACGTGACCAGCGCGCCGCTGCTCGATGCCATGCTTTCCGTGCCGCGCGAGGCCTTTGTCGGCGCGGACCAGCGCGATCTCGCCTATATCGACGGGGACATCCGCATTTCCGACGGCGCCAATGGCGGCGCGCGCTACCTGATGGAGCCTTCACCGCTCGCCAAGCTGCTGCAGTTGGCTGAGATCGGCGTTGGCGAATCGGTGCTCGATGTCGGCTGCGGCACCGGTTATTCGGCGGCGCTCCTGTCGCGGCTGGCACGCTCCGTGGTTGCGCTGGAAAGTGATCCGGCGCTGGCGGAAACCGCCAGATCGACGCTCTCGGCGCTGGGCTGCGACAACGTGACGGTAGTCACTGGGCCGCTGCCGCAAGGTCACGCCGCCAAGGCGCCTTATGACGTCATCTTCATCGGCGGCAGTGTCGAGGACGTGCCGGCCTCGCTGTTTGACCAGCTTTCCGAGGGCGGGCGTCTTGTCGCAGTCGAGGGGCAGGGCAATTCGGGCGTTGCCCGGCTGTTTTTCAAAACCGGGGGGGTTGTAACCGGAAGACGGGCCTTTAATGCGGCAATTAAGCCACTACCCGGATTTGAACGTATTCATGCGTTTGAATTCTGAGCGGTTTTGCCTTGCAGCGAAAGCGATGTCATGATCGCTTGCATTTGAACAATCGTTGCTGATTTGCATAACCGGGTATTTTGGGGGCAGTCGGCGGGGGAACGATAAAAGCGCGGCGCTGGCTGATCCTAGGAGAGGCTGGCGTGGCGCAGTTCCCGTGCAAAACGAATGAGGGATATCACGTGCCGTCCTTACGCAAGAGTGTTCTAGCCGCCATCCTGGTTTCCGCGACCGCGCTTTCGCCGCTGAGTGCTTCCGCCGAAACCATGACTGGCGCGCTTGCCAAGGCTTACCAGAACAATTCGCAGTTGAACTCCGCCCGTGCGGGCGTCCGCGTCACCGACGAGGGCGTGGCCATCGCCAAGTCGGGCTGGCGGCCGACCGTTAACGGTTCGGCTGATATCGACTATTCCAGCAGCCATATCGCCGGCACGAACCGGACCGCGCGCATAACCACCGGCAATTTCGGGGTCCAGATCAACCAGATGCTGTTCGACGGCTTCCAGACCAAGAACAATGTCGCGGCCGCAGAAGCGCAGGTTCGCGCTTCTGTCGAAAGCCTGCGCAACACCGAAGAGAACATCCTGTTCAACGCGGCAAGCGCATACATGGATGTGATCCGCGACCGTCAGGTGGCGGTGCTGACCGAGCAGAACCTGCAGTTCCTGACCGAGCAGGCGCGCGCGGCGCGCTCGCGCTTCGAGGTCGGCGAAGGTACGCGCACCGACGTCGCCCAGGCCGACGCTTCGCGTTCTTCGGCCGTGGCGCAGTTGAGTGCGGCCCGCGCGCAGGCGCTGGCCAGTGCCGCGACCTACCACCAGATCGTCGGCGACGAGCCGGGCAAGCTCAGGGCGGCATCGCCGCTGGGCAGGCTTTTGCCGTCGAGCCTCGACGCGGCGATCACCATCGCATCGGTTGAGCACCCGGCCATCCTTGCTACCCAGCACCTGGTCGACGCGGCGTCGTTTTCGGTGAAATCGCAAGAAGGCGCGCTGTTGCCGCAGCTTTCCGCCAATGCAGGCGTTTCCAGCGCCTATCGCAATACAGTTCCCGGTGTCCTGTCGTCGTCGGATGGTACAACCAATTCGGCCAGCATCGGCGCGACGCTCAGCATACCGATCTATTCGGGCGGCCGCACCTCGGCGCTGGTTCGCCAATCGAAGGAGTCGCTCAGCCAGGCCCGCATCGAAGTCGATGTCAGCCGCGACCAGGTGCGCCAGGCCGTGACATCGGCATGGACGCAGTACACCGCCGCGCAGCAAAGTGTCGCCGCCAACAGGGAGGTGATCGCCGCCGCGCAACTGGCGCTTAACGGCGTCATCGAGGAGCGCAATGTCGGCCAGCGCACCACGCTCGACGTGCTGAATGCGCAGAACGCCGTCATCAGTGCCAAGATCAACCTTGCCAGCTCCGAGCGCGACGTGGTGGTGGCAAGCTACGCCATCCTGTCGGCAATGGGCCGGCTGTCGGTCGAGCGCCTGGCGCTGAATGTGGTGAAGTACAAGCCGGAAGAGCACTACAACGCCGTCAAGGACAAGTGGATCGGCTTGCGCACGCCGGACGGCCGCTAACGGCATCACAACCCGGATTTGAGGAGCGCCGCGTATCCATGGGATGCGCGGCGCTTTTTCATTGTTGAGCCCCTGCTCAGCCCGCGGTCTTTTCAGTTGGGCGCTCGAGCTAATCTGTTGAAATCCAACATCTCCCCAGATTGGGGATTCTCGGATGACGATCCGTCGGCTACCCTGTGGCCATGATTCGAATCCGGCTTTGCCGGAACGGAAATCGAGAATAGGTCACAAGGGCGGCGGATGTGACGATGGCAACGGCAAGCAGCGCTCAGCGCGAACCTTCCATGGAAGAAATACTGGCTTCCATCAGAAGGATCATCGAAGACAGCGACACCGGTCGCAAGCAGCCCGGTGATGCCGGCGAGTTGCGACAGGATCTCCAGCCTGCGCCAGCCGCGCCGCCGGTGCCGGAAGTGGATGCGTTCCGCGCCGAGCTGCGCGCCGAAGCAGACACCAGGAAGCCGGTTTCGCTGGCTGAGGTGCAGGCACAGCTGGCGGCCGAGCCGGTCATAGCCCGCATGGAAACAGCCCGCATGGAAACGAAGGTGCGCCCGGAGGCGGCTCCGCCGGTCACGCCAAAGGCGCCCACGACGCTTGCTGAAGTGAGCGCCAGCATCGCCGCCGAGCCGAGTTCGGCCGAGCCGGCGGCTGCCGCCGAAACCAGCGATGCCATCGTAGCCGACTGGCGGCGCGAAATCGCGGCCGTGGGCGAAACGGCGAAGGCTGCGGGTACGGCCAGACCGGACAAGGTCGAGGCGCGGACGTTTGATGCCGCACCGGAGGTCGAGATCGCCGAAGACGAACTCGCAGATGAACCTTTTTTCGAACCTGCCGCTTCCAGCGGCGGCATGGCCCGCCAGTCCGATGCCGTTGCCGCCCGTCCAGCGATCCTTTCGGAACATGCGGGCCGTCAGGTCGCCGCCGCCTTCGGCGAACTTTCCGATGCCTTTGCCAGCCGCAGCAAGAAGACCTTCGACGAGATGGCCGAGGACATGCTGCGGCCGATGCTGCAGGACTGGCTGGACAACAATCTGCCGACGCTGGTCGAGCGGCTGGTGCGCGAGGAAATCGAGCGCGTAGCGCGCGGCGCGCAATAGCGTTGTAGACCGATCTCCGGATCAAGGCGCCGCCCTCGGGCGGCGCTTTTTTTTCGAGGGTTCTCCGCGATCGAGCGATTGAGACGGTGTATCGAAAAGCCGCGCCGACAACGATGCTGACGATCGCGGGACGCAGTCAGATCATCTTCGCGAGTTGCCTTGAGTTGCTCAGCCACTATCTATTGGTCGTCGCCGTCTGTCAGTTGCCCGCGGTTGACTTGCCAACTGCCTTCCGATTTACACCGGACCCAGCAAATCCCGACAGCCCGGACCTCTTTCCATGCTTGAAAAAACCTACGACGCCAAAACCGTCGAGCCGAAGATCGCCAAAATCTGGGAAGAGGCCGACGCCTTTCGCGCCGGCGCAGGCGCGGAGGAGGGGGCGGATGCCTTCACCATCGTCATCCCGCCGCCAAACGTCACCGGCTCGCTGCATATGGGCCACGCGCTCAACAACACGCTGCAGGACATATTGGTGCGCTTCGAGCGCATGCGCGGCAAGAACGTGCTGTGGCAGCCCGGCATGGACCATGCCGGCATCGCCACGCAGATGGTGGTCGAGCGCCAGCTGATGGAAAAGCAGATCCACCGCCGCGATCTTTCGCGCGAGGACTTCATCGAGAAGGTTTGGGAGTGGAAGGCCGAATCCGGTGGCGCGATCTTCAACCAGCTGAAGCGGCTCGGCGCCTCTGCCGACTGGTCGCGCGAACGCTTCACCATGGACGAGGGCCTGTCCAAGGCGGTGCTCGAAGTGTTCGTGACGCTCTACAAGGAAGGGCTAATCTACAAGGACAAGCGCCTTGTGAACTGGGATCCGAAGCTGCTTACGGCGATTTCCGACCTCGAAGTTGAGCAGCAGGAGGTCAACGGCAACCTCTGGCATTTCCGTTATCCGATCGAGGGCGAGGCGTTCGATCCGGAAAACCCGATGACCTTCATCACCGTGGCGACGACGCGTCCGGAGACCATGCTTGGCGACACGGCAGTGGCAGTGCATCCGGACGACGAGCGCTTCCGGCACCTGGTCGGGAAAAATGTCGTGCTGCCAATCGTCGGCCGCAAGATACCGGTGGTGGCGGACGAGTATTCCGATCCGGAAAAGGGCTCGGGCGCGGTCAAGATCACGCCGGCGCATGATTTCAATGACTTCGAGGTCGGCAGGCGCCACAAGCTGCCAGCGATCAACATCCTGACCGCCGAGGCGGCTGTTACGCTCAAGGATAATGAGGATTTCCTCGCTGGCCTCGACGTGACGCCGGAGCGCCAGGCCGTCTGGGACGAACTCGACGGCCTCGACCGTTTCGTCGCGCGCAAGAAGGTCGTCGAACTGATAGAGGCCGGCGGCTTCCTCGACAAGATCGAGCCGCACCGCCACACCGTGCCACATGGCGACCGCGGCGGCGTGCCGATCGAGCCGTTCCTGACCGAGCAGTGGTATGCAAACGCCGCCGAACTCGCCAAGCCGGCGATCGCTTCGGTGCGCGAGGGGCGGACCAATTTCGTGCCCAAGAACTGGGAGAAGACCTATTTCGACTGGATGGAGAACATCCAGCCCTGGTGCATTTCGCGCCAGCTGTGGTGGGGCCATCAGATCCCAGCCTGGTACGGGCCGGACGGGCGCGTCTTCGTCGAGAAGACCGAGGAGGAAGCGCTCGCCTCGGCCATCGAATATTATCTGGCGCTGGAAGGGCCGTGGAAGGCCTGGGTCGAGGACAAGCTCGAGAACTTTAAGCCGGGCGAGATCCTGACCCGCGACGAGGATGTGCTCGACACCTGGTTTTCCTCGGCGCTGTGGCCGTTCTCGACGCTGGGCTGGCCCGATCAGACGCCGGAGCTCAAGACCTACTACCAGACCGACGTGCTGGTGACCGGCTTCGATATCATCTTCTTCTGGGTCGCCCGCATGATGATGATGGGCCTGCATTTCATGGATGAGGAGCCGTTCCACACGGTCTATGTGCATGCGCTGGTGCGCGACAAGAACGGGCAGAAGATGTCGAAGTCGAAAGGCAACGTCATCGATCCGCTCGACCTCATCGACGAGTATGGCGCCGATGCGCTGCGCTTCACCTTGACGGTGATGGCGGCGCAAGGCCGCGACGTGAAGCTCGATCCGGCCCGCATTGCCGGCTACCGCAACTTCGGCACCAAGCTGTGGAACGCGACCCGCTTTGCCGAGATGAACGAGGTCGCGCGCAATGACGATTTCTGGCTGAACGACGCCAAGCTGGCGGTCAACCGCTGGATCCTGACCGAGCTGACGCGTGCCGCGCGTGAGGTCACCGATGGCATCGCCTCATACCGCTTCAACGAGGCGGCGGGCGCTGCCTATCGCTTCGTCTGGAACCTGTTCTGCGACTGGTACCTGGAGCTGCTGAAGCCGGTGTTCATGGGCACAGACGAGGCCGCCAAGGCCGAGAGCCGGGCCTGCGTCGCCTTCGTGCTCGACGAGATCTACAAGCTCCTGCATCCGATGATGCCGTTCATGACCGAGGAACTGTGGGCCGAGACCGCGGGCGAGGGCAAGGAACGCGGCTCGCTACTTTGCCACGCCGCCTGGCCGTCGCCGGACTTCGAGGACGTGGCCGCGGCCGCCGACATCAACTGGCTGGTCGATCTCGTCTCGGGCATCCGCTCTGTGCGTTCGGAGATGAATGTGCCGCCGGCGGCGATCGCGCCGCTGGTGGTGGTCGGCGCCCGTGAGGAAACGCACCAGAGGCTCGACCGCCATGCCTCCGCCATCCAGCGGCTGGCACGGGTCGGTGACATTTCGCTGCAGGATGCCGCCCCCAAGGGCTCGGCGCAGATCGTGCTCAACGAGGCGACGATCTGCCTGCCGCTTGGCAACCTGATCGACCTGACCGCCGAGGCGGCGCGGCTGCAGAAGGAACTGGCCAAGGTGACCGAGGAGATCGCCCGCCTGCACAAGAAGCTGTCCAACGACAGATTCGTTGCCAGTGCACCGGTCGAGATCGTGGAAGCCGAGCGTGAAAAACTCGCCGAATATCGCGAGGCGCAGGAGAAGCTTTCGGTGGCCCTGACGCGGGTGCGCGACGCCGGCTGAGCGGGCAGATTCGTGACCTGCCGGAACGGCCTTGGCCGGCCGTTCCGCTGCCTTAAAAACAGGCATTCCGCTACGTTAATGTTGACGTAAACGGAATGTTTTAGCCCCATTGTTGCCATAATGTAACAATGGAGCCAAACACCCGCAAAACCACCTGTTTTTGGTCTTTTGGGGCCGATTTTCCAAATTTTTTCGATCGATTTGCGTCGGTGAGGCCATTTTAGGCCCATGCCGTAACGTCCACCACTTTGTCGAAAATGCGCTTGGCAAGGGTGTACATGTACGCCCCGCGAATTCGTTGTTGCGCCGTTAACCCGAATTGGTTCTAGCTTGCTGCACCAGTATTTTCGGGGAGGGAATTCATGAACTATTTGCGTCTCAAAGCACTGCTGGGGGCAGGGTGCTTGTCGATGGCTTTGATCGGCTCGGCGCACGCCGGCGGCTTGGAGCGTGGCGGCTACGACATCGATCTTCTATTCGATCCGGCGCCGTTCGCCTCGGAAGCGGAAGCGACCTTCGTGATGCCGGACCGCAAGGTCAAGAACGCGGTGGATACTGACCCCTTTGACGGCAACGTGACGGCTCTGGGCAGCAGCACGAAGGAAAGCGTGGACTATTGGGTGCCGCGCATCGGCGTCAAGGCCGAGGTCGTCAAGGGCGTCGATTGCATGGTCGACTATTCGCAGCCCTGGGGCGCGCACACAAATCCGGGTCTCTGGGCAGGCGCCCAGTCCAACATGGAAACCGACATCAAGAGCGACAACTACGCTGCGACCTGCTCCTACAAGATGGACGCTGGTAAAGGTCAGCTTCGCTTTATCGGCGGTGTATTCTACCAGAAGATCTACGGCTTCAAGGAAAGCCTTGTGTCGCCGCTGGTGCCCGATTTCGGCGGCACGGGCCGCGTCGATCTGTCGACCACGGGCTGGGGTTGGCGCGCCGGCCTCGCTTACGAGATTCCCGAAATCGCGCTGCGTGCAAGCCTTGTCTACAATTCGAAAGTTAAGCTCGACAACATCTCAGGTACGCTGGACCTGACGAACGTTGGTGGGGCCGTTATTCCGATCTACGGCTCAACACAGTATATGCCGGATGTGGTGGAGTTGAAATTGCAGTCGGGCATCGCGCCTGGCTGGCTCGCTTTCGGTTCGCTCAAGTGGGTCAACTGGAGTGTGCTGCAAAGCGTTCCGATCTGTCCGGTAGGTTTTCCCGCATCGACATGCTTTACGGGCAATGCTGTTTCTGGTTCGTCCCAGGTTACCTCGCTCGACCTGATGTACCGCGATGGCTGGACGGTCACGGGCGGTGTCGGCCACAAGTTCAATGATCAGTGGAGCGCTGCCGGCCAGCTTTCCTGGGATCGCGGCACTTCGCACGGCTACGGTTCGCAGACCGATACCTGGACGGTGGGTGGTGGCGTTGCCTACACGCCGACAGCGAACGTCGAAATTCGTCTGGCCGGCGCGATCGGTGTGCTGACCAGCGGCCATTCGGGGACGGTGGCTGGCGAGAACGGCTATGTAGCCGGCACGGACGTCAGCTATGATTTCGGCAACGATCTGGTCACGGCAATTTCGGGTGGTGTCAAGATCAAGTTCTAAGTCACTGAAAATTCGACTAAAAGGCCGGGCATCGCCCGGCCTTTTCGTTTGAAGAGGTGACGCTGGACAGTGCCGGCAAGCGCCTGCGTTGCAAATGCGCCGCACCATCGCCGCCTCCTGCGATTGTGACGTTTTAGCAACAGTTTATGAACAACCCCCGCGCTACAGTTCCGCTCAGAGGCATTGCCCATTTCCCGCCATAAACCCGGCGCACCTCGAATATGTCTCGGGACACGCGCCAAAAGGCTCGGCGATGGGGCAGGCCGCGCCGCCCGCGGCAAGGACGAGTATGGACGCCAAGGTAATCTCCAAGGCCAAGCTTCCCAGTCGCCACGTGACCGTCGGTCCGGAGCGTGCGCCGCATCGTTCCTATCTCTACGCGATGGGATTGTCGGCCGCCGAGATCGCGCAGCCGCTGGTCGGCGTCGCCTCTTGCTGGAACGAGGCGGCGCCCTGCAACATCTCGCTGATGCGCCAGGCGCAGGTGGTCAAGAAGGGCGTGGCGGCCGCCAGCGGCACGCCGCGCGAATTCTGCACCATCACCGTCACCGACGGCATCGCCATGGGCCACCAGGGCATGAAGTCGTCGCTGGTGTCGCGCGAGGTCATTGCCGATTCCGTCGAACTCACCATGCGCGGCCATTGCTACGATGCACTGGTCGGCCTCGCCGGCTGCGACAAGTCGCTGCCCGGCATGATGATGGCCATGGTGCGGCTCAACGTGCCGTCGATCTTCATCTATGGCGGCTCGATCCTGCCCGGCAGCTATCGCGGCCGGCAGATCACCGTGCAGGATGTTTTCGAGGCCGTCGGCCAGCATTCGGTCGGCGCGATCAGTGACGCAGAGCTTCTCGAGATCGAACAGGTTGCCTGTCCTTCGGCTGGCTCCTGCGGCGCCCAGTTCACCGCCAACACCATGGCCACCGTCGCCGAGGCGATCGGCTTGGCACTGCCCTATTCCTGCGGCGCGCCGGCGCCTTACGAGATGCGCGACCGCTTCAATTTCGCCTCCGGCGAAAAGATCGTGGAGCTGATCGCCAAAAACATCCGGCCGCGCGACATCGTCACGCTGAAGGCGCTGGAGAACGCGGCGACCGTGGTGTCTGCCACCGGCGGTTCGACCAATGCGGCGCTACACCTGCCGGCGATCGCGCATGAGGCCGGGATCAAGTTCGACCTGTTCGACGTCGCCGCGATCTTCGAGAAGACGCCCTATATCGCCGACCTCAAGCCGGGCGGCAAATATGTCGCCAAGGACATGTTCGAGGCCGGCGGCATTCCGCTCTTGATGAAGACGCTGCTCGACCACGGCTATCTGCATGGCGATTGCCTGACGGTGACTGGCCGCACTTTGGCCGAAAATATGCAGCATGTTGCCTGGAATGACAGCCAGGATGTGGTCCGTCCCGCCAACCGGCCAATCACCCAGACGGGCGGTGTTGTGGGCTTGAAGGGCAACCTTGCCCCCGAAGGCGCGATCGTGAAGGTCGCGGGCATGTCGGAACTGAAATTCTCGGGTCCGGCGCGTTGCTTCGATTCGGAAGAGGAGTGCTTCGAAGCGGTCACGCAGCGCAATTACAAGGAAGGCGAGGTTCTCGTCATCCGCTACGAGGGGCCGCGCGGCGGTCCGGGCATGCGCGAGATGCTGTCGACGACGGCGGCTCTCTACGGCCAGGGCATGGGCGGCAAGGTGGCCCTGATCACCGACGGACGCTTTTCGGGCGCGACGCGTGGCTTCTGCATCGGCCATGTCGGGCCGGAAGCGGCCGTGGGCGGACCGATCGGGTTGCTGAAGGACGGCGACGTGATCTCGATCGATGCGGTCAACGGCACGATCGAGGTCGATCTGTCCGATGCGGAACTGGAGACGAGGGCGAAGAGTTGGAAGGCGCGCACGACCGACTATCAGTCGGGCGCGATCTGGAAGTATGCGCAGACGGTTGGGTCGGCTCGCGACGGCGCGGTCACCCATCCCGGCGGTGCGAAAGAAACACATTGCTATGCGGATATCTGAGGTGTTGAGGTCGTCTGTCTTTTCGGCACTGGTCGCGGTAGCGACCTTGGGCGCCGTGGGCCAGGCCATGGCCTTCGACGACAAGGTGTTCGACGACAAGACCGGCGTGAAGCCGCAATCCAGCCCATGGGCGGTGTTCCAGTTCGGCTTCTCCGCCTACAAGAGCGGCCACAAGGAGCAGGCGGTCGAGGCCTATAAGTACGCTGCCGAGAACGGCCAGATCGGCGCCACCTGGAAGCTCGCACGCATGTATGCCGAGGGCGACGGCGTGACGCGCGACGACTATGCGGCCTTCAAGTTCTTCTCAGAGATCGTCGACCAGGATGTCGAGCCGGGCTCGCCCGAGGAAAGCTACGTGTCGGACGCCCTGGTGGCGCTGGGCGACTATTTGCGGAAAGGCATTCCCGGCAGCCCGGTCGAGGAAAACGAAATAGCGGCGCAGGAATATTACATGCGCGCGGCCGCCAATTACCGCAATCCGAACGCCCAGTTCGAGATGGGCCAGATGTTCCTGAAAGGCGAGGGCGGCGTCAAGGCAAGCGTCAAGCAGGCCGGACGCTGGTTCCAGCTCGCCGCCGAAAAAGGCCATGCCGGCGCCCAGGCGACGCTCGGCAACCTCCTGTTCCAGAGCGGCAAGATCGTGCGTGGGCTGGCGATGATGACGGCCGCGCTTGAACGCGCGGCACCGGCCGACCAGCCTTGGATCCGCAACATGCAGGAAGAGGCGTTTGCCGCGGCCGGTGAGGCCGACCGCCGGACGGCCATCTCGCTGGCCGACGACATCCTCACCAAGGGCGGCGGCGACCAGTAAGCGGGCTGCCGCTGGTCCAGGACGTCCACTTCTCACTCGCTGGAAATCAGTTCTCGGTCGGTTCCGCCGGCACCATGCTTGGCGCTGGTGTCGAGATCGACGTGGGGTGCAGCGGCGGCTTGGTTGCCGGGCAATCGTCGTGGATCTTGGTCCACGAGGTGTTGTTGAGCACCATCTCGCAGCGTGCAAGGTGGCTCTTCTCACCCAGCGTCAGGCAAGCGACCTGGCCGACCTGGAACGATTTTCCATTGGCAAGGCATTCAGGGGCGGCAAAAGCCGGCGTGGCGCTTGCCATCGCAAGCGCGGCTATTGCCATCGCAAGCGTGGCGTTTGCCATCGCAATCCCGCAGGCGATCGGACAGAGAACGGATCGGATAGTCATGGGAACCCCGGCCACCATGATGATTTCGCATCAAACGCGCGATTTGTGGCGATAAGAGGTCCGCTTGGGTCGTGCTTGCCGGCGCCCGGCCGGACCGCTCAGGCCGGCTGCAGCGCCAGATCGATCGCCACCGGCACATGGTCGGATGGCTTTTCCCAGGCGCGCACGTGTTTCTCGATCGAGGCTGAGGAGAAACGATTGGCAGCTTCGGGCGACAGGAGCAGATGGTCGATGCGGATGCCGTTGTTCTTCTGCCAGGCGCCGGCCTGATAATCCCAGAAGGTGTAGGCATCGCCAGAGTCGGTGACCGCACGTACTGCTTCGGTGAAGCCGAGGTTCTTCAGCCGGCGGAAGGCCTGCCGGGTCTCGGGCTGGAACAGCGCGTCGCCCAGCCAGTTTTCCGGGAATTTTGCGTCGATCGGCTCAGGGATGACGTTGTAGTCTCCGGCGAGCACCAGCGCCTCTTCCAGCAAAAGCCGCTGCTCGGCCCAGCGCTCCAGCCGCGCCATCCAGGACAGCTTGTAGGGAAACTTCTTCTCGTCATCGATCGGATTGCCGTTCGGCAGATAGAGCGAGGCAACGCGCAAGGCGCCCTTGTCGGTCGAGAACACACCTTCGATGAAACGCGCCTGCTCGTCCGCATCGTCGCCCGGCAGGCCCCTGACAACCTCGTCGAAGCGCAGCTTCGACAGGATGGCGACGCCGTTGAAACCCTTCTGGCCATGGGTCTCGACA
Organism: Mesorhizobium sp. IMUNJ 23033; assembly: GCF_044778005.1. Taxonomy (NCBI): domain Bacteria; kingdom Pseudomonadati; phylum Pseudomonadota; class Alphaproteobacteria; order Hyphomicrobiales; family Phyllobacteriaceae; genus Mesorhizobium; species Mesorhizobium sp. IMUNJ 23033. The sequence goes on from NZ_JBJACT010000018.1 coordinate 116,357, forward strand.
TTGTAGCCCAGCGCCTCGATCTCGGCGCGCGGGAACTGTTCGTCGACGGTCTTGATCTCCTGCAGGCAGACGATGTCGGGCGCACTTTCCGTGAGCCAATGGGTGAGGTTGCCGATGCGGGCGCGAACGCCGTTGATATTCCAGGTGACGATTTTCATGGCAGCCTCAGGAATCCGGCGGAAGACGTTCGACAAGGCCGATCGTATTGCCTGCCGGGTCCTTTAGAAAGGCCATCCATTCGCTTTCCCCTGCCGGCCCGAACTGGCCCTCCGTATCGCGATGGACGAGCGCCGGCGGCGCGGTGAAGGGGATGCCTGATACCTTTGCCTCGGCGTGGAAGGCTTCGAGGCCCGCTATGTCGAGATAGACAATCCCTGCCGGCACGCCATCGGTGAAGAACAGGCGCACGTCGCCGGCCATGATGAAGGCGATGCCGGGTGGATCGTAGCGGGCGTGAACGCTCATGCCAAGCACGTCGCGCCAGAAGGCGAGCGTGGTGTCGAGGTCGCGCCCGGCCGAGAGCGCGACCTGACGGACCGCGCCGACGCCGCTCATTCTATGGCTCCGGGAAGCAGGCTCTCGCCATTGTCCGAGAGTATCTGTTCGATCTCATCCCTGAGATGTGTGGCCTGTTCGCGCGTGGTGCGTTCGTCCATCCAGTCGCAAGCGTCGTAGAGGCTGCCGAGCCAGTGCGGATAGTCGTATTTTTCCTCGACGGGAGAGACCATGCGGCAGATTTGGAGCGGTTCGATGTCGCTATGGAGGTAGGTGCGGAGGCGTCGCAGGAAAACCTTGCGCGCTATTTCCCTGGCTTCTGCGGATGCGTCGTTGAAATCGGGAAACCGTCGCGCGACCAGCAACTTCAGGTGGTCGTGCGCCTTCCCGAGAGCCAAAGCGTTTCTCGGGTTGCACCGAACCAGTTGGAGGTAGTCGCTGTCGTCGGCATAGATCGGGGGCGCCGCATGGCGGCCAGCCCAACCGACAATATCGGCATCGGAAATGGCTTCCATCTCGCGAGCGACGAGGACCGTAATTGGATCCTCATGGCCCTCGAGAAACGGCTTCATATCTTCAAATGCTGAAGCTCGTGCCGCAGCCGCAGGAGGCGACCGCGTTCGGGTTCCTGATCTGGAACGACTGGCCCATCAGGTCGTCGACGAAATCGATCACCGAGCCGCCCATATAGACCAGCGACAGATCGTCGATCAGCACGGTGGCGCCGTCCTTCTCGATGGCAACGTCGTCGTCGTTGCGGATGTCGACCAGGTCGAACTTGTAGGAAAAGCCGGAGCAGCCGCCGCCTTCGACGGACACACGCAACGCCGTCTTGCCGGCTTCGCCCGAAACGATCTTGGCGATCCGCCTGGCAGCGGCGTCGGTCATCTCGACTTTCATGGCAGTCTTGGCATCCGCGCCCATGGGCGTCACCTTGCTTTCGGTTTCACATGATAGGTATGAAGCGGGAAGGGGCAAGTCAACTGCGGCGGCATCAGCCATGACAAATGAGCTTGGCGACATCGGCTTCGGATATCGGCCGCGCGCGGTCTATGCCAGCGATCCGGCACAGTCGCGCGGGCGGCTGTTCGACGAGGTCGAGAGCCCGACCCGCACGCCGTTCCAGCGCGACCGCGACCGCATCATACATTCGACGGCCTTTCGTCGGCTGAAGCACAAGACGCAGGTATTCGTTGCCCATGAAGGCGACCATTACCGCACAAGGCTGACGCATTCGATCGAGGTGGCGCAGATCGCGCGGGCGCTCGCGCGGGCGCTGCGCGGCGACGAGGACCTCGCCGAGGCGGTGGCGCTGGTGCATGATTTCGGCCACACGCCCTTCGGCCACACGGGCGAGGAGGCGCTCAACGAGAAGATGGCCGCCTGGGGCGGCTTCGACCACAATGCGCAGTCGCTGCGCGTGGTGACGCGGCTCGAGCGGCGCTATGCCGAATTCGACGGGCTGAACCTGACCTGGGAAACGCTGGAAGGGCTGGTCAAGCACAATGGCCCGCTGACGGATGCCAAGGGGCAGGGCCTCAAGGGCCTGGTGCCGCAAGCGATCCGCGACTATTCGGAGTTGCATGACTTGGAACTCGACCGCTTCGCCGGCATCGAGGCGCAATGCGCGGCGATTGCCGACGACATTGCTTACAACACCCATGACATCGACGATGGCCTGAGATCGGGCTTCCTGACGCTGGACAAGCTGGAAGACGTAACCCTGCCGGGCTCGATCCTGAAAAGCGTACGCGCGCGCTACCCGGCGCTCGATGATGTGCGCACCGGGCACGAGCTGATGCGCCGGCAGATCACCATGATGGTCGAGGACGTGATTGCCTCCACCACCGCCAATCTCAAGCGCCTGAAGCCGGAAAGCGCTGATGCGGTGCGGGCGGCGGGAGAGACGATGGTGACGTTCTCGGCCGATATGGCGGCGACCGAGAAGGGACTGAAGGCCTTCCTCTATAAGCATCTCTACCGTCACAGCGAGGTGATGCGCGTGCGTGGCGACGCCGAACAGATCGTCAGGGACCTGTTCGACGTCTATTTCGCCGACCCGCGTGCCATGCCCGATGGCTGGCGCGAAGGGCTCGATAGGGCGCAGGACCGCATCAAGGCGCGCAGCGTCGCCGATTTCCTGGCGGGCATGACCGACACCTATGCCTTGAAGGAACACCGCCGTTTGTTTGACCATACGCCGGATTTAAGCTAGGGCGGGCGCGATTTTGCCGGCCAACGAGCCGGTCACCCCGCAAAGCCGCCAGAGCCATACCCATGAACATCTTCGCCGATTTCACCGCGCGAATCATCAAAGCTGTCGAAGCGCTTGATTTGAAAGACAAGGAGGGCGCATCGCCCGACCTGTCGCGTATCGCCGTCGAGCCGCCGCGCGACCCCAGCCATGGCGATCTCGCGACCAATGCGGCGATGGTGCTGGCGAAGCCCACCGGGCAGAACCCGCGCGCGCTGGCCGAAAGACTGGCCGAGGCGCTGCGCACCGATGCCGACGTCTCGGCTGCCGACGTCGCCGGTCCCGGCTTCGTCAATCTCCGGCTCAAGGACGGATTCTGGCAGGCGCATCTCACGGCCTTGCTTGGCGAAGGCCGTAATTATGGCCGCTCGACCATCGGCGGCAACAGGAAGGCCAATGTCGAGTATGTCTCGGCCAACCCGACCGGCCCGATGCATGTCGGCCACTGCCGCGGCGCCGTTGTCGGCGACACGCTGGCTAATCTGATGGCCTTCGCCGGCTACGACGTGACCAAGGAATATGTCATCAACGATGCCGGCTCGCAGATCGACGTGCTCGGCCGTTCGGTCTTCATGCGCTACCGCGAAGCGCTGGGCGACGATATTGGCGAGATACCGGCCGGTCTCTATCCCGGCGACTACCTGGTGCCGGTCGGTCAGGCGCTGGTAGCGGAATTCGGCCGCAAGCTACTGCAGATGCCGGAGGACGAGGCGCTGGCCATCGTCAAGGACCGCACGATCGACGCCATGATGGCGATGATCCGCTCGGATCTGGCGTTGCTCAACGTGCATCACGACGTGTTCTTCTCCGAGCGCACGCTGCATGCCGACAATGCCAGGAAGATCCGCGCGGCGATCAGCGATCTGACGCTGAAGGGGCATATCTACAAGGGCAAACTGCCGCCGCCCAAGGGCGAGAAGCCGGACGACTGGGAAGACCGCGAGCAGACGCTGTTCCGCTCGACCGCGGTCGGCGACGACATGGACCGGGCGCTGGTCAAGTCCGACGGCTCGTTCACCTATTTCGCCGCCGACGTCGCCTACCTCAAGGACAAGGTCGACCGCGGCTTCGTCGACCTGATCTACGTGCTCGGCGCCGACCATGGCGGCTACGTCAAGCGGCTCGAAGCGCTGGCGCGCGCGGTTGCCGGCGACGAGGTCAAGCTCACCGTGCTGCTGTGTCAGCTGGTGAAGCTGTTCCGCGACGGCGAACCGGTGCGCATGTCGAAGCGGTCGGGCGATTTCGTGACGCTGCGCGAAGTGGTGGAGGAGGTCGGCCGCGACCCGATCCGCTTCATGATGCTCTACCGCAAGAACGATGCACCGCTCGATTTTGATTTCGCCAAGGTGACCGAGCAGTCCAAGGACAATCCGGTGTTCTACGTGCAGTACGCCTCGGCGCGCTGCCATTCGGTCTTCCGGCAGGCGAGCGAGCAGCTGGGCGAGGCCAATTTCGACCGCAACCGGCTGGCCGCGGCAGTGGCGTCGCTGACCGACGAGGGCGAAATCGGCCTGATCCGGAAGCTGGCTGAATATCCCCGACTAATCGAATCCGCGGCCCTTGCGCTGGAGCCGCACAGGCTGGCATTCTACCTCTACGATCTGGCGTCCAGCTTCCATGGACATTGGAACCGGGGCACTGACAATCCCGACTTACGTTTTGTTAAGGTTAACGACCGACAATTGACGTATGCCAGACTAGGGCTGGTGCAGGCTGTATCGGACGTCTTGACGTCCGGCCTAACGCTTATTGGGGCTGATGCGCCCACGGAAATGCGTTAGGTTTGACTAAAAAACCTGTCACCTTTTGCCCACATTGCGCTGGTATGGGCCAACCCTGCGCGACGTCCATGGCGTCCGAATGTGTGCGAGTTCGGGAACAATAATGGCAGACAGAACCCAGCTGAGAACAGCCGACCATAACGACATCGCTGACGATGATCCGTTCGCGGAACTGACCCGGATCATGGGTTTCGACCCGCGCCAGCCGGTAAAGCCGCAGGCGCCTGCAGCAGCGCCGAAGGCTGCTCCGGCCGACCAGCTTGCCGAAGAGGGCGATTTCGATATCGACCTCGAGAAGGAGCTGATGGGCGAATTCGGCGCCGATGAGGCCGCCGCGCAGCGCCAGGAGCCGGCTTTCGAATCTGTTGCCGCCAGGATGAACGACGAGCTTGCGGCATCGCTCGAACAGGATTTCGTATTCGACGACCCGGCGGATCACTTTGCGCCCGTCGCCGAGGTTGCCGCGCCGCAGGTCGAGGCTGCCTTCGGTGATGATTTCGATCAGGCGGTCGCTAGCTCGCTGGAAGACGTGTCGCCGCTCGACGACGACAGGCCGATGGACGCCGAGCTTGCCGCTTCGCTCGATCAGGAATTCCAGCTCGACGATCATCCCACGACCGACACGGCCGAACATGAAGCAGAGCACGCCGCCGCGGAGCAGGTCGCGCCGGCGGTCGAAGCCGCATTCGATGACGATTTGGACAATGCCGTATCCCTGTTGCTTGAGGACGAGCTGACACTCGACGATCACGCGCCGTTCGACGATGAAGTGCCGGCGGAAGATCATCACGCAACTGCTGCCGCTGTCGAACATCCGGCGCCGGTCCAGATTGCCGAGGAAGCCGACCGCCAGATTCCCGAAGCGGAGTTTTCCGACCATTTCGACGAGGCGATGGCCGATGTCGATATGGATATTGCCGACGTCGATATGGATTTCGATGTCCGTGCCGAAGAACCGACCGAAATCGATGAGCCTCTGGCTGTCGAAGCGCCTGTCGAGGCTGTCGAAGCATCTGTCGAAGCGGCTTATGTCGCCGAAGCCGACAATGACGATGTTCCTAAGCTTGCCGCGCGGGACGCGTTTGACGACGATTTCGACCTCGGCATCGACGAGGGGCCGGCCGAGACGGCCGAAGAGCAGGTTGCCGAAAGCGCCGCCGCGGAGCCGACGGCGCCCGCCGCGGTTGCGGCCGAGCCGGCAAAACCGGTTGCCGCAGACGATCGGAGCCTGGAAGACGAACTGAACGCGCTGCTTGGCGCCATGACCGCGCGGCCGGTTCCCGTCGCCGCGAAGGAGCCCGAGCCGGTTCAACAGCCAGCAGTCGTGGCGGAAACGGCCGCTGCCCAGCAGGCCGATCCCATCGAAGAACTCGATTGGGATCTTGACGAACATGAGCCTGCAGAGACGCAGCAGCATCATGAGGCGGCCCAGGCTGCCAACGCCGATCTCGACATTGATCTCGCCGGCGAGCTCGATGGTGAGGATTTCAGGGCTGAGACTGTGGCAGCTGCCGACGTCGCGTTCGACGACGAGGCGTTCGATGCCGCCTTTGCCAAGGGTATCAACCTTGGCCACGAATCGGACCGTGGTCACGATGTATCGGACCCTGGTCACGATGAATCGGACCGTGGTCACGATAAATCGGACCTTGGTCACGATGAAGCGGGACGCACCGCTGTCGGGGAAGGTTTTGCCCATTCGGCGGACTGGATGCGCTCGACGCCGCCAGAACCGGCCCGTTCGTGGAGCCGGGTGACTCCGGTCGCCGCGCCTCCGGTGCAGGCCTCGTTCTCGGCCCAGCCTATGGCCTCGGCGCCACCTGTTGCTTCAGCGCCGGCTTCCGCCACGCCCGCGTACCAGCAGGAGCCGGTCGAAGAGGTCGCCGCCCAAGTCGAGCCCGAGCCGGTGCGGCACGAACAGCCTCGCTATGACGAGATGCCCGATGTCGAGACGGTCGATGTGCCGGAGCGCGTCGTCGCGCTGGCCGACGACCTCGATATTCCCGAGCTCAATTTCGAGGAAGATCAGCCGGCTGCGTCCGCCTATGACGACCTCGAAGCCGAATTCGCCGGTCTGCTGACCGAGATGAACGCCCCCGAGGTGGCCGCGACGCCGGCGCGCAGCACGGCCTATGAAGACGACACCTACAGTGCCGGGTTCAAGCCGGGCTATGACCGCGACGAGGCACCCGCCTATGCGGCGAAGCCGGCCGAAGTGCTTGCCGCGACGGCGACCGCTTCCCACGCTGCTGCCGCGAGCAGCTTCGACATGGACAATCTGCCCGGCAGCAAGCCGGTTTCGCAGGCTGACGACTTCGCCGTCGACGAGCTCGACTACGATCCTGAACTGGACGAGGCGATGTCGGTGCCCGGTCTGGCCGAGCGCGAGGCTGCAAAGCCGCGCAGTCGCGGCCTGATGGTCGCCGCGATCGTCGGCGCGGTGGCGATCGCCGGTGGCCTCGGCGCCTTTGCCTTGTCGCTCGGCGGCAAGGGCGGCAGCGAAGCGCCCGTGATCGTCAAGGCCGACAACGCGCCGATCAAGGTCAAGCCGGAAAACCCGGGCGGCGCCGTGGTGCCGAACCAGGACAACAAGGTCTATGACGCGGTGGCCAAGGGCACCAAGCCGGCTGAGCCTGTGCAGGAGAAGCTGGTCACCAACACCGAAGAGCCGGTGGACGTGAAAGCCAAGGAGCCGGAAAGCCGCGTCGTCGATCTTTCACCCGACGATACCGATGCCGCTCCCGGCGCGGATGCAGCGGGTAATGCCCCCGCGGTCGCGATGCCAGGCGTGGATACGTCCGGGAATGCCGATGCCGCGCCGGCGCCGAAATCCGAGGACCGCATCGCGCAGGTTCTTCAGGAGGCCGACAAGGGTACCAACCCGGAAGTCGCCGCCGTTGCGCCGCGCAAGGTCAGGACCATGATGGTCAAGCCCGACGGCTCGCTGGTTCCGCGTGAGGATCCGGCGCAGGCGGCGCCGCAGGTTGCCGCAGCCGAGCCGACCGATCCAGCACCGCAACTTGTCGCTCCGGCGGTGCAGTCCGACGCGGAGCAGACCGGCACCGTGGCGCCCGCGACCGATCAGGCAAGCGATCAGCCGACCGATCAGGCTGCTACCGATCAGGCCGAGACCGCCAAGCCGCTCGAGTCGGCGGCAGCCCCCACGCCGAAGGCCGAAGCCAAGGCCCAGTCCGCCAGCGCGCAATCGGCGAATACGTCGGCCACGGTTCCCGTGCCGCCGCAGCGCCCGTCCGATCAGCCGGTCGACGTGGTCGGCGAGGTCAAGCCCGACCAGGTCGCCTCCATATCGCCGACCGCAGCAGCGACAGGCGGTGGTTCGTGGTCGATGCAGATCGCTTCGCAGCCGACGGTCGAGAGCGCCCAGTCGACCTATCAGGACCTGCAGCGCCGCTATGGCAGCGTGCTTTCCGGCCGCACCGCCAACATCGTCAAGGCCGAGATCGCCGGCAAGGGAACCTTCTACCGGGTTCGCGTTCCGGCGCAGTCGCGCAACGATGCGATCAATCTGTGCACCAGCTACAAGGCGGCCGGCGGCAACTGCTTCGTGTCGCGCTGATCAGTTGAAACCACACGAAAACCGGCGCAGCCGAATGGCCGCGCCGGTTTTTTTCATGTGGAAGCTCCCGGGCATTCCGAGGCGGGCGATCCGGGATGATTCCCTTTGTCCGCATGTAGCTCTAAGCTTGTTGTCATGACCGAATCAAAATCCATGATCCTCGGCTGTGCCGGGAAATCGCTGACCCCAGACGAAATCCGCTTCTACCGCGGCGAGCGGCCCTGGGGTTTCATCCTGTTTGCCCGCAACATCGGCGAGCCCGAACAGATCCGCGATCTGGTCGCCTCGATGCGCGACTGCATCGGGCGTCCGGACGCGCCGGTGTTCATCGACCAGGAAGGCGGCCGGGTGCAGCGCCTGCGGCCGCCGCTGGCGCCGAACTATCCGGCCGGCGGCGCGCTTGGCGCACTGTGGCGGAACGACCGTGACGCGGGCACGCGCGCAGCCTGGCTGATGGCGCGGCTCCATGCTTTCGATCTGCTCCGCCTCGGCATCACCGCCGACTGCCTGCCGGTGCTCGACGTGCCGATCGAGGGCGCCAGCGACGTCATCGGCGCGCGCGCCTATGGCAAGGAGCCAGGCGCCGTCATCGAGCTTGGCCGCGCGGCCGCCGAAGGCCTGATGTCGGGCGGTGTGCTGCCGGTGATGAAGCACATTCCCGGGCACGGGCGGGCCTTTGCCGACACGCATTTCGAACTGCCGACCGTCGATACGCCCATGGACGAGTTGCGGCGGCATGATTTCGCCCCGTTCAAGGCGCTCAACCATCTGCCGATGGCGATGACGGCGCATGTCGTCTACAGCGCCATCGATCCGAGCAATCCGGCGACGACCTCGGGCAAGGTCGTCAACGACATTATCCGCGGCGACATCGGCTTCGACGGGCTGTTGATGAGCGACGACACCTCGATGAAGGCACTTTCTGGGGATTTCCCGACAAAGGCGGCCGCGATCCTTGCGGCGGGCTGCGATCTCGTCCTTCACTGCAATGGTGTTTTCGAAGAGATGTCCGGCATTGCATCGCGGACCACGGGGCTTCAAGGAAGGTCGCTTGCGCGCGCGGAGCGGGCACTGACCTATATAAAGGACCGCGACGCGGCTGAAGAAACCGCGATACGCGCCGAGTTTGCCACCTATTTCGATGCGGTGGCCTAAGCAGAGGAAGAGACAAAGGCAGTGGCGGAAACATTGGACAGCAAGGCCGCGAAGGCCGCACCGATGGACCGTCTGTGGGCCGAGAACGACGATTCCCGGCTGACCGGCGATCCGTCGCTGGTCGTCGACGTTGCCGGCTTCGAAGGCCCGCTCGATCTGCTTCTGCATCTGGCGCGCAACCAGAAGGTCGACCTGGCGCGCATCTCGATCCTGGCGCTGGCCGAGCAATATCTGGCCTTCGTCGAGAAGGTGAGGGCGCTGCGGCTCGAGCTTGCCGCCGACTATCTGGTGATGGCGGCATGGCTTGCCTTCCTCAAGTCGAAGCTTCTGATCCCCAAGCAGCCGGGCGAGGAAGGCGAAAGCGGCGAGGAACTGGCGGCGGTGCTGCAGTTCCGGCTGAAGCGGCTGGAAGCCATGCGCGACGCCTCGGCGAGGCTGGTCAACCGCAACCGGCTCGGCCGCGACGTGTTTGCGCGCGGCATGCCGGAAATGGTCATCATCGAGAAGCGCAACGCCTATTCGGCCTCGCTCTACGATCTCTTGACCGCCTATGCGCAGCAGCGCCAGAAGCAGGCGATCAACAATGTGACGATCGCCAGGCGCGGCGTGTGGTCACTCAAGGACGCGCGCGACATCCTGATCAGGCTGGTCGGGACGCTGCGTGACTGGACCGCGCTGGACTCCTTCCTGATCGAGTATCTGTCCACCCCGGAAGATCGGCGCACGGCGGTCGCCAGTTCGTTTGCCGCGACGCTCGAACTGGTGCGTGAAGGCAAGATGGAGATGCGGCAGGACCAGGTGTTCGCGCCGCTCTATCTGCGGGGCCGCGCGCAAGGCATCAAGGCAGTCGAGGTGGTAACATGAGCGAACGCGCCAACGCTTCGGTCATTCCGTTCAAGGTCGACGACGAGACCGAGGAAGGCGCCGTCGAGCAGGGGACGGTCGAGAACCCGGCCGAGCGACTGCTTCTGTCGGAAGCCGTGCGCATGGCCGAGGCGATCATCTTCGCCAGCGCCCAACCGGTCAGCGAAAAACAACTGGCCGCGCGCCTGCCGGACGGCATCAGCATTGCCGCGGCGATGGCCGATCTGCAGCAGATCTACGCCAAGCGCGGCGTCAATCTGGTGCGCGTCGGCGATGCCTGGGCCTTCCGCACCGCCGGCGACCTCGCCTTCCTGATGAGCCGCGATACCGTTCAGCAGAGGAAGCTTTCGCGCGCGGCGCTCGAAGTGCTGGCGATCATCGCCTACCACCAGCCGGTGACGCGCGCCGAGATAGAAGACATCAGAGGCGTCGAAACGTCAAAGGGCACGCTGGACACGCTGATGGAGACGGAGTGGGTGCGGATGCGCGGCCGGCGCAAGACGCCCGGCCGTCCCGTGACCTACGGCACCACCGAGAGCTTCCTCGACCATTTCGCGCTGGAGGAGATCCGCGATCTTCCCGGCATGGAGGAACTGAAGGGCGCCGGGCTGCTTTCCACCCGTATGCCGTCGAATTTCTCGGTGCCGCTGCCGCCGGCGGACCCGGATGCGCTGACCGAGGACGAGGATCCGCTGACCGACATCGACCTCGAGGAACTCGGCCTGCTGACGCCGCGCGTCACGGAAGATTGACCGCAAGCCGCTGTCAAAAGCCGCTTTCCGCCTGTAGATGCGCCGATTGGTAGCGGGCCGAACCGCCGAAAATGCGTGACATCCGGCGCGCCTTCATAAAGTTTGTCGTGGTTCTGTTTGAATCCCAACGCGAATGCGCATAGATCATCGCCAGGGAAAACATTCGAGAGAGATATGCAATGGGTTCATTTTCGATTTGGCACTGGCTGATCGTGCTGGTGATCGTGCTGCTGGTTTTCGGCCGCGGCAAGATTCCCGAGCTGATGGGCGACATGGCCAAGGGCATCAAGAGCTTCAAGAAGGGCATGGCCGACGACGAAGTTGCCGACGACAAGCGCACCGTCGAGCACCGGGCCGACGAAACCGTTTCGGCGGCGAAGGAAAAAGCCAGCAAGAGCTGAGCCTAAGGTTGTTGCTTTGTGCATGTCGTTGTCCCAAAACCGCGTCGCACTTTTGAGCGACATGCATTAGTCGGAACAGATTGCCATGTTTGAAGTCGGCTGGACCGAGATGCTGGTGATCGCGATCGTCATGATTGTGGTCGTCGGGCCGAAGGATTTGCCCAATATGCTGCGCACTTTCGGCCGCACGACGGCAAAGCTGCGCGCCATGGCCGCCGACTTCCAGAAGCAGTTCAACGAGGCGCTGAAGGAAGCCGAACTCGACGACGTTAAGAAGTCGGTCGATTCCCTTCGGAGCCTCAATCCGGCGGCCGAGATCCGCAAGCAGCTCAACCCGTTCGAGCAGGCGGCAGCCGATGTCCGCGCCGGCGTCGACGCGGCAATGAAGCCGAAGCCGGCCGTTGATCCTGCAACGCCGGTGGCGGAGACGCCGCAGGCTGCCGAGCCGCTGAAGAACGGCGCCACAGTGATGCCCGGCGTCAACGGACCGGAAACGGCGCCGGCCGCTCCGATCTTTCCGGCGATGACCGACGATGCGGTGGTGGCGCCGGCAGCAGCTGCAACGCCGGCGCCGCAAAAGGCGCCGGCAAAGAAGGCGGTGGTATCGAAGCAAGCGAAGGCTCCGGCGGCCACAACCAAGGCAGCACCGGCAAAGCCAGCGCTTGCAAAAGTTACCAAGCCTGCAGCCGCCAAGGCGGCGACAAAGGCTGAGCCGAAGCCTGCGCCGGCGAAAAAGCCGGCGGGCAAGAAGACGGCGGGAGCCGCCAAGTGAGCGTTTCGGATACGGAAAAGGACGAGATCGAAAAGTCGTCGGCTCCGCTGATGGAGCACCTGATCGAGTTGCGGCGGCGGCTGATCTGGTCGATCGGCGGCTTCTTCGTCGCCTTCCTCGTTTGCTTCTTCTTCGCCAAGCGGTTGTTCAACCTTCTGGTCGTCCCGTTCAAATGGGCGACGCAATGGGCGGGGCTCGACCCGCACAAGGTCGAGCTGATCTACACGGCGCCGCAGGAATTCTTCTTCACCCAGGTCAAGCTCGCCATGTTTGGCGGCATGGTCATCGCCTTTCCACTGATCGCCACGCAGATCTACAAATTCATCGCGCCTGGCCTCTACAAGAACGAGCGCAACGCCTTCCTGCCGTTTCTGATCGCCTCGCCGATCCTGTTCCTGATGGGCGCGTCGCTGGTCTATTTCTTCTTCACGCCGATGGTGATGTGGTTCTTCCTCGCCATGCAGCAAGCCGGCACCGACGACCAGGTACAGATATCGCTGTTGCCGAAAGTGTCGGAATATCTCAGCCTGATCATGACGCTGATCTTCTCCTTCGGCCTGGTGTTCCAGCTGCCGGTGGTGACCAGCCTGATGACACGCGTCGGCATGCTGTCGTCCAAGGCGTTGGTCGAGAAGCGCAGATGGGCGATCGTCATCGCGTTCGTGGTAGCGGCCGTGCTGACGCCGCCGGATCCGATGAGCCAGATCGGCCTCGCCATTCCGACCATCCTGCTCTACGAGGTCGCCATCTGGTCGGCGCGGCTGATCGAACGCAGCAAGGAACGGGACCGCCTGGCGCGCGAGAAACAGGACGCCGCGGCGGAAGTGGCGGAGAAGGCGGCGGACGCGTCCTCGACGCAGGCTCCCTCCTAGGCTTCCGGAAAAAGACGCCAAGCCCGATCTTGCATCGATCAAGGATGCGGTTTACGCCCACGAGCCTAGCTCAGGAGCGTTCAGACCATGCTTGACATCAAATGGATTCGCGACAACCCGAAGACCCTTGTCGAGGCGCTGGTGAAGCGCTCGTGGTCGGGTGATGACGCGCAATCCACCGTCGATGACCTGATCGCCAGGGATGAGGCGCGGCGCGAGCATCTGACAGAACTGCAGACCAGGCAGGAACGCCGCAACGCCGCCTCGAAAGAGATCGGCAATGCCATGCGTTCGGGCGACGCGGCGCTTGCCGAAAAGCTGAAGGCCGAGGTCGGCGAGATCAAGGCCTTCATCCAGAATGGCGAGGCACGCGAACGCGAACTCGACAAGGCGCTGAACGATGTGTTGGCGGTGCTGCCCAATGTGCCGCTCGACGACGTGCCGGTCGGCAAGGACGAGCACGACAATGTCGTCAAGCGCACTGTCGGCAAGGTGCCGACGCGGCCGAACTGGGTGAAGGAGCATTTCGAGATCGGCGAAGCGCTCGGCATGATGGATTTCGAACGGGCAGCAAAGCTGTCGGGTTCGCGCTTCACGGTGCTGAAGAGCGGGCTGGCGCGCATGGAGCGTGCGCTCGGCCAGTTCATGCTCGACCTGCACACGACCGAGCACGGCTATGAGGAAGTGATCCCGCCGCTGATGGTGCGCGACGAGGTTCTCTATGGCACCGGGCAGCTGCCGAAATTTGAGGATGACCTGTTCTTTACGCCGCACGGAGACGGCAGGCTGGGCTTGATCCCCACCGCCGAAGTCCCGCTCACCAACCTCGTACGCGAGGACATAACCGCGCATGAAAAACTGCCGCTGCGCTATACGGCGCTGACGCCGTGCTTCCGTTCAGAAGCAGGCTCGGCTGGGCGTGATACGCGCGGCATGCTGCGGCAGCACCAGTTCTACAAGGTTGAGCTGGTGTCGATCACCGATCAGGAGTCAGCAAACGCCGAGCATGAGCGGATGACCGCGTGCGCCGAGGAGGTGCTGAAGCGGCTCGGCCTGCCGTTCCGCACCATGACGCTGTGCACCGGCGATATGGGTTTTGGCGCGCGCAAGACTTACGACATCGAGGTCTGGCTGCCCGGCCAGAACGCCTATCGCGAAATCTCGTCCTGCTCGGTCTGCGGCGATTTCCAGGCCAGGCGCATGGACGCGCGCTACAAGGACAGGGACGGCAAGGGCAACCGCTTCGTCCACACGCTGAACGGCTCGGGCACCGCCGTCGGCCGCGCTCTTATTGCTGTCATCGAGAACTACCAGAATGAGGATGGCAGCGTAACCATTCCTGAAGCGCTTCGGCCTTACATGGGCGGTCTGGCAAAGATCGAATCGAAATAATGCGCATCCTGCTCACCAATGACGACGGCATCCATGCCGAGGGCCTGGCGTCGCTCGAGCGCATTGCCCGCACGCTGTCGGACGATGTCTGGGTGGTGGCGCCGGAGCAGGACCAGTCCGGCTACGCGCATTCGCTGTCGATCTCGGAGCCGCTGCGGCTGCGCAAGATCGGCGAAAAGCACTTTGCCGTGCGCGGCACGCCGACCGATTGCGTCATCATGGGCGTGAAGAAGATCCTGCCGGGAGCGCCGGACCTGATCCTGTCCGGCGTCAATTCGGGCGCCAACATCGCTGACGACGTCACCTATTCCGGCACCGTCGCCGGGGCCATGGAAGGCGCGCTGCTTGGCATCCGCTCGATCGCGCTCAGCCAGGCCTACTCCTATGTCGGCGAGGATCGCGTCGTTCCCTACGAGACCACCGAGACGCTGGCGCCGGCGCTCCTCAACAAGCTTGTCGCCTTGCCTCTGCCGGATGGCGTGCTGCTCAACGTCAATTTTCCGAATTGCCTTCCCGAAGAAGTCGCCGGCACCGTCGTGACCTCGCAAGGCAAGCTCGTGCACAGCCTGTGGGTCGACGAGCGCCGTGACGGACGCGGCCTGCCTTACTACTGGCTGCGCTTCGGCCGCGAGCCGGTCGAAGGCAAGAAGGGCACCGATCTCTACGCCATGCGCAACCGGCTGGTGTCGGTGACGCCGCTGCAGCTCGATCTCACCGCCCACGAAATCCGCGACCAACTGACCAAGGCACTTTCATGACCCTGCCACTCGACGACCGCGAAGGTTTTGCCGCCTTCCTGCTGCGCTTGCGCGGCCGGGGCGCGGTGCCGAAGGCATTGATCGCGGCTTTCGAGGCGACGCCGCGGCGCGGCTTCCTCTCCGGACAGTTTCATTCCATCGCTTGGTCGGACGGCATGCTGCCGATCGAGTGCGGCGAGGCGATCGAGGGCGCTGACCTCCAGGCCGCAGTGATCGCGGCTTTGGCCATCGAGCCGGGCAACCGGGTGCTCGAGATCGGCACCGGATCGGGCTACACGGCAGCGGTGATGTCGCGGCTGGCAGCGCGCATCGTCACCATCGACCGCTACAAGACGCTGACCGAGCAGGCCAGGCAGCGCTTCGAGGCGCTCGCCATCGGCAATGTCGTTGCCCGGCAGGCGGACGGTTCCAATGGATTGGCCAATGAGGGACCGTTCGATCGCATCGTCGCCTGGGCGGCCTTCGACAGCCTGCCACGCTTCCTGCTCGACCAACTGTCGAGCGGCGGCATCGTCATCGCGCCGATCGGCCCGGAAGAGGGTGAGCAGGTGGTAGCCAAGCTGACCAAGGTCGGCAGCCGTTTCGAGCGCGAGGACATCGGCATCGTGCGGCTGCAGCCGATACTGCGCAGCGTCGCCGCCGTCATTTGATTCCCCGGCGCATCGCGCTCTCGGGAGACCGAAGCCTGTCGTTTCGTCATCCTAGGGTCTTCGCGACGGAGCTTCGCTCTAGGAGGGCTGACGGAAATCTCGACAGGCTCGACGCCTGCTCTAATATTTTAAGAAAATTTTCGCCAGATTCTAAGGGGTTAACCGGCCAGTAACATTAACGCGCTTTAATCATGCCTAGTTTGTACCGGGTCTGTGCGGGTTAGTGCGATGCAATTCAGTGTTTTGAAGGCAAACGGACGCAATCTGGCGCGTGGCTGCGCCGTCCTCATGATTGCAGGCGCCGCCGCGGGATGCAGTTCCCAGGTGGCGCGATTCAACGGTGTCGACGACGTCTTCACCTCCTCGACCAACAACCAGCGCGCCATCATCGACAAACAGGACGCCGCCCAGCCTTATCCGGGCGATGTCGCGGCATCTCCCGCACCGGTCGATGGTAGCCACACCCAGTCGGTCAGCCGCTCCAGCCTGGAACCGGTCTCGGTGCAGCAGTTGCCGCCGGTCTCGCAGCCCGCCCCGGCACTGTCGCCCGCCGCAAAGCCGGTGCGCACCGCCTCGGCCCCGGTGCTGGCGCCTCCCGCCACGCATGTCGACAGGACGACCACCGGCACTGTCGCCCCGGCGGCAAAGCCGTTCAAGGACGCGCAGCCCGATGCGCCGAAAATGGCGACGGCGGGCGGTACGCCGCATGCAACCGAGATCGTGGTCAGGGACGGCGAGACGATTTCCGGCCTGGCGCAGCGCTATAAGGTGCCGGCCGATGTGATCATGAAGGTCAACGGGCTGAGCGCGACCAAGGGATTGAAGACGGGCCAGAAGCTGGTCATCCCGGCCTATGCCTATTCAAGCAAAGCGACGCAGTCGAAAGTTGCCGACACCAAGCCGGCGAACAGCCCCAAGCCGCCGGCTACCGCGCCGGAGAAGCTCGCCGTGCTGCCGCAGCAGCCGAAACTCAAGGACGGCAAGTCCGCCGCGCAGGTCGACGCATCGGCCGCCGCGAGTGACCCGAAGAACGCCAAGCCTGCAACGCAGGTGGCCGCGGCCAAGCCGGCAGGCGCCGGCGGCATCTATACGGTCCAGCAAGGCGACTCGCTGTCTGCCATTGCCAGGAAGACCGGCGTCAGCGTGACCGCGCTCAAGCAGGCGAACGGCATGCAGGACGGCCTGCTCAAGATCGGCCAGACGCTGAAGGTTCCGGCCGGCGGGACAGTGACAGTCGCCGCCGCCAAGCCGGTCAAGGTCGACCCGGTGACGACCGCGACCACGCAGCCGGCGGCCAAGCCGACCGAAACGCTGGCGTCCTACACGCCGCCGAAGAAGGATGCCAAGGTCATCCAGCAGGCCGAGGATGACGACGCGGTGGCGCCGAATGCAACGGGCATCGGCAAGATGCGCTGGCCGGTGCGCGGCCGCGTGATCTCCAGCTTCGGTTCCGGCAAGGACGGCGTCGACATCGCGGTTCCCGAGGGCACGCCAGTCAAGGCGGCCGAGAACGGCGTCGTCATCTATGCCGGCGACGGGCTTAAGGAATTCGGCAACACTGTCCTGGTGCGCCACGAAAACGGGCTGGTCACCGTCTACGGCCATGCCAGCTCGATCGAGGTGCAGCGCGGCCAGAAGGTTAAGCGCGGCCAGGAGATCGCGCTGTCCGGCATGAGCGGCACCACCGACTCGCCGAAGCTGCACTTCGAAGTGCGCAAGAACTCGGCCCCGGTCGATCCGTCGGGCTATCTGGAATAGAACAATAAACGATTGCGGGCCGTCTGACCTCCAGTCCGGCTTGCCGGCTCAGCCCGCTCCGCAAGGGGCGGGCTTTTTCAGTGGCAGACGGCATCGGAGCCGCATTGGGCAAAACGCAGTTTCGCGACAGATCCTCGGCGACTCTCAAGCCTTCGTCGATCCGGTGAAGAAGCCCTCCAGTTCGGCGAAGCCCATGGCTTGTTCGGAAAACCGGAAGGTGCCTGCCGATCTCATCTCGCGCGCGGCGCGGACGAAGCTGCCGAAGGCGAGCCTCGCCAGCGCTGAGCCGACACTGATGCGCTTGACTCCGGCGTCCGCCAGTTCGGCCACGCCAAACGTCGCGCCCGGCATGCCCATCACGACATTGACCGGTTTCGTCACGGCGCCGCAGACGGTGCGGATCATGCCGAGGTCATGCAGGCCGGGCGCATAGAGCACATCGGCTCCCGCCTTCTCGAAAGCCTGCAATCTCAAAACGGTGTCATCCAGATCGGGGCGCCCCCACAGGAAGTTCTCGCAGCGCGCCGTCAGGACGAAATCATCCGACAGTGCGCGACGCGCCTGCGCCGCAGCCTCGATCCGCTCGACGGCGAGCTCAAAGCCGTAGATCGGATCCTCGCGTCTGCCAGTATGATCTTCGAGGGAACATCCGGCCAGGCCAATGCTGGCAGCGGCCTGGATCGTCTCGACGGCACTTTGCGGACTGTCGCCGAAGCCTTTTTCGAGATCGGCCGAGACAGGTAGCGGTGTCGCCGCCACGATGGCCCGGCAATGGCTTAGAGTGTCCTCTCGCGACACCTGCCCCTCGGCGACGCCAAGGGAGAACGCCATGCCGGCGCTGGTGGTGGCGAGGGCACGAAAACCCATGGCTGCCAGAATCCGTGCCGTGCCGATATCCCAGGGATTGGGAATGACGAACGCGCCCGGTTCCTCATGAAGCCTGCGAAACACTGCGCCCTTGCTTTCCAATTGCATCCCCTTCAGCCTTCGAGTCGCCGGAGCCTGATGGAAAATGGCACAAGACCTGGAACAAATAAAGAACATTGGTGCAGCCTCAGGCGCTTGTGACAGCCTGGCCGCCTGCCTTCGGTTTCGGATAACCGTCACTAGTCCTTGAGCGGCTTGCCGAGCCGGCCGGCCAGGTCCTGGGTGAATTGCCAGGCGACGCGGCCCGAGCGGCTGCCGCGCGTGGTTGCCCATTCCAGCGCTTCGGCGCGCAGCGTGTCGGGATCGATTGTCAGCCCATGATGGCGGACATAGCCGTCGATCATGTCGAGATATTCGTCCTGCGAGCATTTGTGGAAGCCGAGCCAGAGGCCGAAACGATCGGAGAGCGAGACCTTTTCCTCGACCGCTTCGGACGGGTTGATGGCGGTGGAACGCTCATTGTCGATCATGTCGCGCGGCAACAGATGCCGCCGATTTGACGTCGCATAGAAGATGACATTGGCCGGGCGGCCCTCGACGCCGCCTTCGAGCGCCGCCTTCAGCGACTTGTAGGACGTGTCGTCATGATCGAACGACAAGTCGTCGCAAAACAGGATGACGCGGAAAGGCGCCGCCTTCAGCAGGCCCATCAGCTTGGGCAGCGTGTCGATGTCTTCGCGGTGGATCTCGATGAGCTTCAGCGGCAGGTCGGACTTGGCTTTGGCGTTGATCTCGGCATGCACCGCCTTGACCAGCGAGGACTTGCCCATTCCGCGCGCGCCCCACAGCAGCACGTTGTTGGCGGCAAAGCCGGCGGCGAAGCGCTCGGTGTTGTCGACAAGGATGTCGCGCACGCGGTCGACGCCACGGATCAGGCCGATGTCGACGCGATTGACCTTGCGCACCGGCTCCAGATAGCCGGGATCGGCCTGCCAGACGAAGCAATCTGCGGCGGCAATATCCGTCTGCGGCACCGGCGGCGGGGCGAGGCGGGCGACCGCCTCGATCAGGCGGTCGAGCTTCCGGTTCAGGGCGTCAATGGTGCTGTCGGTCATGTCTGGTCTTTTTGTTCTGGCTTCAGGGAGCATGCAGAGCACAAAATCCACTCTTTCGCGGCGGGATAAGAACCGGTTCCAACCTTCTGTCGGAGCATGATCTTTTCCAGAAGTCGCGTCCGGCTTTCGGCGACCATGCTCTAACACGGGGCCAACGGCCGGAAAAGCGGCGGATTTGCCCGCTAGCGCAGTTGCATTGGGAACTTTACCGACTATATTCCGGCCAAATTTCGCGGGGCCGCCTTGTGGCGGTTTTCATCATCCAGGAGTTCTTGATGTTCGTTACACCGGCATACGCCCAGGGCGTCGGCGCCTCGCCAGACATGTTCATCAGCATTTTGCCGTTTGTCCTGATTTTCGTGATCATGTATTTTCTAATCATCCGGCCGCAGCGCACGCAGCTGAAGAAGCGCCAGGAAATGCTCGCGGCGGTGCGCCGCGGCGATACGGTCGTGACCGGCGGCGGTTTCGTCGGCAAGGTGACCAAGGTGATCGACGATAACGAGCTCGAGATCGACCTCGGCGGCACCAAGGTGACCGCATTGCGTTCGACGATCGCCGACGTGCGCGTCAAGGGCGAGCCGGTGGCGAACCAGAACGCCAAGAAATAATCCAATTCCAGGCGGAACGCTGCCGCTTGTACGCCTGAACGGACGACAGACATGCTCTATTTCTCGCGCCTGAAGATGATCCTGATCTGGCTGGCCGTGGCCGCCACCGTGGTCCTCGCCGCGCCCAATCTGTTCCCTGCCAGCACATTGGCCAAGCTGCCCGACTGGGTGCCGAAGCGGCAGATGACGCTCGGCCTCGATCTGCAGGGTGGCTCGCACATCCTGCTCAGGATGGATCCGAACGATCTGATCAAGGACAGGCTGCAGACGACACGTGACGAGATCAGGACGCTGCTGCGCGACGCCAAGGTCGGCTATACCGGCCTGTCCGGATCGGGCCGCACCGTGCAGGTCCGCATCTCCGATCCCGCTCAGATCGATGCCGCCAAGACGGCGCTGAAGCCATTGACCACTCCGGTGGCGGCGGGTCTGTTCACCGGCGGCTCCGTCCAGGAGATGACGCTGGATGACTCCGAGCCCGGCCTGCTCAAATTCTCGGTCACCGACGCCGGCATCAAATACCGCACGTCGACGGCGCTGACGCAGTCGATCGAGGTCGTCGAGCGCCGCGTCAACGAACTCGGCACGACGGAGCCGATCGTCCAGCGGCAAGGCGACGACCGCATCCTGGTCCAGGTGCCGGGCCTGCAGGATCCGCAGCGGCTGAAGGAAATCCTCGGCCAGACCGCCAAGCTGACCTTCCAGTTGGTCGACCAGTCGATGCCGGTGCAGGATGCGCTCAACGGCCGTCCGCCGGCTGGCTCCACGGTCCTCTATTCGCAGGACGATCCGCCGGTTCCCTATCTGATCGAGAACCGCGTCATCGTCTCAGGTGAGAACCTGGCCGATGCGCAAGCGACGTTCAACTCCCAGACCAACGAGCCGGTGGTTTCGTTCACCTTCGATTCCAAGGGCGCGTCGCGCTTCGGCCAGGCGACATCCCAGAATGTCGGCAAGCCGTTTGCCATTGTCCTCGACAATCAGGTGATCTCGGCGCCAGTGATCCGTGAGCCGATCCTGGGCGGTTCCGGACAGATTTCCGGCAATTTCACGGCCCAAAGCGCCAACGATCTGGCAGTGCTGCTGCGCGCCGGCGCGCTGCCGGCGACACTGACCGTAATCGAAGAGCGCACCGTCGGTCCGGGCCTCGGTCAGGATTCCATCCATGCCGGCAAGGTTGCCGGTATCATCGGTTCGATCCTGGTGGTGGCGTTCATGTTCGTCGCCTATGGCTTCCTCGGCTTCCTCGCCAACATCGCGCTGGCCGTGCATGTGGCGATGATCATCGCGCTGTTGTCGTTGCTAGGCGCCACACTGACCTTGCCTGGCATCGCCGGCATCGTGCTGACCATCGGCATGGCAGTCGATTCCAACGTTCTCATCTATGAGCGCATTCGCGAGGAGCGACGAAGCGGCCGCTCGGTGATCCAGGCGATCGACACCGGTTTCACCAAGGCTCTGGCGACCATCGTCGATTCGAACGTCACGGCGCTGATCGCGACTGTGGTGCTGTTCTGGATCGGCACCGGACCGGTGAAAGGGTTTGCCATCACCTTCGCCATCGGCATTCTGACCACTGTCTTCACCGCCTTCACCTTCACCCGGCTGCTGGTGTCGATCTGGCTTCGCCGCGCCCGCCCGAAGGAATTGCCGCGGGCACCGGTGACCTTCGTTCCGCCCGGCACGAAAATACCGTTCATGGGCATCCGCCGCTGGACGTTCGCGCTGTCGACGGTGCTGTCGATCCTGTCTGTCGTGCTGTTCATGACCGTCGACATCAATTACGGCATCGACTTCAAGGGCGGCTCGCTGATCGAGGTGCAGGCCAAGAATGGCAACGCCGATCTTGCCGATATCCGGGGCAGGCTGACGGAGCTGAACATCGGCGAGGTGCAGGTGCAGCAGTTCGGCGAGCCGACCGACGTGCTTATACGCGTCGGCACGCAGGACGGCGGCGAGAACGCCGAACAGACGGTTATCGACAAGGTGCGTGGCGAACTGCAGGACCAGTATGATTTCCGCCGCGTCGAAGTGGTGGGGCCGACTGTCTCCGGCGAACTCGCCAAGCAGGGCACCATCGCGATGCTTGTCGCGCTGTTCGGCATCCTGATCTATGTCTGGTTCCGCTTCGAATGGCAGTTCGCGGTCGGCGCCATCATTGCCACCGTGCACGATATCGTCATGACACTTGGCTTCTTCGTCATCACCGGTCTCGAGTTTAACCAGTCGTCGCTGGCGGCGATCCTGACCATCATCGGCTATTCGTTGAACGATACGATCGTCGTTTATGACCGTGTCCGCGAGGATCTGCGAAAATACAAGAAGATGCCGTTGCCGCATTTGTTGAACAACGCCATCAACGAGACGCTGTCGAGAACGACGCTGACAGCGGTGACGACGATCCTGGCGCTTCTGGCGCTGGTGCTGTTCGGCGGCGAGGTGATCCGGTCGTTCACGCTGGCGATGCTGTTCGGCGTGGTCTTCGGCACCTATTCGTCGATCTTCATCGCCGCGCCGCTGCTGATCCTGTTCAAGTTGCGGCCGCAGGCCGCGACCGCCGACGAGGAGAAGCCGGTGAACGGCGGCAAAGCCGTGGCGACCTGACGGCCACGCCAGTGGCCAAGGGGATCGTAATCCGCGAGGCGCATTTCCCTGGCCGGGCGCCGATCGAGGCCTATGGCAATGGCGGCTTCCGCTTCGCCGATATGTCGCATCGTGGCTCGCTGCTGTGCCTGCCGTCCGGCATCCATGGCTGGGAGCCGGCCGATCCGCTGGCGCTGACGGCGGCTGATTTCGACAAGCTCCTGGCCGAGGCCGGCAAGGTCGAGATCCTGCTGGTCGGCACCGGCAAGGATCTGAGGCCACTGCCGGCAGCCCTGCGCGCGGCGCTGAAGGAGGCCGGTATTTCGGCGGACCCGATGTCGACGGGGGCTGCCGTGCGGACCTACAATGTGCTTTTGGCCGAGGAGCGCGCCGTAGCCGCAGCGCTCATCGCCGTCGACTGACCGTGTCCGATACCGCCAAAATCGTCATGGACGCGGTGCGCGCCGCCGACCATGACCGCTATGTCAGTGCGCTCTACGCGCCGGCGGACAGGCGCGACGCGCTGTTTTCGCTCTATGCCTTCAATGCCGAGATCGCTGGTGTCCGCGACCGCATCCACGAGCCGCTTCCCGGCGAAGTGCGGCTGCAATGGTGGCGCGACGTCATCGCCGCTGAGGGCGAAGTCACCGGCAACCCGCTCGCCGATGCGCTGAAGGCGACGATTTCCGCCCACCGCTTGCCGAAATCCGCCTTCGACAACATGCTCGAAGCGCGCATTTTCGATCTCTACGACGATCCGATGCCGTCGCGTACCGACCTCGAAGGCTATTGCGGCGAGACGGCAGCGGCGCTGATTCAGTTCGCGGCGATGGTGCTCTATCCGGTTGAGGCGCCGCGTTTTGCAGAACTCGCGGGCCGGGCCGGCTGTGCGCAGGCAATGACCGGTCTTTTGCTGCTGTTGCCATTGCATCGCAAGCGTGGGCAGTGCTTCGTGCCGATGGATGTGCTTGCGGCGGCGGGCTCCTCGCCGGAAGAGTTCGTCAAAGGCGACGGCGGTCCCAGCGCGCAACGCGCCGTGGCAGCGATGATCGCGCTGGCGCGCGAGCATCTTGCGGCTTTCGAACAGGGCGCTCAGGCCTTGCCGGCGTCGCTGCGCCCGGCCTTCCTGCCGCTTGCCCTGACACGCACCTATCTCGACAGGATGGAAAGGCACTCACCGCTCGATGGCGTGGTGCGGCTGCCAGCCTTGCGCCGGCACTGGCTGCTGCTGCGCCGTGCCTCGAAAGGCTGGCCGCCCCTTTGACGTAAACGTCAATCATGGTAGGACTCCCGCCGGGTCGAAACCGAGTGCGAAAACATCCGCCGGCCTGGAGGAGATCGCTTCATGAGCCTGCCTGTGCTGGTCGCACTTGTCGTCTTCGGCATTGCGCTGTCGGTCGCGGCCGTGCATTTCACGGGCGGCACAAAGACAGCGACGCTCGCCGGTGCCGATCAGGCATTGAGCCGTTTCGCGGAGGACTTTCCCGATGAAGTGGCGACGTTGGTTCGGCTGACGGCGGACGCCAGGACGGGGTTTCTCGATCTTGGGAATGGGCGCACCGGCATCGTCCACAGCATCGGCGACTGCTTTTTGACCCGCATCGTCACAGCCAGCGACATTGTTGCCCTGGATGTCGACGACAGCGGCGCCATCCTGCTCAAGCTCGCAGACTTCACCTGGGAGGGCGGCCGCTTTGCCTTCGCCGACAGCACTGATGCCAAGAGCGTCGCAGCGGCGCTTGGGCTGGACAATCCGGGGCTGGCCAGGGAGGCCGCGTGATGGACGACTACAATTTCCCGCAGGTCACCCAGCTTGCCATTCCGTTCTTCGTCGGCGCGATCCTGATCGAATTGTGGCTGGTGCGCACCGGCCGCGCCAAGGGATCGTTCGAGACGCGCGATACGTTGACCAGTTTGATGATGGGGACAGGCAATGTCGTTGCCGGGCTGCTGCTCGGCGTCGTCTCCTATTGGGCGCTGCTGTGGCTCTGGCAATTCCGGTTCTTCAATCTGGGCTTGTCGGCCTGGGTCTTTTTGGCGGCCTTCCTGCTCGATGATCTGCGCTACTATGTCTACCACCGCATCGCGCACCGGGTGCGCTGGGTGTGGGCCGAACACGTCAACCACCATTCCAGCCAGCACTACAATCTGTCGACCGCACTCAGGCAGAGCTGGACCGGCCTGTTTACCTTCATGTTCGTGATGCAGGCGCCGCTGGTGCTGCTCGGCTTCCATCCGGCGGTCATCGCCTTCACCTTCGGCTTCAACCTCGTCTGGCAGTTCTGGATCCACACCGAGGCGATCGGCAAGATGTGGGGCTGGTTCGAGTTTATCTTCAACACGCCCTCGCATCACCGCGTCCATCACGCCACCAATCCGCGCTATCTCGACGCTAACTTTGCCGGCACGCTGATCGTCTGGGATCGCATGTTCGGCACCTTCGTCGAGGAACTGGAAGAGGACCGGCCGCGCTACGGCATCGTCAAGAACATCGGCACCTTCAATCCGCTGAAAGTGGCTTTTCACGAGTGGATCGGCATGTTCGCGGATGCCTTCGCGCCGGGGCTGACACGGCGCCAGCGTCTCAATTATCTGATCAAGCCACCGGGCTGGAGCCATGACGGTTCGCGCGAGACGTCGGAGAGTTTGAAGGCCGCCTATGTCAGGCGAAACCCTGGTGAGGCGGGCAAGCCGGGCCTGCCGGCAGCGGGTGTCGAACCGGCTGAGTAGCTACTCCGCCGTTTCGGCCGCCCGCGCAGGCAAGCCCAGCCATTCCCTGCAGTCTGCCACTGCGCGCGACGTCACGGCGCGCCGCTTGGCGACGGTCTTGTCCTTGCCGCGCAGGCGTTTGCCCTCGGCTTTCGGCGCTTCCACCGGCGGAAACAGCCCGAAATTGACGTTCATCGGCTGGAAGGAGCGTTTTCCGGGCTCATCGTCGGAAACGATATGGCCGCCGGTGATGTGGTTGAGCAGCGCGCCGAATGCAGTGGTCAGCGGCGGCAGCGATGGCTGATGGCCGAGCCTTTCGGCGGCAGCGAAGCGTCCTGCCAGCAGACCGATCGCGGCGCTCTCGACGTAGCCTTCGCAGCCGGTGATCTGGCCGGCGAAGCGCAGGCCGGGCCGCGACTTCAGTTGCAGCGATTGATCGAGCAGGGTCGGCGAATTGATGTAGGTGTTGCGGTGCAGGCCGCCCAACCGGGCGAAGTCGGCGTTTTCCAGGCCGGGAATGGTGCGAAACACGCGCACCTGCTCGGCATGCTTCAGCTTGGTCTGGAAACCGACCATGTTGTAGAGCGTGCCCAGCGCATTGTCCTGCCGCAACTGCACCACGGCATGGGCTTTTACCGTCGGATTGTGGGCATTGGTCAGCCCCATCGGCTTCATCGGTCCGTAGCGCAGGGTCTCGACGCCGCGCTCGGCCATCACCTCGATCGGCAGGCAGCCGTCGAAATAGGGCGTGCCTTCCCATTGTTTGAATTCGGTTTTCTGGCCCTCGACCAGCGCCTGCACGAAGGCCAGATACTGCTCCTTGTCCAGGGGACAGTTGATGTAGTCCTTGCCGGTGCCGCCGGGGCCGACCTTGTCGTAGCGCGACTGGAACCAGCAGATGTCCATGTCGATCGTGTCGAAATGCACGATCGGCGCGATAGCGTCGAAGAAGGCCAGCGCGTCGGCGCCGGTCGCCTCGGCAATCGACTGGGCAAGCCCAGGTGCGGTCAACGGGCCGGTGGCGATGATCGCCTGGTCCCAGTCCGCCGGCGGCAGGCCCGGCACTTCCTCGCGCTGGATGGTTATCAGCGGATGCGCCTCGAGCTTCCTGGTCACGGCCTCGGAAAATCCGTCGCGATCGACGGCGAGCGCGCCACCCGCGGGCACCTGGTTGGCGTCGCCGGCGCTCATGATCAGCGAGCCGGCCAACCGCATTTCGGCATGCAGCAGACCGACGGCGTTGTTTTCGGCATCGTCGGAGCGGAAGGAATTGGAGCAGACAAGCTCGGCCAGCCCGTCGGTCTTGTGCGCATCGGTGCCGCGAACCGGGCGCATTTCATGCAGCACGACCGGCACGCCGGCTTGCGCCGCTTGCCACGCCGCTTCGGAACCGGCGAGGCCGCCGCCGATGATGTGAATGGGATTTTTGCTCATGAGCGCCGGAATAATCGCTTGTAGCTGCGATTGCAATTACACGCTGTTGCCGCTTGGCGCCGCAATTGTCTACGATCGGGGAATGGACGGGAGTCTCGGGTTCTTTGCCAGAGCGACATTTATGGCAGTCGCGATCGCCATGGGCGGATCAACGGCCGCCGGCGAACTGGCCGCGACGGCTTCCAAGCGGATCCCGATATGCCACGGCTACAGTTGCAACTATCGCACGATACTCGCGCTTGGCCCCGCTGACGGCGCGCGTTTCCGCGCTATCCTGCGTGCGGGTGCAGGCTCGGCCCAAGCCGAGCGTTCCGCAATTTCGAAGGCTGTGCGCTATTTCGAGCAGCGCATTTTGCGGGCCACCGGCGTTCGCGATCTGCCGCAGTCGCAATTCGGTGCATCGCGCATCAGGGGCCAGATGGATTGTGTCGACGAATCGACCAATACGCATGCGCTGCTGGTCTATCTTGCCGAGCGAAGATTGCTCAGGTTTCACAAGGTAGAGGGCAATGCCTCGCGAGGCCTGTTTGTCGACGGGCGCTATCCCCATTGGACGGCGGTGATCAGCGACCGCGGCGGCACCGAATGGGTGGTGGATTCCTGGTATGCGGCGATGGGCGGCGCGCCGGACATTTTTCCGCTGAGCCGGTGGAAGGAGCGGGGCGTGCTGCAAAGTGGTGCGCTGGACTGACGACAGGGACGTCCCGCCAAAACGGCTTTCGGAGTACCTGAAAAACAACAACACCCGCCGGGGGAGGAGGTCCGGCGGGTGTCGTTTTGGTGGTCGATCCTCGGGAGGAGGTGAAGATCGACCGTATTCGTCATCGCCGGGGAGGAGGTCGGCTTTGACGAAATTCTTTTCGCCTGAAGACGAAATCTCTTTCGCTTCGTGAAAGGGGGGCGAAACCCTTTTAGGGAAACAACGCCCGCCGCGGGAGGAGGTGCGGCGGGCGCCGTTTTGGTGGTCAACCCTCGGGAGGAGGTGAAGGCTGACCGTATCCGTCAGGGTCGGGGAGGAGGTCGACCCTGGCGAAATTCCTTAACTTCAGAGCGCCTTGCGGGCGACGTGCTTGATCTCGTCGCGGATGATGCCGAGATCATGGAGCTGGCGGTTCGAAAGGCGACCCAGCTCGTTAACGGTGTCGCGGTAAACGCGCCAGTTACGATAGTTACGGATCAGGTTCATTGTCGTTCTCTTTTCAAACTGGTTCGGACCATTTGCGGCCCGAAGAGGATTAGACCGCCTTGCGGGCGACGTAGTGGATGTCGCTGCGGCCGATGCCGAGGTCGTTCAGTTCACGGTTCGACAGGCGGCTCAGCTCGGACACGGTGTTCCGGTAGCGGCGCCAGTTGCGATAGTTGCGGATCAGGTTCATGGTAGTCTCGTTTCGTCTTTCTTTCGGATCATTCCGTCTTTCTGTATGCCGTTAAGATAGGTGGGGTCATATCGATTTAAAAGCGCTATCGCTGCATGGCAGCAATGCAAATTGTGCAATGCACCATTAACGCGCGTTCACCTCTTGAACACAAACAAACCCGAATCGGAAAATGCCGTAGCGTCAACGGCTTGGCCGGCTCGGCTGAAAAAAAGACCAAGCTGGGGGAAAAGACATGGCGAGCTATGCGTCGCGGGCCAAATCGGACATTGCGAGATGGCTCGAGGCTGGGCTGATCGACGGGCTGACGGCCGATGCGCTGAGGCGCGACGTCGAAGCCAATGAACGGAAGTCGCTGAGCTTCGGTTCGATCCTGGCGATGATGGCGGCCATGTTGTTTGGCGCCGCCATCCTGATCTTCGTCGCCGCCAACTGGGAGGCCATTCCGCGGCTGGCGCGGGTCGCCGCACTCTTCGCCATCATCCTTGCCGGATATGTCGGTGGTGCGCTGCTGAAGACCCGCGACCACGCGGCGATCGGTGAGGCATTCTGGATCATCGCGGCGGCGGCGTTCGGCGGGTCGATCGCGCTGATCGGCCAGATGTACCATCTGACCGGCGACGAGGCGTCGGCGCTGATCACCTGGGGTGCCGGCACGGCGCTGGCGGCGGTGGCATTGCGCTCGAACCCGCTGACCGTCGCTTCCGTCGGCATCGCCGATGCCTGGCTGTTCGTCAAAGGATTCGACTATTTCAAGCGTACGGAATTTCCGCATTTCTTCGTCGTCATGGCCATCGTGCTGTTCGCCATTTCGTTCTGGACCCGCAGTCAGGCGGCGCGGCACCTGATCATCCTGTCGGTCCTCTGCTATCTCGTGCTGTTCGTGATTGACTATGACACGCTGCAGGTCGCCATCCCGTTGGCGATCGTCTCGGCGCTGCTCTTTGCAGTGGCGGTCTTTGCCGCCGAGCCCGTCGACCGGATTGTCCAACTCGGCGGCCGGTTGCCCTTGCACGCCTTGATCGGCTTCCTCACAGGACTGGCGATGCTCCAGATGGAGCTCGCCGGCGATGCCAGCTACAACAGCGGCTTCGCCATTGCCTCGGCGGTTGCACTGGCGGGTATCGTCGCGGCGATCATGCTGGGCGGCCGCGAGAGCCGAGGCCTGCGCTGGGTTGCCTATGCCGGCTTCGCCTTCGAACTCGCCATCATCTATGTGGTGATGCTGCAGTCGATGCTCGACACCGCAGGCTTCTTCCTGGCCGCTGCCGTGCTTCTCGGCATCCTGGCGCTTGTCATCATCCGCATCGAGAAACGCATGAAGGCGCCGCGCGCCGAAGGAATGGCAGCGTGATGACCGGGAAAAGACTAATCATCTCGGCGCTGGTGCTGGCGCTCGTCCAGATCGGCTTTTTGAGCTGGGTCATCGCCGGTAGGGCAGCGATCCTGCGCGACGGCAAGGAAGTGCTCTTGAAGGTCGAGCCGATCGATCCGCGCGACCTCTTGCGCGGCGACTATATTCGCCTTGGCTACGAGATATCGCGTATTCCGGTGAAAATGATCGCCGACATCCCCGCCGACAAACTCTCGAGCGACGACACCTCGATCGTGGTCAGGCTGAAAAAGGGCGCCGACGGCTATTGGCAGCCGACAGCGGCCTGGTTTGGCCAGGCGCCGACGGCTGCCGCCTCCGATGAAGCCGATATTGTCGGACATGTTGGCGAGGGTTGGAGTTTGCGCGAAGAGGGAGGGTCGATCGCGCCGGACTACGGCATAGAGCGCTTCTATCTGCCGGAAGGCGAGGGCATAGCAATCCAGAACGACATGCGGGTGCGGCCTTTCGCCGTCCGGGTCGCAATCGCTGCCAACGGCACTCCGCAGATCAAGGCGCTGATGGACGGCGACAAGACGTTGTTCGAGGAACCGCTTTATTAGACACGGCCAGTCGCGCCGCATGCTCGTCGCTCTTCGCCAGTCTCCGTGACCGTTCGTCTGGAACTCGAGTGAAGTATGACAATTGAACTGACGGCGCCGGCACGACATCAATGTCGACACTGTTTTGCGCGTCGCCTAGTCGTAGGGGGGTTTTCATTTGGCGAGCCAATGCTCTGTTTTTGGTGCGGATGAAGGGACTCGAACCCCCACGCCTTTCGGCACTGGAACCTAAATCCAGGGCGTCTACCAATTCCGCCACATCCGCGTCGCCCGGCAATCCCATGTAGCCATCATTCTGTCAATGTCAGAGCCAAAATGTCGGTCAAACACGGAAACGCGAAGAGAGTTGAAAATTAGCCTCGCCTGTGACAAAAGGCGTGTCGAATGTGACGGGATGCGACGATCCGCTTCTGCAGAATGTGATAAGAAGTAGGAAAAACAAAGACTTATTCACATTTTGGAGCGCAGTTTGGGAGGATTTGACCACGGTCAAATCGCCAGGTTCCGTACCAAAAGCCATTTCCGGCAGGATTATACCGGCAGGCTGTGAACGGCAGAGGCCGTGGCAGTCTCATTGGTGAAAACAAAGGTTTTACGATGCAGGTCACCGAAACGCTCAACTCCGGTCTCAAGCGCGAGATCAAGATCACCGTGCCGGCCGGTGACATGGAAGCCAAGTTGATGGCGCGGCTGTCGGACGCCCGCAACAAGGTTCGCATCAACGGCTTCCGTCCCGGCAAGGTGCCGGTGCAGCACCTGCGCAAGGTCTACGGCAAGTCGTTCATGGCCGAGGTGGTCAACGAGATCCTCAATGATTCGACCCGTTCGATCATCACCGGGCGCGGCGAAAAGGCCGCCATGCAGCCCGAAGTGATCATGACCGAGGACGAGAAAGAGGCCGAGAAGATCCTGGCCGGCGGTGCCGACTTCGAGTTCCGCCTCAACTACGAGATCATCCCGGCGATCGAGATCAAGGATTTCTCCGACATCAAGGTGACGCGCCAGGTGTTCGACGTTCCGGACACCGAGATCGACGAGCAGGTCAAGCGCATCGCCGAATCGGCACGCAGCTACGAGCCGAAAACCGGCAAGGCCGCCGAGGGCGACCGCGTCAGCATTGACTATGTCGGCAAGATCGGCGGCGAGGCCTTCGCTGGCGGCGCCGGCAACGACCAGCCGCTGGTGCTCGGCTCCAAGGAATTCATCCCGGGCTTCGAGGACCAGCTGATCGGCGCCAAGGCCGGCGACGCGAAGCTCGTCACCGTGACCTTCCCCGAGAATTACCAGGCGGCGCATCTGGCCGGCAAGGAAGCCACCTTCGACGTCACCGTCAAGGAAGTGGCCCAGCCCGGCGCGCTGGAGATCAATGACGAGACGGCCAAGAACCTCGGCCTGGAATCGCTGGAGCGCCTGCGCGAAGTGGTGCGCGGCCAGATCGAGAACCAGTTCGGTTCGATGACGCGCCAGAAGGTCAAGCGCCAGTTGCTCGATCAGCTAGATGCTTCCTATTCGTTCGAGGCGCCCTCGAAGCTGGTCGAGGCCGAGTTCAACAACATCTGGAGCCAGGTCAATCGCGATCTCGAAGCCGCCGGCCGCACCTTCGCCGACGAAGAGACGACGGAAGAAGAGGCGCGCGCCGAGTATATGCGGCTTGCCGAGCGCCGGGTGCGCCTCGGCCTGGTCCTGGCCGAGATCGGCGAGAAGGCCGGCGTCACGGTTTCGGACGAGGAATTGCAGCGCGGCCTGTTCGAGCAGGTGCGCCGCTATCCGGCGAACCAGCAGCAGGAAGCCTTCGAATTCTACCGCAGCAACCCCGAGGCGCTGAACACGCTGCGTGCGCCGATGTTCGAGGAGAAGGTCGTCGACCATCTGCTCGGCCAGATCTCGGTGACCGACGTCAAGGTCAGCAAGGAAGAGCTGATGGCCGACGACGAGGAGGCCGAGACGGCCAAGGCCAAGCCGGCGAAGAAGGCCGCTGCAAAGAAGGCTGAGCCGGCCGCCGACGCGGAAGAGCCCAAGAAGAAGGCCGCGCCGAAGAAAAAGGCGGCCAAGGACGCCGAGTAGTTCGGCACGCCGATCAAATCGCGAAAGGCCGCCTTCGGGCGGCCTTTTTCGTTGTTGCGCCCTGTGGCCACGGCGCAACAGGGGCGCCCTCGAATGGTGGCATCCGGCTGGCGATAGGAAACCTTGATCATTATCTGCGCTTCTGTTGCAAACCGTGGGTGTTGGAGGCATCGTTGAGGCTGTTCGTCGAAATCGGCGGCGTGGTGGCTGCGGCGCTCGTTCTTCTTGCTTCGCTGTGCGACACGGCCGAGGCCGGCCTCGACAACTGGCGTTTCGACACCGGCGGCGACGGCGTGGCGACCGCCTCGCTCCATGCCAGCAACAAGCTCATCACCGGCGGCGGCGCGCTCAGCTACAGCCCGGTCCTGACCATTGCCTGTCGAGCCAGCGGTGAACCGCGCTGGAGCGAATGGCTGCAGCTCAACGATGCCGTCTCGGCCAGCCGCAAGATCACCATGTCGATCACGCTCGACGATGGCGGCAAATTCGATGAAAGCTGGTCCGTCGGCACGCGCGGCAGGATGCTGGTCAGGGACGGCGCCGACGGTGTGAAGCGGCTGGTGTCGGCAAACCGGCTCCTGCTTTCCTGGCGGTTCGGCCTGCTGGCGGGGAGGGGCGAGGCCGACTTCGACCTTGCCGGGCTTGGCGAGGCGGTCGACCAGATTGCCGGGATATGCAACACCGATCCGCCTTGACCGTGTATCCCCAACCATTGATTGAGTTCTCTACCTGCTGGGAAGATTCCGTGGTATGTAGGTGCCGCAATTCCACAGGGGGGACGCGGATACTCCGCTCCGCCGAACTAGGTGCATGCCGGCGAAAGAACTGGCACGCGCAGATCGTCGGAGGACGATCAGGGAGGAAATGCTAATGCGCGCAGTCGGGTTTCTAGTCGTGGTTTTCGTCGCAACCTTCTTCGCAAGCCAGTCGCAGGCACAGGACGTCGCGGCGGGCGAGAAAGTCTTCACGAAATGCAAGGCCTGCCACGTCGCGGACGAGGACAAGAACAAGATTGGTCCGTCGTTGCACGGCGTGATTGGCCGCACTGCCGGCACGCATCCGGACTTCAAATACTCCGAAGCCATGGTCGCGGCCGGCACATCCGGCGTCAAATGGGACGAACCGACGCTGGCGGCCTACCTTCACGATCCCAAGGCTCTGGTCAAAGGCACCAAGATGGCGTTCCCCGGCCTCAAGAAGGACGAGGAGGTCGCCAACGTCATCGCCTATCTGAAGCAATTCTCCCCGTAACCCCGATCTTTCACCGGCAGACATGTCGACCCGGGAAAGCCACATCGAGGATACCGGCATCCACCTCTCGGAAGCGACGGCCGGGGATTTCTTCGCGCTTTTGAAACCACGCGTCATGGCGCTTGCCGTTTTCACCGCTTTCGTCGGCCTGATGGTGGCGCCGGTCATGATGAACCCGGTCATCGCGGTGATCGCAATAAGCGCCATCGCGGTTGGAGCCGGCGCCGCCGGGGCGCTCAACATGTGGTACGACGCGGATATCGATGCGTTGATGTCGCGCACCGCAAAGCGGCCGGTGCCGTCCGGCCGTGTTAGGCCAGGCGAAGCGCTTGGCTTCGGCCTGGTGCTTTCGGCGCTGTCGGTCATAACGCTCGGCGTGCTGGTGGGATGGCTTGCCGCGTCGCTGCTGGCCTTCACCATCTTCTTCTATGTCGTGATCTATACGATGTGGCTGAAACGCTCGACGCCGCAGAACATCGTCATAGGCGGCGCCGCGGGCGCACTTCCTCCTGTCATCGGCTGGGCGGCGGCCACCGGCGCCGTCGGCATCGAAAGCCTGATCCTGTTCCTGATCATCTTCCTCTGGACGCCGCCGCATTTCTGGGCGCTCGCGCTGTTCAAAGTCGGCGACTACGCCGCCGCGGGCATACCCATGATGCCGAACGTTGCCGGCGAAGCGTCGACGCGAAAGCAGATCTTCGTCTATTCGCTCGTTCTGGCGCCGATCGGCGTGCTGCCGTGGCCCTTCGGTTTCGCCAGCCTTTATTTCGGGATCGCTTCGGCCGCATTGGGCGCCGGCTTCATCTGGCAGGCGTGGAAGGTTCTGGCGGCTCCCGGCCAGGAGATGAGGCCCGCCAAGACGCTATTTGCCTATTCGATCCTCTATCTCTTTGCGATCTTCGCGATGCTGCTTGCCGACACGATCGCGACGCGCGCGCTTGTTTCAGCCGGCGGTTGACGGCACGAGCGGTAGTGCCGGTCGGGCACTTGCTGCATGAAGATCGTGCATTCGGCTCACGTCACATCGGCAGAGCGCAGAATCCCAGCAGCAACAGAATCACTATGCCGAGGCCCAGTATGAGAACAGTCCTTGTGTCCATGACATGACCTTCACCGTTCACCGGCATAGAATATCGAAGAAGAGCCTCCAGAGCTAGCGTGGCCGTCCCAGCCATCTTCAACAAAGGGCGACAAATCCCCTGTAGGAGAGTATGTTGTTTGCGGTGCAGGTTGCGGTTCGCGTGGCCAGTCACGCTGAACGATGCACCGTGAAACCGCGACCTTACCGGACCTGGTCTGGAGGAACGGGCATGACAAGTTTTCACGTGATAGCAGGCGCCAGCGAAACGCTGGAACATACCAAGATTCGAAAAATCGGTGTTTCCGACCTTTTTGATGCGCTCAGGCGTGGCGTCGATGATTTCATGATCAAACCGTCGCACATCGTTTTTCTCTGCCTGATCTATCCGCTGGTGGGCGTCGTGCTCGCCGCCTGGACATCGGGCGCCAATGCGTTGCCGCTGCTGTTTCCGCTGGTGTCCGGCTTTGCGCTCATCGGCCCGTTCGCGGCGATCGGCCTCTATGAGATCAGCCGCAGGCGGGAAGCCGGGCTCGATACTTCGTGGAGACACGCCTTCGAGGTCAGGAATTCTCCGGCGCTGCCGGCCATCGCGGCGGTCGGGATCATGCTGTTTTCGATCTTCATCGCCTGGCTTTTGACCGCGCAGCTGTTCTACCAACAGCTGTTCGGCCCGGCGCCGCCTGAATCGATATCCAGCTTCATCAACGAAATATTCGCCACCGGACGCGGCTGGACGCTGATCATCCTGGGGCACGCCATCGGCTTCGCGTTTGCCGTGGTCGTGTTGTGCACAACGGTGGTTGCTTTCCCGCTGCTGCTCGACCGTGACGTCGGCGCCTACGAAGCCATCCACACCTCGGTTCGCGTGGTGCTGGCCAACCCGATCGTCATGGCTGTGTGGGGGCTGATTGTCGCCGTCGCGCTGATCATCGGCTCGCTGCCGGTGTTTGCGGGGCTGGCCGTCGTGCTGCCGGTCCTTGGCCATGCCACCTGGCATGTCTATCGCAAGGTGGTGGATTCGTCGCCGCCTGCCAGACCTGCCGATTGAGGACGTCCCGCCAGCCAGCACCGGCGAGAAGGCCGGTGCTGGCTGGCGGGCGATAGCTTTCAGTAAGCCGGATGGCTGAAGCGGGCTTGGCGTGCGTCCACGGTCAGGTCGCGGAAATCCTTGCCGCTGACATGCACCAGCGTCCTGTGGTCGCCGCCCTCGAAATAGACATCGTCGGCGGCACCAAGGCTCTCATCGACGATGACGGGCACATCGTAGGCCGCGCCGATCGGCGGAACGGCGCCGATGTCGCAATCGGCGAAAAGCGAAACCACCTCGTCTTCGGAGGCGAGACCAAGACGCCTGTCCATGACGTCCTGCAACGCGCCGAGTTCGATCCTGTGGGTGCTTGGAACCACGGCCAGCGCATAGCCAAGTTCGTGGTGAACGACCACCGATTTGGCCATGATGCTGCCCGGCACATGCGCAGCTATGGCGGACTGCCTGGTTGTGGATGTGCGGTGATGCGCGACGGTGTCGTAGGAAATTCCCTTGCCGTCGATATAGTCCTTCAGTCTGTTGGCGATCGTCATCTTGGGCCTCCCTTGCCGGAGTTCGCGATGCGCGCGGGGAACGAGAGCAGTCATTCTCCCGATATCGCTTCCGATACCTGGAAAATGGACCAGCCGCCGGTTGTTTCAAGGTAACCGGACGGCAAGCAGCATCCGCGCACAACTGAAGTCGCGGCTGCTGGATCTCACCGAGCTCTAGATTTCAGGGTCCGGCTCCGAAAAACGTCACCCGGGTGAGAAGCGTGTAGTCGGCTTCGAGGACCATCATGGCCACGAACACCAGCACCAGTATCGGCGGCAGGATGATCGCATAGGCCAGCGCCAGCCGTTCCCAGGCCATATGCATGAAGACGGCGACGATCAGCCCTGCCTTGAGCATCATGAAGATCAGGATCAGCGACCATCTGAGATAGCCGTGAAGGCCAAAATAATCGACCATGTAGGAGCAGGCGCTGAGGACGAACAGCCACGCCCAGACCACCAGATAGAGCTTGATCGGGTGTTCCTGATGGACCTCGGCAGGGGCAACGCCGGCAGCGGCTGCGCCATGCGCATGCCCCGCGTTCAGGTGGTGTTGTCCGAGGCCGTTTGCGGTTGCTTCAGCCATATTTTCCTCTCACCAAAGATAGAAGAAAGCGAAAATGAACACCCAGACCAGGTCGACGAAGTGCCAGTAGAGTCCCATGATCTCGACGCTCTCGTAGTGACCCTTGCGGCTGGTGAAGAAGCCGGGCCGTCCTATGTCATAGTCGCCGCGCCAGACCTTGCGCGCCACGATGATCAGGAAGATCACCCCGATCGTCACATGCGTGCCGTGGAAGCCGGTGATCATAAAAAAGGTCGAGCCGAACTGCGCTGCGCCCCACGGATTGCCCCAGGGCCGGACCCCTTCGGTGATCAGCTTGGTCCATTCGAAGGCTTGCATGCCGACAAAGGTCGCGCCCAACAGCGCGGTCAGAAGCATCAGGATTGCGGTTTTGCGACGGTCGCGGCGATAGCCGAAATTGACCGCCATGGCCATCGTCCCGCTGCTCGAGATCAGCACGAAGGTCATGATGGCGATCAGGATCAGCGGAACATTCGAGCCGCCTATGTGCAGCGCAAAGACCTCGCTCGGATTGGGCCACGGCACACGCGTCGACATGCGCGCGGTCATGTAGGAGAGCAGGAAGCAGCCGAAGATGAAGGTGTCGCTGAGCAGGAAGATCCACATCATGGCCTTGCCCCAGGACACATTCTTGAACGCCCGCTGATCCGAGGACCAGTCGGCGGCAATGCCTTGCCAGCCCGCAGGCCGGGGCTCCGTTTGGCCGATATGCGTCAGTGTCGTTTCTGCCATCTGCTTGATCCCTTAGGTCAGCAATTGTCGGCAAATGTCGATGAACGTGGCGGCCCAGCCGGCCAGCAGCGCGAAGATGGCGAGCCAGACGAAAAGCAGGAAATGCCAATACATGGCGCACAGTTCGACGCCGAGGCGCAGCCGCTCCGGCCGGGCTCCGTTCCAGGCGCCCGCGGTCGTTCTACCGAGACCGACCAGCCCTCCCAGTATATGCAGGCCATGCATGCCGGTTATCAGGTAGAAAAAGCTGTTGGCCGGATTGGAGCTCAGCAGATAGCCGTCGGTGCTCAGTTCCCGCCATGCCACGAGCTGCCCGACAAGGAAGGCGAGCGCCGTGATCCCGGCGGTGACGAGGCCGAGCTTGACCGTGTCCAGTTGACCTCTGCGGGCCGCGACCGAGGCGCATTGCAGCGCGACGCTGCTGAGCACCAGCACGCCGGTGTTGAGCCAGAGCAGGCGCGGCAGCGGCAGCGGCTGCCAGTCCGACAGCGCCATGCGCATGAAGTAGGCGCTGGTGAACAGTGCAAACAGACAGCCGACAACGGCGAGGAAGACACCGAGGCCGATCTTTGCCGTCGGCAGCGCCGAGCGGTCGAGGGCGACAAAATCCCCGGCCATGCTTTGCTCCAGCCATGGCTTCGACATCAGCCTTTGATGGGAAAGCCACCATCCGACAAAGCCGACGACCACGAGCAGGAAGACCAGGATGACGCTCATGCCGGCTCCTTGGAGGTGCCGAAGGAGCCCGGCACGTTCTGCGGAATGAAATCCTCTTTGGCGCCCGGCACACTGTAATCATAGGCCCAGCGATAGACGATCGGCAGGTCCTTGCCGAAATTGCCGTGGACCGGCGGTGTTTCGGATGTCTGCCATTCCAGCGTCGTTGCGCGCCAGGGATTGCCGCCGGCCTCGCGGCCATGGCGGATGCTCCAGATCAGGTTGAACAGGAACACCAACTGAGCAAAGCCGACGATAAAGGCCATGATGCTGATGAACGAGTTCAGGTGGTGGGCCGATTCCGTCATTATCGTCATGTCGGTCAGTTCGGCGTAGCGCCGTGGCAGGCCCACCAGGCCAAGATAGTGCATGGGGAAGAAAATCAGATAAGCGCCGAGGAACGTGACCCAGAAATGGAACTGGCCGAGCGCCTCGTTCAGCATCCGACCGGTGACCTTCGGGTACCAGTGGTAGATCGCGCCGAAAATCACGAGGATCGGGGCGACGCCCATGACCATATGGAAATGGGCGACGACAAACATCGTGTCCGACAATGGAACGTCGACGACGACGTTGCCGAGAAACAGGCCGGTC
Source organism: Mesorhizobium sp. IMUNJ 23033 (assembly GCF_044778005.1). NCBI lineage: Bacteria > Pseudomonadati > Pseudomonadota > Alphaproteobacteria > Hyphomicrobiales > Phyllobacteriaceae > Mesorhizobium > Mesorhizobium sp. IMUNJ 23033. The sequence continues at coordinate 155,074 of NZ_JBJACT010000018.1, forward strand.
AACCCGCCATTGACGAAGGTGACGATGAAGGCCAGGGCAAAGAGCATCGGTATGGTGAGATGGATGTCGCCGCGCCACAGTGTCAGCACCCAATTGTAGACCTTGATGGCGGTCGGCACGGCGATGATCAATGTCGTGGTGGCGAAGAAGAACCCGAAATAAGGGTGCATGCCGCTGACATACATGTGGTGCGCCCAGACCACGAAGCTCAGCGCGCCGATGCCGACGATCGCCCAGACCATCATCCGGTAGCCGAAGATGTTCTTGCGCGCATGGGTACTGATCAGGTCGGACACTATGCCGAAGGCCGGCAGTGCAACGATGTAGACCTCGGGGTGACCGAAGAACCAGAACAGATGCTGGAACAGGATCGGGCTGCCGCCGCTATGCTGCAGCTGTTCGCCCATCTCGACGATCGCCGGCATGAAGAAGGAGGTGCCGAGCGCACGGTCGAACAACATCATCACGCAGGCGACGAACAGCGCCGGGAAGGCGAGCAGCGCCATGACGGTGGCGGTGAAGATGCCCCAGACCGTCAGTGGCAGGCGCATCAGCGTCATGCCGCGCGTGCGGGCCTGCAGCACCGTCACGACATAGTTCAGGCCGCCCATGGTGAAGCCGATGATGAACAGGATCAGCGAGACCAGCATCAGGATGATGCCCCAGTCCTGGCCGCCTGGCGTGCCGGTCATGATGGCTTGCGGCGGGTAAAGCGTCCAGCCGGCACCCGTCGGTCCGCCCGGCGCAAAGAAACTCGATACCAGAACCAGAACGGCGAGCAGGTAAATCCAGTAGCTCAGCATGTTGACATAGGGAAAAACCATGTCGCGAGCGCCGACCATCAGCGGGATCAGGTAATTGCCGAAGCCGCCCAGGAAGAGCGCCGTGAGCAGGTAGATCACCATGATCATGCCGTGCATGGTGATGAACTGGTAATAGGCTTCCGGGGTGATGAAGTCGAAGGTGCCGGGGAAGCCAAGCTGCAGCCGCATCAGCCACGACAGCACCAGCGCCACCATGCCGATTGCCGTCGCTGTCGCCGAATACTGGATGGCGATGACCTTGGCGTCCTGTGAGAAAACGTACTTCGTCCACCAGCTGTGCGGGTGGTAAAGCTCCATTTCCCCGACTTCGGCAGGCGGGACTGCATCTGCAGGCGTGATATCGACCATAGGAACACCTCCGTGTCCTTTCAGCGGGCCTCGACCGTTTCGAGCTTTGCCGAAATCTTCGAACCCGGCGCGACGGTTCCTGCCGGCGCCGGATCTGCCGATCCTGTCTGCTGGGGCGCCGACAATTGCGCGAAAGTCTGCTGCTCGCCGAGCCAGGCGACATAATCTTCCTGCGTATCGACCATGACTACGCCATTCATCAAAGGATGCCCTTGGCCGCAAAGCTCGGCGCACAGGACCTGGAAGGTTCCAGTCCTGGTCGGGGTGAACCAGAAATAGGTGACCGAGCCGGGGATCATGTCCATCTTGGCGCGGAATTCCGGTACGTAGAAATCATGCAGCACATCGATCGAGCGCAACAGCATCTTGACAGGCTTGCCGACCGGCAGGTGCAGATCGGCCGCCTCGACCACGACATCATCCTGGCCATTGGGATCGCTGGCGATGACGCCGAGCGGATTTTCAGCGCTGACGTTGCTGGTGTCGGATGTGCCGAGCTTGCCGTCCTTGCCGGGCAGGCGGAAGCTCCACTGCCATTGCTGACCGACGACTTCGACCTCGGTCGCGTCGCTAGGAACGTTAACGAAACGGCTCCAGACGAACAGGCCGGGGACGAGCAGGGCCGTCACCCCGACCGCGGTGACGATCGTCAGCCACGATTCGAGCCGCTTGTTCTCGGGCTCGTAAGCTGCGCGGTTGCCTTCCCGATGACGGAAGCGGAACACGCAATAGGCCATGAATAGAACGACGGCGGCGAAGACGACGCCGGTGATCCAGAAAGTTATGATGATGGTGTGGTCGATGTAGTCCCAGTTCGAGGCAATCGGCGTCCACCACCATGGGCTCAGCAAGTGGAACAAGACTGAGCCCACAACGACTAAAACGAGTACAAGCGCTACGGCCATGTCCCGTTCCTCCCGGCATTCCAGGGGCGCGAAGCCGTCCGGGGAAATGCCACGGGCATCATAGCTTGATTTGCGATCGAAATTCTAGAGCCGGTTGTGGATGAGGCGAAAATGTCGACTTTGCCGCGTCCAGTCTCGGGATCAAATCAGCAGCAGGCCCTTCATCGAGGCGTTGCCTTTCTTGCCGATGATGATGTGGTCGTGGACGGCGATGCCGAGCGGTTTGGCGGTGTCGATGATCAGCTTGGTCATCTCGATGTCGGCGCGCGACGGCGTCGGGTCGCCCGACGGGTGGTTGTGCATCAAAATACTATGATCAGATTCGTCATATCTATCAAATGCTTGCATGCCCATGCTGAAGAGGTGGGGCCGTTAACTGGGGCGTGTGTCGAGTGACCACTGGTGATCTTCCACGCTTGGGCATGATCGCATTTGCTCAGTACTCTGACGTCCCGATCAACCACGGATTCCGAACGCTTATCTATCTAGCCAGCGACCTCGGAACGACTGAACTGCCTCTCTGCTACTCTGGCGGTGCCGCCTGTTCCCGCGGCGGTTCGCATGTGGGCCTGCAGACGACGAGGATCGATTTGTCCCAGCGATCCAACTCGCCGCTCGGATAGAGGATTGCTTTGCCGATCTTGAGGAACGATGGCCCGATCCGCATGCAACGCCAGTTGCGAAGAGTCCCTTCGCTTACCTGTCCGCGATAGCGAGCGATGACTTCTTCAGGGGTGAGGTAGTTCGGGTCAGGCATGGGCGTTATGGATAGCAGAGTTGTGCAACAGCTTGTTGCACCCGCGACCCCGTCGGATCGAGACCTGAGGAGAATGCCGGCGCCGTCACCGCGGACTTCTCGTCGTGACCCGAAGCTGCCAATGAAGGGCTCAGGCGATGATGACCGCTTTGCGCCTCTTGTCGGTCGTTCACGGTGGCTCCGTCCATCACTATGAGCGGACATCGTCGGTGGCGACGCCACGAGCGGGCTAGCGCCAACAACGGTCGTTTGATGCGATATCCGCGAATGACGGTTCTCGACGCCATTTTCTGACCTTCGCGCGGTCGAAACGGGGTCATGTGCGTCTCTTTCGCGCTTTCCGCCCAGCAGCTAGTGGTGTCGCTTTCTGAGTGGATCAAATAGCGCTATATTTGGGTACCAAGTGCTGGATGTAGGTAACGACTTTTTTTGGATGAGCAGCCCCGGCGAAGCGTGAAATTCGCATCATTTGGGAAGGGTCCTGACATCGGCTGCCGATCCGAAACCGATCGGGTGGATCCAATGCGTCAAAGGCATTTCGCTCTTGCCTACCTGCTGGCACTGTTCGTTGGACCGTTTGCGGCCAGCCAAGGGCTGGCCGCAACTGTTCCGCATGTAGGCCTTCTCACCTATTGGGACTGCAGCCCGGGTACTGTTCAGGA